>CAZPMD010000007.1:2471-34123 GCA_964587395.1 uncultured Hyphomicrobiales bacterium
GGGCGCGCCCGACACGGCCCCTCCGCCGCTGGCGCGGGCGGGCTGATCATCACGCCACCACAACAATCCCCAAGGAGACGGACATGATCCGCGAAGAGCTCACGGAAAAGATCCTCGACATCAAGCGCGAGAAGGGCTGGACCTGGAAGCATATCACCGACGAGATCGGCGGTATGTCGCCGGTGCTGGTCATCGGCGCGCTGCTCGGCCAGCACAAGCTGGTGAAGCCGCTGGCGAAGAAGGCCGCCGCGCTGTTCGGCCTGACGGCGGTCGAGGAGGCCATGCTGAACGAGGTGCCGATGCGCGGTACCGGCACGTCCATGCCGCCGACCGACCCGTTGATCTACCGCTTCTACGAGCTGGTGCTCGTCAACGGTCCGGCGTGGAAGGCGATCATCGAGGAGGAGTTCGGCGACGGCATCATGTCCGCCATCGACTTCAACATGGAGTTCGAGCGCGAGCCGAACCCCAAGGGCGACCGCGTCAAGATCACCATGTCCGGCAAGTTCCTGCCCTTCAAATACTACGGCAACGAGCAGGGCATCCCCGACTACGGGTTCAAGGAGAGCTGATCGCTCTCCTCACCCCGCATAGCCGAAGCCGACGGCCGGAGCCTCTGCGGTCTCGACCCAGACGCTCTTGGTCGTCGTGTAGGCGTGGAGCGCCTCGACACCCGACGAGCGGCCATAGCCCGACTGGCCGAAGCCTCCGAAGGGGCTCATGACGTTGATCGTCTTGTAGGAATTCACCCAGAAGGTGCCGGCGCGGACCTTGGCGGCCATGCGATGGGCCCGGCCGACGTCGCGGGTCCAGACCGCGCCGGCGAGCCCGTAGTCGGTGGCGTTGGCGATGGCGACGGCCGCCTCCTCGCAATCGAAGGGTGTCACCGCCACGACCGGCCCGAAGACCTCCTCGCGGGCGATCTCCATGGTCGGCGTCACCCGGTCCAGCACTGTCGGCGCATAGAAGAAGCCCTCGTCGCGACCCTCGGGACGGCCGCCGCCCGCGGCGACGGATGCGCCCTCGCCGATGCCGGCCTTCACCATCTGGTCGATCTTCGTCCACTGCCCGCCATGAACGATGGGGCCAATCTGCGTCGCCTCGTCCATGGGATCGCCCACCGGGATGCGCGGCGCGGCCTTGGCGAGCCGCTCGACAAAGTCGGCATGGATCGAACGGTGCACCAGCAGGCGCGAACCGGCGACGCAGGACTGGCCGGCGCCGGAGAAGATTGCCGCCTGGGCGCCGAGCACGGCCCGGTCGAGGTCGGCATCGGGGAAGACGATGTTGGCGGACTTGCCGCCGAGTTCGAGCAGGGTCGGCACGACGCGCTTCGCCGCCGCCTGCGCGATGCGCGATCCAGTCTCCTTCGATCCGACAAAGACCACGAGCCGCGTCAACGGATGGGAGACGGCTGAGGCGCCCGTGGTCGCGCCGTAGCCGGCCAGCACGTTGACCAGCCCCTTCGGCACGCCGGCCTCCTCGCAGATGACGGCGAGCGCCAGCGAGGTGAAGGGCGTGAGCTCCGAGGGCTTCAGCACGACGGCATTGCCGGCCGCGATCGCCGGGGCGATCTGCCAGCCGGCGGTGAAGATCGGCGCGTTCCACGGGGTGATCTGCACCACGGCGCCGAAGGGCTCGCGGCGGACATAGTTGAAGTGCGAGGTCGGCACGGGAATGACGTCGCCATGGAGCTTGTCGGCCCAGCCGGCATAGTACTCGAACATCTCCGCGACCTTGGCGACCTCGACGCGCGTGTCGCGGATCGGCTTGCCGGAGGCGAGCGTCTCAAGTTCCGCGAGGGCGGCGGCCTTCACCCGCACGCCCTGCCCGATCGCCCAGATGATGCGGCCGCGCGCCGGGGCCGGCATCGCCATCCAGGCGGCGAAGGCCTCCGTCGTGGCGGAAAGTGCCTGGTTCGCCGCCGCCTCGCCGCCGTCGCGGTAGCTGGCGAAGGGCGTTCCCGTCACCGGGTCGACGAGGGTGATCGTCTCCCCGGCCCCCGCCAGCGTCTCGCCGGCGATGCGGCTGCCGATGACGCCGCCGGGAACCAGCGAGGCGTAGAGGGTCGCGACCCGGGCAGCCGTGTCGGGGCGGTGGTGTGCGGTCATGCTTTCGGCTCGTCCTGAACGATGCGGTTGAAGTCCTCGCCATCGGCGAGGCGAGCGGCGCTGTCGGCCCAGATCCGGGCGACGAGGTCGCTCACCGGCAGGTCGGCGCCGACCTCGGAGATGAGGGCTGCAGCGAGGCGTACGTCCTTGCGCATCAGACCCATGGTGAAACCGGAATCGAAGGCGCCGTTCAGCACCCAGCGCGGATAGTTGATCTCGGAGACGGCCGAGCGACCGGAGGCCGCATTGACCACTGCCAGAACGTCCGCGGCAGGCACGCCGGCCGCTTCCGAGAGGCGCACGGCCTCCGAGACGGTGAGCAGGTGCGCACCGACGAGCAGGTTGTTGACGAGCTTGGCGACATTGCCGGCGCCGGAGGCTCCGACATGCAGGCGCCTGGCGCTGATCGCCTCGAGTGCCGGCGTCGCGACGGCGAGATGCGCCGCATCGCCGCCGATCATCATGGTCAGCGTGCCGGCTTCCGCCCCGGCCGGACCGCCGGAGACGGGCGCGTCGAGAAATCCGAGGTCCTTGCCCGCAGCGGCAGTGGCAAGCCGGCGCGACACCGAGGCCTCGGAGGTCGAGGTATCGACGAAGACGGCGCCTGCCGAGGCCTTGGCCAGGAACCCGTCCCCGCCCTCCACGACCTCGACCACATGATCAGCGGTCGGCAGCGAGGCGATGACGACATCGCAGGCGGAGAAGAGCTCAGCCGGCGTCGCGACGACAGCCACGCCTGCGCGCGACGCGAGACCGCACCGCTCCGGTGACGGGTCGACACCGAGGGTGTTGAAACCCTTGGCCGCCAGATTGGCGGCCATGCCGAGGCCCATCCTGCCGAGCCCGACCACGCCTACCGTCTGCTGCGCCACGTCCCGCCTCCAGCCATGCACCGGGCGGATGCCAATCACGCCCCTGCCCTCGCTGGAAAAGGCCGCGCGCCCATGGAATGGTCAAGGCTGAAAGTTGGGCGGCGACCGAACGGGACACAGACATGCGCATCTTCACGGCCAGCATCGCCACGGAGACCAATACCTTCTCGCCGATCCCGACGGCGATGGAGAACTACCTCACCTGTGTCGCCTTTCGCCCGGGCGAGCATCCGACGGAACAGCCGACGCTCTGTACAGCCCCGCTCTTCGTCGCCCGCCGCCGCGCAGCGCAAGAGGGTTTCACGCTGATCGAGGGTTCCTGCTTCTTCGCCCAGCCCGCGGGGCCGACGACGAAGGTCGCCTATGAGACCATGCGTGAGGAAATCCTTCAGCAGCTGAAGGCGGCCATGCCGGTCGACGGCGTGCTCCTCGGCATGCACGGCGCCATGGTCGCCGACGGCTATGACGACTGCGAGGGCGACATGCTGGAGCGCGTGCGGGCCATCGTCGGTCCGCACTGCGTCATCGGCGTCGAGCTTGACCCCCACAACCACATGACCGCGAAGCGCGTCGGCCTCGCCGACATCATCATCTGCTTCAAGGAATATCCGCACGTCGACATCCTGCCGCGTGCCGAGGAACTGCTGACGCTGGTGCTGAAGACGATCCGCAAGGAGATCCGTCCGGTCGCCTCGCTCTACGACTGCGGCATGATCGCCTTCTATCCGACCACCTCGGAGCCCAACACCTCCTTCGTCGCCCGCCAGAAGAGCTTCGAGGGCCGCGACGGCGTGCTCTCCGTCTCCTTCGTCCACGGCTTCCCCCATGCCGACGTGCCCGAGATGGGCTCGCGCGTGCTGGTCTACACGGACAACGCCAAGGCGAAGGGCGACGCACTGGCGACCAAGCTCGGCGAGGAGATCATCGGCCTGCGCGGCAGGACGGCACCGCCCAATCTCGACTTCCTCGACGCGCTCGACCGGGCGCTGGCCGTCGACACCGCGAGGGGCCCGGCCATCATCGCGGAACCTGCCGACAACGCCGGCGGCGGATCGGCCTCCGACAACACCATGTCGCTGCGCGAGCTCGTCGCCCGCGGCGTCGAGAACGCAGCCGTCGCGCCGCTCTGGGACCCAATGGCAGTCGCCTTCTGCCACGCCGTCGGTCCCGGCAGCCGCCTGCGGCTGAGGATCGGCGGCAAGACCTCGGAGCTCTCCGGCGACCCCTTCGACGCCGATTGCGAGGTGCTTGCCGTCGCGAAGGACTGCCACCAGAGCTTCGGCGAGGCCAGGGCGCCCGTCGGCGACCTCGCCGCCGTGAGGATCGGCGGCGTCACCGTGATCATGAACACCAACCGCTGCCAGGCGCTGGGGCGCGAACTCTTCACCGAGCTCGGTCTGAACCCGGCCTCGTACAGGTTGCTCGTTCTGAAATCGGCCCAGCACTTCATGGCCGCCTACGGGCCGCTCGCGTTCCAGGTCTTCTACTCCGAGACGCAGGGTCCCTCGACCCAGCGTTACGAGAAGCATGCCTATACGCGGATCGCCAGGCCGAAATGGCCCATGGATGCGGCGGCGCCGGGAGCGCTGGTCCTCTGACCCGCCTCAGCGCACCCTTTCGGGGTTGAGGTCCGTCTCCAGGCGCTGCGAATAGCGGCTCATGGTGTAGCAGGCGATGAAATAGACGAAGGCGGCGTAGAGATAGGCCTCCGTGGCGAAGCCCAGCCAGTTGGAATCACCCAGCGCCGAGCGCAGCGTCGTGAAGAAGTCGAAGATCCCGATGATGAGGACCAGGGTCGTGTCCTTGAACAGGCCGATGAAGGTGTTCACCTGCGCCGGAATGGTGATCTTCAGCGCCTGTGGCAGGACGATGAACCGCATCGTCTGGGCATAGTTCAGGCCCAGCGACTGTGCGCCCTCGAACTGGCCCTTCGGGATCGCCTGCAGACCGCCGCGAAAGACCTCCGCCATATAGGCCGCGGCGAAAACGATGAAGGCGATCTGGGCGCGGATCAGCCGGTCGATCTCGACGCCCTGCGGCATGAAAAGCGGCACGATGAAGGTGGCGATGAAGAGGAGTGAGATCAGCGGGACACCGCGGATGAACTCGATCCAGGCCACCGACAGGGCGCGAACGACCGGCCGCCGCGAGCGCCGCCCGAGTGCCAGCATGATGCCGATGGGATAGGCCATGGCGAGGCCGAAGACCGACAGGAAGATGGTGACCAGCCAGCCGCCCCAGAGCCGAGTCGCCACCGGCTCAAGGCCGGGGATCGGGATGCCGAGGACCGAGCCGCCCATGAGGCCCCACATGACCGCGAGGACCGCGAGCCAAGCATAGACGATTTCGCGGCGCCAGAAGAGGCGCTGCGTCGAGAGGGCCACCATGACCGCGAAGATCACCAGGACGGTCGCCGGCCGCCAGCGCTGTTCGAAGGGATAGAGGCCGAAGACCGAGAACCAGAACTTCTCGCCGATGAAGGCCCAGCAGGCCCCGCCGGCCTCCCGGCACTGGGCGGCTGTGCCCGTCCAGGTGGCGTTGATGAAGGCCCAGGACAGGAAGGGCGGCAGCGTCCAGGCGAGCAGAGCGAGGCAGACGAGCGTGATCGCCGCGGTGCCGGGAGTGCCGAAATAGGTCCGGAACAGCGCGACCGGCCATGACGGCAGGACGCTCGCCGGCGGCTTCAGGTCCGCGAACTTCTCGCTGGCGACGTAGTGGACGAGCGCGTCCGGGGCGACGGGGCGGTTCATGGCGTCAGCGCTCCCGGATCGCGACACGGCCGTTGTACCAGTTCATGAAGCCCGAGGTCAGCAGCGAGATCGTCAGATAGACCAGGGCGAAGACGAGGATCACCTCCACGGCGCGGCCGGTCTGGTTCATCGTCGTGTTGGAGACGTGGACGAGATCCGGGTAGCCGATCGCCACCGCCAGCGACGAGTTCTTGGTGAGATTGAGATACTGGCTGGTAAGCGGCGGGATGATCACCCGCAGCGCCTGGGGCAGGATCACGAGCCGCATGATGCGTGGCGCCGGCAGGCCGAGTGCCCGGGCGGCCTCCCACTGTCCCTTGTAGATGGAGACGATACCGCCGCGGACGATCTCCGCGATGAAGGCCGCTGTGTAGAGGACAAGGCCGAGCAGCAGGGCGACGAACTCCGGGGACAGCTCGATGCCGCCAGTGAAGTTGAAGCCCTGGAGGACCGGCACGGAAAGGGTCGCCGGGAAGCCCAGCAAGGCGAGCGCCAGAAAGGGCAAGCCGATGATCAGCGCGGCGGCGATGGGGAGGGTCGGCGGCGCATCGCCGGTGGCCTCGCGGCGACGCCTCAGCGCGCGGGCGGCGATGACGGCAGCGACAAGGCCGGCTACGGAGGCCCAGATGACCGGCCACAATACCGGTGACCATTCGACCCATGGCACCTTCATGCCACGGTTGGACAGGAACATGCCCGGTCCCAGCGGCAGAGCCTGCCGCGGACCCGGCAGGGTATTGATGATGGCGTACCAGAGGAAGAGCTGCAGCAGCAGCGGCGTGTTGCGGACGACCTCGACATAGCCGGCGACCAGGCGCGCCAGCAGCGGGTTGGAGGACAGGCGCATGACGCCGACAGCGACACCGAGAAGGGTGGCGAGAACGATGCCGATCACCGCGATCCGCAGCGTGTTGAGAAGACCCACCACGACCGCGCGGCCGTAGCTGTCGGTCGGTGCAAAGGGAATGAGCCCCTCGCCGATCGCGAAATTGGCGGGACGGCCGAGGTAGTCCCAGCCGAAGATGAGGCCACGCGCCACCATGTTGGCGGACATGTTGTTCCAGGCCGTCCAGACGACGAAGACGACGAAGACGATGAGGGCCGACTGGAGGGCGATCCCGCGCTTGACGGGGTCGTTCCAGAACGCCGTCTTGGCCGCTGGTGGGGTCTCGGTCGTGCTCATGAGGACTTCCATGGTGCCGTGGCACGGAAGAAGGCACGCAAATGGCATGCCCGGCAAAGAGGAACCGGGGCGCGCGCGCCCCGGTCGGTCATGGCTGCCGAAGCACGGCGAGCAAGCCGATCAACGGGCCGGCGGGGCGTAAAGGAGTCCGCCCTTGGTCCAGATGTTGTTCTGGCCGCGCTCGAGGCCGAGCGGCGTGTTGACGCCGAGGTGGCGCTCGAACATCTCGCCGTAATTGCCGAAGGCCTTGATGATGGTGCGGGCATACTGATCGTTGGCCGCGCCGACCGCCGTGCCCATGCCGGGCTCAACGCCGAGCAGGCGACGGATGCGCGGATCGGTGGCCGAACCGGCGATCTGGTCGACATTGGCCTGGGTGATCCCGAATTCCTCGGCGTCGATCAGGGCGAAGACCGTCCAGGCCACGATGTTGGTGAGTTCCTCGTCGCCCTGGCGGACAGTCGGGCCGAGGGGCTCCTTGGAGATGCGCTCCGGCAGGATCACGTGGTCACGCGGATTGCTGAGCAGCGTACGCTGCGCGGCGAGGGCGGCGAAGTCGTTGGTGAAGACGTCGCAGCGGCCCTGGTCATAGGCGCGGCGCAGTTCGTCCAGCGCCTCGATGACGACGGGGCGGAACGTCATGTTGTTCTGGCGGAAATAGTCCGCGAGGTTCAGCTCGGTGGTGGTCCCGGGCTGGACGCAGACGGTGGCGCCGTTGAGGCCGCGGGCCGATGTGACGTTGAGGCGCCGCGGAACCATGATGGCCTGGCCGTCATAGAAGATGATCGCCGGGAAGTTGAAGCGGTTGACGCCGGTGTCGCGGGTCAGCGTCCAGGTCGTGTTGTTCGACAGGACGTCGACCTCGCCATTGGTCAGGGCCGGGAAACGCGACTGCGTGGTCACCGGCACGAACTCGACCTTGGACGGGTCGTTGAAGATGGTGATGGCGATGGCACGGCAGACCTCGACGTTGAAGCCGCCCCAGACGCCCTGGGCGTTCGGCACGCCGAAGCCGGGGTTGGACGGACCCTGCACGCCGCAGCGGAGCGTGCCGCGGGCCTTGATGGCGTCGAGGTCGCGGCCAGCTTCGGCAGCCGTCGGGCCGAACACAAAGGCCGCGGCCGCGAGGCCCGCCAGGACGAAATTCCTGATCATTCGCTACTCTCCTGTGAAGACCTGCGGACCAGCCGGAACGGCGGAGGCAGGCAAAACCCTCTCGCTCCCGGGACGTCCGGGAGCAGACGCAATTTCTGAAATTGTTCCTTTGCCTTTTCAACGGGCCCATCAATATCTGTGACAATTTGCATCATGGGTGCTTATTGGTGGTGCAGGACAGACCGCATCTGCCGCATTCAGCGGCAAAGGCTGTCGGCGCTCGGCCCAAGGATCGCTGAGTCCGGGTTCACAGGCCCGACCGACCGAAACGACATGCTCATCGAACAAGCAGTTCCCGTGGCGTCATCTGGCGGCGATCGACCTTTGCGGCGATCAGTCGCACCCGTTCGGTGCGGGAGAAATGCTCACGGGACGGGACCGGATCCGCTGCGACGGGAGCGGGCATCGAGACCTCAGGGGGGGGGCCGCGAGGCCAACATTGTGAGACCGATGCCGAGTCGTTCCGCAGTCCCATCCGGCCCCGACACCTTGCCACCCGCGAGTTCCAGCGCGGCGACGAGGCTCTGCTGGTCGCAGAGGCGGCGATGTTCGTCGGTCAGAATTCCACGGTCGGCCGGCGCGACCGGTCCGGACGTCGGCTGGCGGACCACCGGACCCGGCAGGTCGCATGACCGATCGGTCCAGCCTGATGCGCCGGACCTGTGTCAGCAGGCATGGCCTCGCCTGCGACGCCGACGGATTCAATCCCGCCGCAGGGTCGGCTGCCGCGCGACGTCCACGACCTTGCCGCGAACCTCGCGACGCTGACGCGCGTCGCCGCCGACTGATCCGTCAGAAGCCCGCCTGGACCGCGATGATGGTCTCGGAGCGGATGTCCTCGGTGAGTTGCTCCTCCAGCCGGCCGAAATCCGGCGTGGTCTTCAGCTTGTAGGACCGCGGATGGGCGAAGGGGATCGCGACCTCGCTCTTGAAGCGGCCGGGCCTCGCGCTCATCACCAGCACGCGGTTGGCCATGAACACCGCCTCCTCGATGTCGTGGGTGACGAAAAGCACGGTCTTGCGGTGCTGCTCCCAGATGGAGAGCAGCAGTTCCTGCATCAGCGAGCGGGTCTGGTGGTCGAGCGCGCCGAAGGGCTCGTCCAGCAGCAGGACCTTGGGGTCGTTGGCCAGCGCCCTGGCAAGCGCGGCGCGCTGCTGCATGCCGCCCGAGAGCTGCTTGGGGTAGTGGTTGGCGAACTGGGTGAGGCCCACCTGCGCCATCAGCTTCTCGGCGATGGCGCGCCGCTCGCTCGCCGCCACGCCGCGCTCGCGCGGACCGAAGGCGATGTTCTCGGCAACGGTGAGCCAGGGAAACAGCGTGTAGCTCTGGAACACCATGCCGCGATCGGCGCCGGGGCCGGATACGGGCTTGCCGTCGAGGGTCACCGTGCCGGTGGTCGGCCGGTCGAGGCCGGCGACGATGCGCAGGAGCGTGGACTTGCCGCAGCCGGAAGGCCCGAGAATGGCGACGAAATCGCCCTCCCCCACGCTGAGGTCGACGGGCGCCAGCGCCTGCACCGGCTCGCCGCCGCGCACCGCGGGAAAGGTGCGCGAGACCCCCTTGATGAGGACGCCGCTCATATCGTGCTCCAGGGGAACAGCTTCTGGTTCACCGCCTTGAACAGGAAGTCGGAGATCAGCCCGATGACGCCGATGACGATGATGCCGAAGATCATCTGGCCGGTGGCGAGCAGCGCCTGGCTCTCGATGATCATATGGCCGATGCCGGAGGACGAGCCGATGAGCTCGGCGACGATGACATAGGTCCAGGCCCAGCCGAGCACGAGGCGCAGGATTTCGGCGATCTGCGGCGCCGCATAGGGCACCATGACGCGGCCGACGATGCCCTGGTCGCGCGCCCCGAGCGTGAGTGCCGCCTCGATCAGGTCGCGGCGGATGGACCCGACCGCCACCGCAACCATCAGCACGATCTGGAAGACCGACCCGACGAAGATGACCAGCAGCTTCTGCTTCTCGCCGACGCCCGCCCAGAGGATGAAGAGCGGGATGAAGGCCGAGGCCGGCAGGTAGCGGGCGAAGGAGACGAAGGGCTCGAAGAAGGCCTCGACCGGCTTGTAGGCGCCCATGGCGAGACCCAGCGGCACGGCAACGAGGGCGGCGAGGATGAAGCCGCCGACGACGCGCCAGACTGTCACGCCGATATCGACGAGGAAGCCGTGATTGGTGATGAGATACCAGCCCTCGCGCAGCATGGTGACGGGATCGGCGAGGAAGATCTTTGGCACCAGGCCGCCAAAGGTGACCGCTGCCCAGGCCGCGAAAAAGATCACGAAGAAGGCGATGCCGAGGACGACGCGCGCCGCCGGGGATACGGGCTCGAGGGGTTTCATGAAAGCATCCGTTCCGGAGCGGGCATGGGCGGCACCGTCAAAGCGTCATGGCCGGGCGTGGCCCGGCCATGACCGTTAGGCACGACAAGCCGGATTACTGGATGAAGCGCGTGTCGACCATGGTGTCGAAATTCGGCTTGTTGCGGATGATGCCGAGTTCCAGCAGCAGGTCGGCGGCCTTCTCGGAGAAGGTGCGCCACTCGCCGGCGAAGAAGGTCCTGTTCGCTGCCTGGTCCTGCCAGCGCAGGTACTGGGCGGAATTGCCGAACTGCTCGGCCGTCTGGCGCACATCGGCACCCATGATCCGGTAGGCCTCGGCCTGGTTGGTCTTGATCATCTCCAGCGCCTCGAAATAGCTCTTCGCCAGCGCCCGGACCGCCGCCTCGTTGGCCTGGATGAAGGCCGGCGTGCAGCCGAACGTGTCCATGATCATGGGATAGTCGAGGGTGGTGGCGATGATCTTGCCGGCCTGCGGCGCGGCGCGCACCGAGGACAGGAAGGGCTCGTAGGTCATGGCGGCGTCGTTCTGGCCGGCGACGAAGGCCTGGGCGGCCGGGCCCGGCTCCATATTGACGACGGTGACGTCGCGGATGGAGAGGCCGTTCTCCTTGAGCATCCAGGCGAGCGTGAAATAGGGCGCGGTGCCCGGCGCCGAGGCCGCAACCGTCTTGCCGCGCAGGTCGCGGATCGAGTTGATGCCGTTGCGCACCGCCATGCCGTCGGCGCCGTAGCTCTTGTCGAGCTGGAACAGCTGGGTGGTGGCGATGCCGTTGGCGTTCCAGACGATCCAGGTCTCGACCGTGGTGGCGGCGCACTGGATGTCGCCCGAGGCGATGGCGAGGTGGCGGCTCGCCTGGGGAATCTTGCGGATCGTCACGTCGAGACCGTTGCGGGCGAAGATGCCGGCTTCCTTGGCCAGCGTCAGCGGCGCGAAGCCGGTCCAGCCGGAAATGCCGATATTGACCTTGGTCTGGGCCATGGCCGGGCCGGCGAGAGCCAGTCCGGCGGCAAGGGCCGCGCCCGCCATGAGGCGGCGCAGGGTGGACGGTTGCGACATCGTCATTCTCCTCTGGCGGCCCTTTGGAGCAGGACCGCATCTGGCGCCACTGTAGGTGCGCGAACAAATCCCGCGGCATACGGAACTATGCGTATGCGGCACAGAATCCTGTGCGCCGCAGCAGGAATGAGCCGAAAAAGGTGGTGCGTGACCGCATGCGCCGTGCGCGGTGCCGATGCAAATCCCGGTGGAATGGCGATCCCGGCAGGGCTCGAACCTGCGACATTCTGCTTAGAAGGCAGATGCTCTATCCAGCTGAGCTACGGGACCCCGGCCGGGTCCGCGCCGGGGCCTCAATGGGTCCAGGCGCCGACCCGGTTGAACTTGAAATTGTCCGAATAGGCGGCGAGGCGCCGCTTCGGAACCTCGGCCTCGAAGACCTGATAGGCGATGCCGTTCTTCTCGGCATAGGCGATGGCCTCTTCCCTCGTGTCGAAGGTGAGCCGCAGCTGCTGCGCCATGTCGGTCGAACTCGTATAGCCCATCAGCGGCTCGACGGTGCGGGGCGCCGCGGGCTCGAACTCGAGGCGCCAGTGATCGGTCTTGGCAAGTCCCGACTGGGTGGCGGTCTTGGCCGGCTTGAAGATACGGGCGACCACATTTTCCTCCGGATCTGGTCGGGGCGACTGGATTCGAACCAGCGACCTAGAGTACCCAAAACTCTCGCGCTACCAGGCTGCGCTACGCCCCGTCGCCTGAGGCAATAGCCGAGCGAGGGGACAGCGGCAAGCGCGATGCGCTCGGCCCGCGCCTTGCCGGCTCACCCGCCGAAGAAGGGATGCTCGACACGGTCGCCGGCGGCGATGCCGAGCCGCGTCGCCGTGCCGCCGATGACCTCGAGCACGCCCTTCACCGGACCGTTCGACGAGATCGTCGCCTCGGAGAGCGGTGTGGTGTTCTCGGCAATGTGGCCGATGACGCCGTTCGCGCGGATGAAGATCATGTCGAGCGAGATGTAGGTGTTCTTCATCCACATGCTGATCTCGGTCTCGCGCGCGCCGAACTCGAACAGCATGCCGCGGTCCGGGGCGAGCTCGCGGCGAAACATCAGCCCGCGCGAGCGCGATTCCGGCGTGTTGGCGATCTCGAGCTGGAAGGGATGGCGGACCCCGGCCCGGGTGACGATGGTCAGGCGGGTCACGTCGCCCCGCGCCAGCAACGGCGCGGCAGGCAGGACGAAACCGGCGGCGATCAGGCTGCGGCGATCGATGAGCATGGCCGCTGTTCTAGCCGCTCAGTGCGAGGCTGGGAAGGGAGCCCCGTCGGGCCGGACCTCGGCCGCCATCAGCCCCTTCGAGCCGTCGCCGAAGCGCACGAGCACCCACTGTCCCGGTCTCAGCTCGGTCATGCCGTAGCGGCGCAGGGTCTCCATGTGGACGAAGATGTCGGGCGTTCCGGGTCCCCGCGACAGGAAGCCGAAGCCGCGCAGCCGGTTGAACCACTTCACCTCCGCCCGCTCCAGGCCGCTGGTCGCCACCACCGCGACGTGGGTGCGCGGGGGCGGAAGCTGGGCGGGATGAATGGCCGTGGAATCGTCCATCGACAGGACACGGAAGGCCTGCAGTCCGCGGGCCCGCGCTGTCGCCTCGACCACGACCCGAGCGCCTTCATGGGCGGTCTGGAAGCCATCGCGGCGCAGGGTCGTCACGTGCAGGAGAATATCGGCCCCGCCGCCGTCGGGGACGATGAAACCGTACCCCTTGGCGACATCGAACCATTTGATCGCGCCTGCGACCTCGATCAGATCGGCCGGAACGGCTTCCGAAACGGACTGGTCGTCAGCCCGCAGATGAAGGCCAGTCTTGCCGCCGAGGCCATCCGCATCGGAACCATCCGACGTCATAACTCTCACCGCCGCGCTCTCGGGATCTTGGCCTCGATCCCACCCCACCCTGATTCTCGGAAATGAGGATAACATCGGTCCTGCCGTCGCAAAGCCCAAAATTCAGGTGTTCCACCACTTCCGCTGCACTTTGGTGCACGAGGCGTTGACGCTGGTCAGTGGTCCTGCCCGTCATCGAGTTCGCCGGCGAGGGCATCGAGCACCGTGCCGATGTCGGCGCGGATGACGAGGTCTGCGAGATCGTCGAGCGGCGTCGCCTCGCGGTTGAGGATGACGAGCCGCGCCCCGCTCTCCTTCGCCGCCACGGGCAGCCCCGCCGCCGGATGCACAACCAGCGAGGACCCGATCGCCAGGAACAGGTCGCAATCGGTCGACCAGCCGATGGCGCGCCGCATGGGCCGCTCGGGCATCGCCTGTCCGAAGGAGATGGTCGCCGACTTCACCGGCCCGCCACAGGCCTCGCAGTCGGGCGCCACCGCGCTCGCCTCGAAGCGCTCGCGCACCCAGCCCAGTTCGTAGCGCCGCGCACAGGACAGGCAGGTGGCATAGGTTCCGTTCCCATGGATTTCGATTACATGATCATCGTTTAGGCCCGCATCCTGATGCAGATTATCAATATTCTGCGTGATGATTCCATGCAGGCGACCGGCCGCGATCATGCGGGCCAGCGCGCGGTGGCCGCGGGCGGGCTTCGCGCCGCGATAGCTGTCGTCCATGGTGAACTTGCGCCGCCAGGCCTCGGCCCGCGCCTCGCGGCTCGCCACGAAGGCCTGAAACGGGATCGGCTTGTTCTGCGTCCACAGCCCGCCCGGCGAGCGGAAGTCGGGAATCCCCGATTCGGTCGAGATGCCCGCCCCCGTGAAGGCCACGGCACGGCAGGACTGCCTGACGAGACTTGCCAGATGGCTCGTGACCGTCTTCAACTCCGCTTCCATCAACGCTGCCTCCGCCAGACCGAGGACCCTACGATGCGCTACCTGCACACCATGGTCCGCGTGACCGATCTCGACCAGTCGCTTGATTTCTACTGCAACAAGCTCGGCCTGGTTCAGGTTCGAAAGAACGAATTTCCGCAGGGCAAGTTCACCCTCGTCTTCCTCTGCGCACCCGAGGACAAGGCCGCGGCGGAAGCTGACATCGCCGCCGGCCGCCGCGACGCGCCGATGCTCGAGCTGACCTACAACTGGGAGCCCGAGGCCTATACGGGCGGCCGCAATTTCGGCCACCTCGCCTATGAGGTCGACGACATCTATGCCACCTGCGAGAAGCTGATGAAGGCCGGCGTCGTCATCAACCGTCCGCCCCGCGACGGCCGCATGGCCTTCGTCCGTTCCCCCGACAACATCTCCATCGAGATCCTGCAGAAGGGCGAGGCCAAACCCGCGGCCGAACCCTGGGCCTCGATGCCGAACACGGGCGTGTGGTAATCCGCTTGCTGCCTCTCAATCCGAACGTCGTCGACACCGGCACCCCGCCCATCCCCGCCGCTCGCGCCTGGATGGCGCGCTATGACGGAGCCCATGGTCCCGCCATCGACCTGTCACAGGCCGCGCCCGGCTCTCCGCCCCCGGCCGCTCTTCTGGAGCGGCTGGCGGCCGCGGCCGGACGCCCCGACGTCGCCCGCTACGGTGCCATCCTCGGCGACGCGCCGCTACGCGAGGCCTATGCCGCCGAGGTGACCGCCCTCTATGGCGGCGATGTCGCCGCGGGCGATGTCGCCATCACCGCCGGCTGCAATCTCGCCTTTCTCGCCTCTGTCCTGGCCGTGTCGGGTCCCGGCTCCTCGGTCATCCTGCCGGCACCCTGGTATTTCAACCACCAGATGACCCTGCAGATGCTGGGGATCGGCGTTCACGCGCTGGACTGCCGGCCGGAGGATGGCTTCGTGCCGGACCCGGCGGCCGCCGAGGCGCTGATCGATGCGACAACCCGCGCCATCGTGCTGGTGACGCCGAACAATCCGACCGGCGCCATCTATCCGGAAGGGGTGATCGCCGCCTTTGCCGCCCTCGCCCGCCGCCGCGGCCTCGCCCTCATCATCGACGAGACCTACCGCGACTTCCTCGCCAATGGCGCCAACCGCGCCCACGGCCTGTTCGCCGCCCCCGACTGGCGCGACCACGTCATCCAGCTCTATTCCTTTTCCAAGTCCTATGCTGTGCCCGGCCACCGCATCGGCGCGATCACGGCGGGCCCGCGGGCCATGGGCCAGATCCTCAAGGTGCTGGACAGCTTCCAGATCTGCGCCGCCCGCCCCGGCCAGGAGGCCCTCGCCTGGGCCATCGCCGCCATGACGGGATGGCGAACGGAGATGCGGACCACCATCAACGCCCGCATCGCCGCCTTCCAGGGTGTGGTGCGCCGTTGCCCCGGCTGGCAGATTTCCTCGATCGGCGCCTATTTTGCCTATGTCCGCCATCCCTTCGCGGATGTCCCGGCCGAGCGCGTCGCCGAGGCCCTGGCGGTCGGGCGCGGCGTCCTCGGCCTTCCCGGCTCCTATTTCGGCCCCCGGCAGGACGGCCACCTGCGCTTGGCCTTCGCCAATGCCGACGAGGCGGCGATCGCCACCCTGCCCGCCCGGCTCGCGGAACTCAGGCCCTGATCGCACCGCTGGCGGGGCGCGAGCGGCCTACATCTCCATGACTGCCTGCACGCCCGGCACCGCCTTGATGGCGCCGGCGATCTGCGGCGAGACCGCGAAGCGGCCGGGCAGCTTCACCTCGACCTCGCTGCCCGCATCCGCCAGCCGGATCACCAGGCTGACCTCGCCATCGCCCTTGCCCGGCAGGCGGCGGGCGATGCTGTCGATGGCGCCGAGGCTTTCCACAAAGACGCGGAACCCCTTCTGGACGCGCACCGCCGCCTCGTCGAGCGGCTCGACCGACTGGATGCGCACACGCACCTCCTCGCCCTGCAGCTCCGCCCCGACCGCCAGCAGCACGGCCTTGCCGGGCTCCAGCAGGTCGCGATAGAGCGCCAGCCCCTCGGAGAACAGCACGCCCTCGAAATGGCCTGAAGGGTCGGAGAAGGTGACGATGCCCATCTTGTTGCCGGTCTTGGTGCGCCGCTCCTGCCGGGCGGTGACGACGCCGGCGAGCCGGCCGGCGCTCGCACCCTGCCGGACGCTGCGCGAAAACTGCGCGAAGGGCTCGATCCTCAGGCGCTTGAGCGCCGCCTGGTAGTCGTCCAGTGGATGGCCCGAGAGGAAGAAGCCGATGGCCTTGTACTCCTCGTCGAGCTTCTGCGCCGGCAGCCACGGCTCGACCTTCGGCACCCGGATCAGTGGCGCGCCGGAGCCACCGAACAGCTCGTCCTGGCCGAGCGCCCGGCCCTCCGCCTGCCGCTGCGCCTCGGCCAGCACCTGGTCGATGGCCGCCGAGGCCGCCGCCCGGTTCGGCTCCAGGTCGTCGAAGGCACCAGCGGACGCGAGGTTCTCGAGCGTCTTGCGGTTCAGCATGCGCGGATTGATGCGCTGGGCGAAATCGCCGAGGTCGCGGAACGGCCGATCGCCGCGCGCCTCGACGATGGCCTCCACCGCCTGGGCGCCGACACCCTTCACCGCCGCCAGCGCATAGAGGATGCGCCCCTCGGCCACGTCGAAATGCACGCCGGAACGGTTGATGCTCGGCGGGTCCACGGGAATGCCGAGCCGCACGGCCTCGCGGCGGAATTCCGAGAGCTTGTCGGTGTTGGACAGGTCGAGCGTCATGGACGCCGCCATGAACTCGACCGGATAGTTCGCCTTCAGATAGGCCGTATGGTAGGAGACGAGGGCATAGGCGGCCGCGTGGCTCTTGTTGAAGCCGTAGCCCGCGAACTTGGCGAGGAGATCGAAAATCTCGTCAGCCTTGGCCTGGGTGATGCCGTTGGTGAGGCAGCCCGAGACGAAACGCTCGCGCTGCTTGTCCATCTCCGCCTTGATCTTCTTGCCCATGGCGCGGCGCAGGAGGTCGGCTTCGCCGAGCGAATAGCCCGACAGGATCTGCGCCGCCTGCATCACCTGTTCCTGGTAGACGATGATGCCATGCGTCTCCGACAGCACCTGTTCCAGCAGCGGATGCGGATATTCGGCCTTTTCGAGACCGTGCTTGCGGGCGCAATAGACCGGGATGTTCGCCATCGGGCCCGGCCGGTAGAGCGCGACGAGGGCGATGATGTCCTCGAAGCGGCTCGCCTTCATCTCGACGAGCGCCTTGCGCATGCCGGCGCTTTCCACCTGGAACACGCCGACCGTCTCGCCGCGCGCCAGCATGTCGTAGGTCTTCGCGTCGTCCAGGGGGATCGACGCGAGGTCGATGGCGATGCCGCGCCGGCGGATGAGGTCCACCGCCTTCTGCAGCACGGTCAGCGTCTTCAGGCCAAGGAAGTCGAACTTCACGAGGCCCGCCTGTTCCACCCACTTCATGTTGAACTGGGTGACCGGCATGTCGGTCTTGGGATCGCGGTAGAGCGGCACCAGCTCGACCAGCGGCCGGTCGCCGATGACGAGGCCCGCGGCATGGGTCGAGGCGTGGCGGTTGAGGCCCTCGAGCTTCACCGAGATATCGAAGAGGCGGGCGACGACCGGATCCTCCTCGCGCGCCGCCTGCAGCTTCGGCTCGCCCTCGATGGCCTTGTCGAGGCTGATCGGCGCCGCCGGGTTCTGCGGCACCAGCTTGCAGAGCTTGTCCACCTGGCCATAGGGCAGTTCGAGCACGCGGCCGACGTCGCGCAGCACGCCGCGCGCCTGCAGCGTGCCGAAGGTGATGATCTGCGCCACCTGGGCGCGGCCATAGCGCTCCTGCACGTAGCGGATCACCTCGTCACGCCGGTCCTGGCAGAAGTCGATGTCGAAGTCGGGCATCGACACGCGTTCGGGGTTGAGGAAGCGCTCGAACAGCAGCGCGAAGCGCAGCGGATCGAGGTCGGTGACGGTCAGGGCATAGGCCACCAGCGAGCCGGCGCCCGAGCCGCGGCCAGGTCCCACCGGGATGTCCTGCGCCTTGGCCCATTTGATGAAGTCCGAGACGATGAGGAAATAGCCGGGGAACTTCATGCCGGCGATGATCGACAGCTCGAACTCCAGCCGGTCGCGATAGTCCGTCTCCGTCAGGCCGGGCGCCGGGCCATGGGCTGCCAGGCGCCGGTCGAGACCCTCGCGCGCCTGCCGCGTCAGCTCGGCCGCCTCGTCCAGCACCTCCCCGCCCACCTCCGCGGTGAAGCTCGGCAGGATCGGCTTGCGGGTGCGCGGCCGGTAGTGGCATCGCCGGGCGATCTCCACGGTCGAAGCCACCGCCTCCGGCAGATCGGCGAAGAGCGCGATCATCTCGGCTTGCGTCTTGAACCGGTGATCCGGCGTCAGCTGACGACGGTCCGGATCGGCGAGCACCCGCCCCTCCGCGATGGAGATCAGCGCATCGTGGCTCTCATAGTCGCCAAGCGAGGCGAAATAGCACTGGTTGGTGGCGACCAGCGGCAGGCCCCGCGCATAGGCCTCCTGGACGAGGTCCGGCTCGACCGCCCGTTCGGCGTCAAGGCCGTGCCGCTGCAGCTCGATGTAGAGCCGGTCGCCGAAGATGGCCGACAGCCGGTCCAGCCGCGCCCGCGCCAGATCGCCCTGGTTGTCGTGGAAGGCCTGGTCGACAGGGCCGCCGGGGCCGCCGGTCAGCGCGATCAGCCCGGCCGCCTGGGCCTCAAGGAAGGCGATCGACACGCTGGCATCGGCCGTGTCGGGGCTCTCCATGAAGGCGCGCGAGGAGAGAGCCATCAGGTTGCGATAGCCCTCCTCGCTCGCCGCCAGCAGCGCGATGCGCGGCTTTCCGGCAACCGGATTGGGGCGGCGCGGATCCACGGCACGGTCGCCGAAATCGACCCCGAGAGTGAGGCCGACGATGGGCTGGATGCCCTCGCCCTTCATCTTCTCGGAGAATTCGAGGGCGGCGAAGAGATTGTTGGTGTCGGTGACCGCCACGGCCGGCATCCGGTCGTAGCTGGCGAGCTTGGCGAGCTTGCCGATCGTCAGCGCCCCCTCCAGCAGGGAGAAGGAGGAATGGACCCTGAGGTGCACGAAGGCCTGGCGCGACACCACTGACATCCTCTTCAAGATCGCTGCGCCGCGAGTCGCGGCGTCGCACGACCTTGGTCTTCCGGGCCGGTCGCGGCAAGGGCAGCGCGACCGCCCTCACCGTTCTCCACACCTCACCCCTGGAAGGCCTGCGCCCACATGGTGAGCATGCCCGTGAACAGGCCGAGGGCGACAAGGGCGGCGGCGTCTTCGATGAAGCTGCGGATCATGGTGTCCTCCCGTCTTTTGAACGTAGAGACATCATGTTCCTCTTTTGTTCTCGTGACAAGATCAAGAACAAAATGCGAACGCAAGCTGCTTAACAAGACATGAAAACGATCAGACCTCGACCACGAGCCCGTCGCGGATGGTCACCCGCCGGTCCATCCGGGCGGCGAGGTCCATGTTGTGGGTGGCGACGACGGCTGCGAGGCGCGAGGCCCTGACGAGCTGCCCCAGCGCCGAGAAGACGTGGTCGGCCGTCTTCGGATCGAGATTGCCGGTCGGCTCGTCGGCGAGAAGGATGCGTGGGGCGTTGGCCACGGCACGGGCAATCGCGACGCGTTGCTGCTCGCCGCCCGAGAGTTCGGCCGGCCGGTGCGTCTGCCGCTCTCCGAGCCCGAGATAGGTCAGGAGTTCGCTCGCCCGGTTCTTCGCCTCCTTGTAGGAGAGGCCCCGGATCATCTGCGGCAGGATGACGTTCTCCAGCGCCGAGAACTCCGGCAGCAGGTGGTGGAACTGGTAGACGAAGCCGATCTCGAGGCGGCGGATCCGCGTCCGTTCCTTGTCGGACAGCGACGAGGTCGCCTGCCCGTTGATATAGACCTCGCCCCCGTCGGGCGCCTCCAGCAGCCCGGCCAGATGCAGCAAGGTCGACTTGCCGGTTCCCGACGGTGCGATCAGCGCCACGGTCTCGCCTGGCCAGATGGCGAAATCGGCGCCCTTCAGAATCTCCAGCGGCGCACCCGCCTCGCTGTAGCGTCGCTCCACCTTCTGAAGCCAGAGAACCGGGCCTTCCTCTTTCGCGGTCTCACTCATAGCGCAGCGCCTCGACCGGATCGAGCTTGGCCGCCCGCCAGGACGGGTAGAGCGTGGCGAGCAGCGACAGGACCAGCGCCATGACCAGCACGGTCAGCGTCTCGCCCGTCGACATGTCCGCCGGGATCTGGGTGAGGAAGCGCACGGTCGGGTCCCATAGCGTCGTGCCGGTGGCCCAGGAGACGAACTCCTGGATCTTCTCGATGTTGAGGCAGACCACGACGCCGAGAACGAAGCCGGCCAGCGTCCCGACCACGCCGATGGATGCGCCGGTGATCAGGAAGATGCGCATCACGGCGCCGCGCGTCGCACCCATGGTTCTCAGGATCGCGATGTCGCGGCCCTTGTCCTTCACCAGCATGATCAGCCCGGAGATGATGTTGAGCGCCGCGACGAAGACGATCAGCGTCAGGATCATGAACATGACGTTCCGCTCGACCTGCAGCGCCGAGAAGAAGGTGGCGTTTCGCTGTCGCCAGTCGACGATGAAGACCGGCCGCTCGACCGATTCCGAGACGACGCGCCGGTAGTGGTCGATGCGGTCGGCGTTGTCGGTATAGACCTCGATCGAGGAGGCATCGCCCTCGCGGTTGAAGAAACCCTGGGCCTCGCGGAACGGCATGAAGACGAAAGCCGAGTCGTATTCGGTCATGCCGACCTCGAAGATCGCCACGATCGGATAGGCCTTGATCCGCGGCGTCGTGCCGAGCGCCGTCACGTTGCCGCGCGGCGTCAGCAGGGTCAGCATGTCGCCGAGCCTGAGGGAGAGCTGATTGGCGAGCCGCTGGCCCACGATCACGCCTTCGGTCGTGTCGAAATCGTCGAGGCCACCCTGTTTGATGTTGGTCGAGATCAGCGGCAGGCGCTTGAGATCGGCGGCGAACATGCCGCGCACGATGGTTCCGCCGGCGTTGAACGGCGAGGAGGCCAGCGCCTGACCCTCGATCACCGGGGCAGCAAGCCTGATTCCCGGCACCCGCGCGAGCCGCTGCGCCGCCTCGGCATAGTCGGTCAGGGGCGTGTCGATCGGCTGCAGCACCATGTGGCCCTGCACGCCGAGGATCTTGCCGAGAAGCTCCTTCCGGAAGCCGTTCATCACCGCCATGACGATGATGAGCGTCGCGACGCCCAGCATGATGCCGACGAAGGAGAACCCGGCGATGACCGAAATGAAGCCTTCCTTGCGCCGCGCCCGGAGGTAGCGCAGCGAGAGCATCCATTCGAAGGCTGAAAAGGGGCGTGTTCCGGTGGCTTCTGACATCGGCCGATCATGAGTGGCGAACCGCAGGGCGCGGACCGTCACGCACAAACTATCTGATTCAGGCCTTCTCGCGACGGGGGCGCGGCAGAATTTCCGGGACGGCCGGCTTCACGCCGCGTTGACGCGGCGAAACCTGTTGAAAAAGGCGAAGGGCGCGCCGGACAGCAGCACGTCGAGATAGCGCAGCGACTGGAAATGGCCGTTCAGCGAGACGCGCGGCAGGGCCGTGAGGTGATCGCGGTGCTCGGGAAAGAGCAGGCCAGGGCGGGTGGTCACCGCCGTCCTGAACCCGAGTTCGCGGGCGATAGCGAACTCGCGCGGGCCGGCCGAGGTCGGATCGCCGACGGGATAGGCGAAGTGCATGACGGGACGGTTGAGTTCCGTCTCGATGCGCCGGCGGGACTCGATGATCTGCTGCCGCGCCTCGTCCTCCGGAAACTTCGCCAGCATCAGGTGATCGACCGTATGCGCGCCGAAGGTGACCAGGGGATCGGCGCCGAGCGCCCTCACCTCGTCCCAATCCATGCACAGGCCGCGGCAGATGTCGCGGAAGTCGATGCCGTGCCGTGCCGAGAGGTCGCGGACATAGGCCCTCAGCTCCGTCTCGGGAAGCGAGCGGAGCCACCAGTAGATCTCGTCATAGGCCTCGCGCTTCAGCTGTGCCGTCGAGCAATCGAAATGCACCAACTGGCCGGCGATGGATGCGGTGACGGCGTTCTGGGTGCGGATCGTGTGTTCCAGCACCAGCCACCACAACTCACCCTCATGGTCCATGAAGGAGGTCGGCAGGTAGATGGTGAAGGGCACGCCATGGCGCTTCAGCACGGGATAGGCGTGCTCGGCGTTGTCCCGGTAGCCGTCATCGAAGGTGAAGGCGACGAAGGGGCGCCCCTCGTCTCCGGAGACGAGCCGGTCATGCGCCTCGTCGAGCGAGACGATGTCGAAGCCGCCAGCCCGAACGCGCCGGATGACACCGTCGAGATAGTCCGGTGTCACCTCCAGCAGCGCATTCGGCGCAAAATCGCGCCGCTCGGCGGGCCGCACGTGGTGAAGCATGAGGATTGCTCCGACGCCTCCGACGAAAGGACGCAGCATCCGGTGCGCGCCCGTCAGGTAGAGCGCCTCCAGGCCAGCCTTGAATACGGACATCCGCAGGCCGCTCATGCCGGCGACGCTCCTCCTGTGCCTCGCGCCACGCGCGGGCTCCTTGAGACCATGGTGCCAGCCATTTCTTGAGGAAAGATGGATCGGCCCGGCACGAAGGCGCCGCGCGCCGAGCTCATTCCGGCGAGCGCCGCCTCAACGCCCTGCCGAAACCGAGCGCTGGCGCGCCAGCCGGCGCCAGTGGAGAGCAAGTCCTGCGGCAAGGCAGGCGCTGCCGGCCATCACGGCCCATGGATAGGGAAGGAGCAGGAAGCCACCGCCGACAAGGCAGATGAGCCGCTCCGGCGGAGTGGCGCGGCCCAGCGCATAGCCGGCGAAGGCGACGCAGAAGCCGATGAGGGCCGCACAGGACGTCAGCGTGATCCACAGCACGGATGTCCAGGCGGCGAATGTGCCGGGCAGGCCGTAAACCGTGGCTCCTGCCGCGTTGGTCCCCGCAGGAACCAGCATGAGCAACTGGGCGCCCTCGGGCGTGAGGCAGAACATGAAGGGGACGATGAAGGCCGGCAGGGTGTATTTCCACGCCTGCATGGTGGTGCGGAACGGCTCGCCGCCGGTGATGGCGGAGGCTGCAAAGGGCGCAAGCGCCGTCGGCGGCGACACGTCGGCGAGCACCGCGTAGTAAAACATGAACATGTGGGCGGCGGCCGGCGGCACGCCGACCTTGACGAGCGCCGGCACCAGCATGACGGCGGCAATGATGTAGCTCGCCGTCACCGGCACCGACAGGCCGAGGACCCACATGGCGAGCGCCGCCATCAGCAGGATCAGGAAGACGTTGGAGCCGCCGGCCGCGATGATGATGCCGGAGATCGTCAATCCAAGGCCGGTCAGGTTGACCACCGAGACGATGATGCCGGCGGTGGCGCAGACGGCGACGATGCCGAGCGTCGAGCGGGTACCGTCCATCAGCGCGTCGATCATGCCGGTGCCGCCGGCAGGGATCTCCCGGCCGGCCCGCGCGGCCAGCCAGCTCTCCACCCCCGAGGCGAGGACAGCGAGGCTCATGCCCCAGAAGGTCGCAACCGAGACACGGTCGTTGAACAGCTCCTGCAAGCCGAGCGCCTGGGCCTTTCCGGACAGCCCGAACAGATAGGCCGCCACCATGCCCAGGCAGCCGATGAGGAAGGCCCGGAGCGTCACCAGCCGGCTGTCGGGGCGGACCATCGACAGGACGAAGGCCACGACGATCGACCAGTAGACGGCCATGAAGCTGGTGAAGCCGAGGACCAGGAAGACGGCGATGGCACCGAGCGAGATGAAGTGGTAGCCGCCGCGCTTCGTCAGCTCCCACAGCGAGGCCTCGGAGGTGCGCACAGGCACGACGCCGAGGCGGCGGGAGTCAGCCTCCGTCATCAGCCAGCAGGACACGTAGTAGAGGACTGTCGGAATCGTCGCGTAGATGAGGATCTGCAGGTAATCGACGTCGAGGAACTCGGCGATGATGAAGGCGGCGGCGCCCAGCGTCGGCGGCGACAGCGTGGCGCCGATGCCGGCGGCCGACAGCATGCCACCGGCGACGTCCGGCGTGTAACCGGAGCGCTTCAGCATCGGCCAGGCGAGGGTCGAGACCGTGACCGTAGTGGCGACGCCGGAGCCCGAAACCGTGCCGAGCAGGAAGCCGGAGGCGACCACGGCGCGGCCGGGCGCCGCCGGCGAGGGGTTCTTGCCGAAGAGGGCGAAGGCCCATTCGATGAAGAACCGCCCTGCCCCGCCACGATCCAGCACGGCACCATAGATGGTGAAGAGGATGATGAAGGTCGCGGCGACGTCGAGCGGCGTGGTGAAGATGCCCTCGAGGGTCAGATAGTTCTGCCCGACGATGCGGTTGAGCGTGAAGCCGCGATGTTCGAAGACATCGGGGATGAGCCAGCCAGACCCGGCATAGCAGTAGACGAGGAAGACGGCGGCGATCGCCGGCAGCACCCAGCCGACGGTGCGGCGCGTCGCCTCCAGCACCAGCAGCATCAGCGCCATGCCGAGCACCAGCTCATCGGCCGAGGGGCGCATCGCCCGCGTCTTGAACTCCTCGATGTTGGTGGCGAGGTAGTAGGCGGCATAGAGCCCGAGCGCGGCGAAGAACCAGTCGACCGGCTGCAGGCGCGCCAGGAAGCGGTTCGACACCAGCAGCGGATAGGCGAGGAAGCTGGCGATCAGCAGCAGGCCGAGGCCATAGGCGAAGTTCGAGCGGCCGAAGACCGTGAAGGCGGGATTGGGGTGGTGGAGAACATAGGCGAGGATCGCGGCGGCGATCAGCGCCACCACCAGTTCCTCGACGCTCGGCCGGCGGGTTGCGGGGGCGCCGTCGGCCCCGGGCCGGGCCAGCGGATAGAGGACGAAGATCAGCGCCAGACAGATGGTGAGGAAGGTGGACCGATAGACGGAGGTGGTGATGGAGAACTGCGTCCAGTAGAGCGCCAGGGCGCCGACGAGGAAGGACACCCCGCCGGTGAGCCAGCCGAGCCAGCCACCGACCCGCCGGGCCGGACCGCCTTCGGAGTCGGAAGAAAGCTTCTCAAGCTCCTCGGCGGACAAGACCCGTTCGCCGGCCCCGCTTGCCGGTACGGCAGAACCTGTCGTCATCGTCGCTCACCCCTCGCGGCCACCGATGCGCAGGCGGCCTCGTCTTTGGCGGCCGGCCCGCCATGCTGCAGAAAGAGCCGGAACGGTTCCCCGCCCCGGCCCTTCCGGTTGCGCCTGGTCGCACCTGGTCACATCGCCACGCCGCGGGCCTTGTAGAAGGCGATGGCGGCGGGGTGGAACGGAGCTGCGGTCTTGGCCGACGCGTTCTGCAGCGTCAGCTTGCGGGCCTCGGGGTGAATGGCCTGCATGTCGGCAAGGTTGTTGAACATGCCCTCAAGGATCAGCGTCACGAAGTCGTTCGGCGCCTTGCCGTCGACGAGCATGACGTTGGCGACGCCGATGCCGGAGACGGCCTCGGTCTGGCCGGCATAGGAGTTCGGCGGCATGATCGACTGGCGGTAGAGGCCGGGATACTTCTTGTCCATCTCGATCAGCTCCTTCGAGGTGTTTAGGAGCTTGAACGGCGTGCGGCCGTTCTGGGCGAGGTCGCGGATGGCGGCCGTCGGCACGCCGCCGCCCCAGAAGAAGCCGGCGATCTTGCCGTCGGCCAGCGCATTGGCGCTCTCGGCGACGCCGAGATTGTCGCGGATGATGTCGGTCTTGGGATTGAGGCCGGCGGCTTCCAGCGTGCGGTCGGCCCAGCCCTCCGTCGACGAGCCGGCGGAACCGACACCGATGCGCTTGCCCTTCATCTCGGCGACCGAGTTGATCGAGGGGTGGGCGACGGTATGCAGCACGTTGTCATAGAGCACGGCGATGACCTTGACGTCGCGCTTGCCTCCGCGCGCATAGGCCCCGGCGCCGTTGAGGGCATCAATGACGGAATCGAGCGTCGAGAATCCGATGTCGGCATCGCCCGAGGTCACCAGATTGATGTTGTCGACCGAGCCGCCGGTGACCTGCGATGTCGCCTGGGTGTTCGGCAGCTTCTCGGTGAGCACGCGGGCGAGACCGCCGCCATAGACGAAATAGACGCCGCCCGTGCCGCCGGTCGCGACCGTCAGGCGACGGCGCGCCTGCGAGAGGGCGGGCGCCGAAAGGGCAACGAGGCCAGCGCCGGCGGCGAGCGCCGTTCGGCGGGTCAGAAGGATCGACATGACGTTTCCTCACAATCGCGTTAGGGGCCGGTTCGGATCCGGCCTTGTTTCCATCGTTACCGGGAAAAGAGCATGCCGGACCCGAGATGTGAAGTCCGCGACACTTGCGGGCGCAGGCAGGTTTGTCGCAGTCCTGCCCTCGCGCACCGCACGGCCTGCCACACCAAGCGCCAGGGTGCTTGTCCCGCCCCGGCGAAACAAAGCGGATGCAGCCGCCTGACCCGGCGGGTGGAACGGCGAATTTTCGGCCCATAACGCATTGAAAAGTCACGTCCTAACGAACTCTTGAGACTTCTTTGACAGCCTCCGCACATTGCAGCGAGGCCCACCCATGAACGCAGTCGCCGAAACGATCGCCTGCGAAACCCGCCCGTCCGACCGAACTGCGACCGCGGCGGTCGCCTCTTTCGCCGTTCGCGTCGTCGCCGATTTCGCTGCCGCCCGCGACGACTGGCTGGCGCTGGAGGCGGACGCACCGGTCAGCGGCTACCAGCGTATCGCCTGGCAGGAGACCTTCCAGCGCCACCTCGGCGAAGGGTCCGACTGCTGCATCGCGGTCATCACCGATGGCGGGGGACGGGCGCAGGCGTTGCTGCCCTTCGTCATCGCACGGCGGCATGGTCTGGCGATCGCCTCCTTCATCGGCGGCAAGCACGCCAATTTCGCCATGGGACTGTGGCGGCCGGCCTTTGCCCAGGCCCTGGGCGCACCGGACCTCGCGGCGGCCTTTGGCGCCATCGCCGTCCGGTCGCCGCACCCCATCGACCTCTTCGAGTTGACCAACCAGCCGGCCTCGTGGGCGGGTCTCGCCAATCCGCTCGCCCTCATGCCACACCGGCCCTCCCCCTCTTTCGGCTATCATCTAGCGCTCGGGCCGGACGCCGATGCCGTGCTTGAGCGGGTCGTCTCCTCGTCATCCCGGCGCAAACTACGCAAGAAGGAGAAGACGCTCGGGGAACGCGGAACGGTGACCTTCACCGTGGCGCGCGAACCGGCCGAGATTGCCCGCTTCACCGACGCCTTCCTCGCCTACAAGGCCCGGCGCTTCGCCGAACTCGGCATTCCCAACGTCTTCGACGCGCCCGGGATGCGCGACTTCATCATGGAGGCCGCATCCGGCCCGGCGCCCGCTATCGAGCTCTGCGCCCTGAAGGCCGGCGACGAGATCGTCGCCCTGTTCGGCGGCTGCATCGCCCATGGACGCTACTCCGGCATGTTCAACGCCATGGCGCCGGGCGACGTGCAGCGCGAGAGCCCGGGCGAACTCCTCCTGCACCACCTCATCCGCGACTGCTGCGCCCGCGGTCTGACCGTCTTCGATCTCGGCGCGGGAGAAGCCGACTACAAGTCGCACATCTGCGACGGGATTGATCCGCTGTTCGACCAGTCGATTGCCGTGACCTGGAAAGGCGCCGTCGCGGCGCGGGCCTTCGCATGGCTTGGAACGTTGAAGCGCAGCGCCAAGCAATCGGCGTGGCTCTGGCCGTTGATCGTGAAGCTGCGTCGCCTGCGCGGACGCGCCCCGGCCTGACCGGTCAGGCCGCGACCACCTCGTCCTCGGCGGCGAGCATGACCACCACCGGCCTCAAGCCCGCCCCCGTCAGCCGCGTGTAGGCGGACTGGACGCCGGCATCGCTTGCCGGCTCTTCGGTGACGATGACGGCATCATCCGCCAGCGTCGCGATCTGATCGAACGCCTCGGCCCCGGCCGGCAGACGCCCCGCGACGATCACGACGGCCTCGTAGCTGCGCGCCAGCGCCTCCACAGCGAACTCGACGATCTCCAGCGGCGGGCGTCCCATGCCGCCGGCCGGCACCAGATGCGCGGCCGAGAGCGGGTCCTGGTGCAGGATGGCGCCGAAGCCGACGGCCCCTGCGGCGAAATCGGAAAGGCCGGCCGCAGCCGAGCCGGCGAGGCCCGAGAGCGGCGCGTCCTCGGGATCGATGTCGACCATCACCACCCGGCGGCCCGCCTCAGCCAGTTGCCTGCCGAGGGCAAGGCCGACGCCGCTGGCGGCGAGTGCATCGCGGGTGGCGACCACCAGCGTGCGCCGGTTCGCAGCCCGCTCCGGTCCCGGATCGAGCATCATGGCGAGGGAGGCGATGCTGTCGGGCTGGGGCACCCAGGAGAGATCGGGATCGATGGGGTCCGCTTCGGCCGCGAGTGGCGGCGATGCGGCAAGGGCACGCCCGCCCGCAAGGCTCTCGGCGGTCTCGTGCCCGTCCGGATCCGCCTCATCGCGGCGATCCGCGTCAGCCGGCGCACCGGCGAGAAGAGCCAGGGTCGCGACGGTGGCGATCGCAAGGATCAGCGTGCCCAGCGTGACGATGAGGATCGTCGGCAGCTTCTTCGGGAAGGCCGGCACGTTAGACACCAGTGCGCGCGAGATGACGCGGGCATCGGTCGGCAGGTTGGTCAGCGTCTCGCGGGCGGAGGCGTCGCGATAGCGAGACAGCAGCGATTCGAGCTGGTCGCGCAGCGATTTCGCCTCGCGCTCAAGGACGCGCAGTTGCACCTCCTGCTCGCTCGCCTCGCTCGCCTGCCTTTTGGCCTGATCGAGATTCTGCTGCAGCGCCTCGACCCGCGCACCGGCGAAGCGGGCATCGTTCTCCAGCACGCGTACGAGCTTCTCGGCCTCCGACCTGACCTGGCCCTCGAGGTTGGCGCGCTGGGCCTGCAGCTCGGCGATGCGGGGATGACGCGGCCCGAGCGTCGAGGACTGCTCGGCGAGTTGGGCGAGAACCGCGGCGCGCTGCTCGTTGAGGCGGCGGATGATCTCGGAATTGAGGATGTCGCCGGCCTCGATCGGCCGGCCCGACCTCAGGAAGTCCCGCAACAGGCGTGCACGCGTCTGTGCGTCGGACTGCTGCGCCCGCGCCGAGGCGATCTGGCTGTTCACCTCGGCCAGCTGCTGGGCGGTGAGGCTGGTGTTGTTGGAGCCGACGAAGAGGTTCGCCCGCGCGCGGAAGGTCTCGACCCGGCCCTCTGCCTCCTCGACCTTCCGCCTGAGACCGTCAACCTCGCCGGAGAGCCACTGGCTCGCATTGCGCGTCTGGCTGCGCTTGTTGGTCTGCTGGGCTTCGATGAACTTCGCCACGACGACGTTGGCGGCCTCGGCGGCCAGCGCCGGATCATGCGATTCGAACTGGATGGCGATGATGCGCGACTTGTCGACCTGATAGGCGGTCAGCTTCTCGAAATAGCTGCGCAGCACCCTCTCCTCGGCGGTCATGCGCAGCGGATTGTCCATCAGGCCGAGGACGACCAGGACCTGCTTGACCGGATTGAAGCTGCGCAGCGCCGGATCAAACTCGGGCTTGCGGGCAAGATCGAGCTGGAGAGCGACCGCCTTGGCGACGTCGCGCGACAGGATAAGCTGCACCTGGCTGAGGACGGCCTCCTGATCCACGGCGGCACGGTCGGCGGAACCGGACCGGTCGATGTCGGGGCGGGTGTAGGCGCTCTCGCCGTTCTCGACGAGAATCCGCGTCTCGGAGCGGTAGGTCGGCGTCGTCAGGCTGACGGCAACGAAGCTGCCCACCAGAGCCAGAAGGGTCGGCACGGCAATCCAGAGCCGGCGCGCCCAGATCGAGCGGGCAAGCCCGGCCAGGTCGAGGTCGACCAGCGAAGCCCTTGCCGGCCCGTCCGCTGTTCGGCTTCCTGCCACGTCCATGACTCTCGATGCCTCCGGCACACCAACTCCGACCATCAGAAATCATTAGGGTTGCCATCGCGTTAACTGGCCGAACGCGATGTCCGCGCCGCTCAGCCTTTCTTAACCACGTCCGTCGATGATCGCGCCATGTTGACCCCCGAGTCCCGAGGTGCCGGCGTGATGCGGTCCATCCTGCTCGTTTCGGCGACGGCGCTGATCCTTGCCGGATGCGCCGGCCGCCCGGCTGCCGGCCCCGGCACCCTGGTCGACACGACCCGCGGGACCGTCGGGCCTGTCGACCCCCGCGGCTCGCTCGTGCCGCACGAGCAGATCATACCGCGCGGCCCCTACCTCCTCGATACCGGCGATCGCCTGCGGGTGGTCGTTTTCGGGCAGGAAGGCCTGACCAATTCCTATGCGGTGGACGCGACCGGAACCATCGCCATGCCTCTCATCGGATCGGTTGCCGCGGCGGGCCGCTCGACCGATACGCTGGCGCGCGAGATCGCCGCTCGCCTGCGCGGCGGCTTCATCCGCGATCCCAGCGTGTCGGTGGAAGTCGAGACCTACCGCCCCTTCTTCATCATGGGCGAGGTCGCGGCCGGCGGACAGTTTCCCTATGTCACCGGCATGACCGCGCAGAACGCCATCGCCATCGCCATCGCCGGGGGGTTCACGCCCCGCGCCAATCGCTGGAGCATCGAGGTCACGCGCAAGCTCAACGGCCAGCTCTATCGCGCCGATGTGCCCCTCACCCACCCGCTCGCTCCCGGCGATACCGTGGTGGTCCGCGAGCGCTGGTTCTGACGTCTTGGACGCTCCGCTCTCCGTCATCCACGTCATGCGCTCGCCGGTTGGCGGGCTGTTCCGTCACGTGGTCGATCTTGCCGGGGAACAGGCCGCGCGCGGCCACCGGATCGGTATCGTTGCTGATGCCTCAACAGGCGGCGACAGGGCCGAGGCCATCTTCGAGGGCCTGAAACCCCTGCTCGCCCTCGGCTTGACGCGGGTACCGATGAGCCGCGAACTCGGGCCGGCAGACTGGGCGGCCGGCCGGGAGGTCTCCAGCGTCCTGTCCAGCCATGCCGTCGACGTCGTCCACGGCCACGGCTCCAAGGGCGGCGCCTTTGCCCGCCTCGCCGGCGGATCGCGCGTCAAGGTCTACACGCCTCACGGCGGCAGCCTGCACTACTCCCGATCGACACCCGTCGGCTTCGTCTATCTCACGCTCGAACGGATCCTCGCCGCGCGAACCGACCTGTTCCTGTTCGAGAGTCTCTACGGGCTCAATGCCTTTGCCGCCAAGGTCTGCAAGCCCAAGGGACTGGTGAGGGTCGTCCACAATGGCGTTAGCGAGGGCGAGTTTGCACCGGTCCCGCCCCGCACCGATGCCACGGACCTGCTCTTCATCGGCGAGTTGCGCAGGCTGAAGGGCGTCGACGTGCTCATCGATGCCATCGCCCTGCTGCATGGGCGCGGCCAGCGCCT
>CAZPMD010000007.1:34133-37927 GCA_964587395.1 uncultured Hyphomicrobiales bacterium
CCTGTCCGCCACCATTGTCGGCGACGGCCCCGACGCGGCCGCCTTCCGCGAACAGGTCGCGACCGCCGGTCTCGGCGCCCACGTGACCTTCCCCGGCGCCATGCCGGCGCGCGAGGCCTTCGGCCGCGGCAAGCTCCTCGTCGTTCCGTCACGCGCGGAATCCCTGCCCTATGTCGTGCTGGAGGCCGGCGCTGCCGGACTCCCCCTTCTCGCCAGCGCTGTCGGCGGCATCGCGGAAATTCTCGGCCCCGACGCGGACCGCCTCGTGCCCCCCGGCAGCGACTGGGCGCTTGCAGCCGCCATCAGTCAGGCCTTCGATGACTGGAATGAGACTCTGGCGCTCGCGGCGCGGCTGCAGGAGCGGGTCCAGAACGGCTTTTCCGTCACAGCCATGACCGACGGGGTCCTCGCGGCCTATCGCGACGCGCTGGCGCGGAGGCGCTGAGCACCGTCGGGGCGGGATCAAGCGAAAAGCAACCTTTGTCGGTTAATGCTGCTCCACCGCAGGACGCGTCACGCGCCGGCAAGGCGCGAGGGAGATCCCGATCATGTTGGGTATTACGGGGCGAGACATCATGAAGGCGGCGGAAGCCGCGCCGGCTGGAGGGCCCGCGAGCGAGGGGCACCGCCCCCTGTCGGACCTTGCCACCCGCATCGCCGACGAAGCCATCGGACCGGTCTATTCCCCGGTCGTGCTCGCCGGGATCGTCCGCCTCGCCGAGTTTGTCGTCGTGCTGGCCCTCGGCGCGACGATCTACCTAGGCTGGGTCTATCCGGCGCATGGCGTCCAGTGGCCGTCCACGGTCGGCCTCTTCGGACTGGCGTCGCTCACCCTTGCCGCCTTCCAGACGGCCGGCCTCTACGACATCCACGTTTTCCGTACCCATGTCGCCCAGCTCGGCAGGCTCTTCCTCGCCTGGTCCCTCGTCTTTCTGGCGGCCGTCGCCATCGCCTTCTTCCTCAAGGCCGGCGAGGAGTTGTCGCGGGTCTGGCTCGGCGCCTGGTACCTGTCCGGCCTCGTCGTCCTGACCGGCCTCAGGGTCACGCTCGCCCAGGTCGTCAGGACATGGTCACGCGCCGGGCGCCTGCAACGCCGCGCGGTCGTCGTCGGCGGCGGCGAACCGGCTGAGGAACTGATCCGGTCCATCCTCGCCCAGTCCGACTCGGACGTGACCATCTGCGGCACCTTCGACGACCGCACCGACGACCGCTCGCCCGCCCACGCCGCCCATGTGCCGAAGCTCGGCAATGTCGACGATCTCCTCGAGTTCGCCCGCCGAACCCGCGTCGATCTCGTCATCGTCACCATCCCGATGACGGCCGAGAAGCGCGTCCTCGACATGCTGCGCAAGCTCTGGGTCCTGCCGGTGGATATCCGCCTGGCCGCCCACACCGCCAAGCTGCGCTTCCGTCCGCGCGCCTATTCCTACATCGGCAACGTTCCCGTCCTCGACGTCTTCGACAAACCGATCCAGGACTGGGACGTCGTGATGAAATGGGTCTTCGACAAGATCGTCGGAACCGCCGCGCTCATCGCGCTCTCGCCGATCTTCATCCTGACGGCGATTGCCGTGAAGCTCGACTCCAAGGGCCCGATCTTCTTCCGCCAGAAGCGTTACGGCTTCAACAACGAGATGATCGAGGTCTTCAAGTTCCGCTCCATGTACACGGACATGAGCGATGCGACCGCCTCGAAACTCGTCTCCAAAGGCGATCCTCGCGTCACCCGCGTCGGTCGCTTCATCCGCAAGACCTCGATCGATGAACTCCCGCAGCTCTTCAACGTGGTGTTCAAGGGCAACCTGTCGCTGGTCGGTCCGAGGCCCCATGCCGCCCATGCCAAGGCTGCCGACAAGCTCTACGACGACGTGGTCGACGGCTATTTCGCCCGCCACAAGGTGAAGCCCGGCATCACCGGCTGGGCACAGATCAACGGCTGGCGCGGCGAGACCGACACCTCGGAGAAGATCCAGCGCCGTGTCGAGCACGATCTCTATTACATCGAGAACTGGTCGGTGCTCTTCGACCTCTACATTCTCGCCAAGACGCCGCTGTCTCTCGCCCGGCACCGCGAGAACGCGTTTTGACCCTCGCCCTCCCCTCGTCCCGGGTCGGGGGGATCGCCGGCGACGGCAGCGAGCCGCTGCGACGCGCCGCTCTCTGGCTGATGCTGGTGGGCGGCGCCTTCGTCTTCGCCGAGCCATCGCCCTATGAGATCGGAGCGCTGGTCGCGATCGGCGTCTTCGCCCTCACCGGCGGTCTCAGGCTCCGTGCGGCCCACGCGCCGCTCGTTCTGATCCTCGTCGTCTATTGTCTCGGCCTGACCACGGCCGGAATTCCCGTCCTCGGCGCGACCAAGGTGGCGCCCTGGCTCGCCGTCTCCTGGTACCTCGCCCTCACCATGATCTTCTTCGCCGTCATCGCGACGGAGGAGACAGAGGCGCGGCTGTCGGTCATCATCAGGGCCTGGACACTGGCCGCGCTGATTGCCGCCGTCTGCGGCATCGCCGGATACTTCCGGCTGTTCCCCAAGGCCTTCGACCTCTTCACCCTCTATGGCCGCGCCAAGGGCACGTTCAACGACCCCAACGTCTTCGGCCCCTTCCTGATCCTGCCCATGCTGGTGGCGGTGCAGGCCTTCTACCGCAGCCATGCCGTCGCCATGGCGAGGGCCGGTCTCATTCTCGCAGTCCTTCTCGTCGCCCTGCTCCTGTCATTCTCGCGCGGCGCCTGGATCCACTTTGCCCTGTCGGCGGCGATCATGACGGCGCTGATGTTCGTCACGGCCCGATCGACCGCCGAGCGCATCCGCATCCTCGTCGTCGTCTGTGCCGGGCTGCTGCTGCTCGCGGCGCTGGTCGGCGTGTTGCTGTCCATCGACAAGATCGCCGACCTGATGAAGGAGCGCGCCAACTTCAACCAGAGCTACGACAACGGGCCGATGGGCCGCTTCGGCCGTCACGCCTATGGCTGGCAGATGGCGCTCGATCTGCCGATGGGCATCGGTCCCCTGCAGTTCACGCGCTTCTTCCCGGAAGACGCGCACAACGTCTACCTGAACTCCTTCATGGCAGGTGGCTGGACCGGCGGCATCGCCTACCACGTCCTCGTCGGCCTGACGCTTGCGGTGGGCCTGGCCGCATCGCTGATGCGGACACCCTGGCAGCCTCTCACCGTCGCCGTCTTCGCCACCTTTTGCGGCCTCGCCTTCGAGGGAAAGATCATCGACACCGACCACTGGCGGCATTTCTGGGTACTCGGCGGACTTCTCTGGGGACTGGCCATCGCCAAGCGGGTTGCGGCGGCGCGAGAAACGTCCTAAATCCCCCGCACGGTCGGAGTGTAGCGCAGCCCGGTAGCGCACTTGCATGGGGTGCAAGGGGTCGGAGGTTCGAATCCTCTCACTCCGACCAATTCAGCCTACATCCCGGGTTCGCCGACTGGACCGTCCGTTGCGACGCCATGGAAGGCGCGCGGCGGGGGGCATCCCCCCGAATCGGACCCGGCACCCGTCGACCTCCCGATCCGGAGGACTCATGACCGAGCAGAGCAACGCCACCTCGCTGCCCCCCGACATCGGTCGTCTCGATCCAGAAACGATCGAGGTCCTGCGTGGAACGATCGGCCTGAACCTGCACTGCGACCTCGTCGATGCGACCATCCGGCTGAACGAGGCCGACCCGACACGGCGGGTCGTCGCGCGCGGCGCCGTCTTCACGGCCGCGCCTCGCCCCAACCGCCCCGCCGGCGGCGCGACGGGCTTGCGCTTCTGGCTGCGCGCAGCGCCCCTGCCC
>CAZPMD010000007.1:37948-52807 GCA_964587395.1 uncultured Hyphomicrobiales bacterium
TTCAGGCGTCGCGAGACATCCCGCCAAGCCTGATCACGGACGCCAAGGCGGCGGCCCCAAGCCTCGGCGCCCGTCTGGCCACCTCTCTGGAATCCGTTGTCACCGTCTCCCAGGTCGCGATCTTCAGCGAACCACTGCGGGTAGCCTACGCAGACAGCGACGGCGATGTCGGCTTCCACGATTTCGACACCCGCATCGATTTCATCGGCACGCTCCTCAACAGGACCGTCGTCCTGTCGGTTCAGGCGGGACCCACCGACAGCGGCTGGCTCAGCCTTCTGCCGCTTGCTCCCGCCGCAGGCGGAACGATCGCCGATTCACCGCAGCCGCGCCTCGTGCTGGACAGCGGCACCACCCCCTGACGGCACGACCGCGGCACGGCCGCTGGGTCGCGCCTCGGTTGAGCCGCGTCTGTGAGGTGATCCGCGCGGCCCGTGCCTAGCGGTCCGAGGCGGACTTGGGCTCGAACGCATTCGCGAACATCAGGGCCACCACCGCCGTCAGCCCAGCGGCACTCAGGAAATTGAGGCGCTGCAACGCACCGATCTCGTCCGGTCCGTAAACATGGAACGGTGCCCCCAGCCACGCATCGGGCAGGAGGTAGATGGCGTAGCAGACCGCCGCGAAGGCAAAGCCCACCCACCGCTCGCGCCTGCGGAACAGCAGGACCGACAGCACGATGCAGGGCATGAGAAAGGCGTCGACCCCCGATGACGCCCCGAATACGAACCGGCACAGCAGCGTGTTGCCGATGCCGGCGACCAGCAGGCCAGCGCGGCCGAGACGGGAATCGCGGCGCGCCAGAGCCGGGACCGCCAGGAACAGCGGCGTCGACAGGAAGGTCGCAAAGGCCGGCCATATCGTCGGCGAGACGGCCCAGTAGAGATAGAGCGGATAGAAGGGCTGGTTCGATGCCACCAGCATCGCCACCGTGTTCGCAACAGCCGTCCGTGGATCGCCGTGGCCGGCATAGCGGCTGTATCTCTCCATCAGGCCGGCGGGAGCAGCATGCGGCATGGGGATCTCCGGCGCCAGATCTGGTTCTCCAGGGTTCTACGTGCCAGCGGTCCTGCCGGCTCACTTCGGCCCACCGCGCTACCATTCCGGGGTTCATCCCGCGAGGGCATCTCGGGCCGGGAGCCCGCCGGCTCTGGACTTTCGTCCGCTCCCCGCCCATACGCTGGCGGTGCCCGACCGTTTGACTGGCCTGGCCGTTGAGGCATGATTTCGTCCATGGAACCCATGAATCTCCAGGTCCCCCGCCAGGCCGCGACGCTGCGGCTCCTCGTTGAGGACAAGCTGCGGTCGGCCATTGCCTCGGGCCACTTCAAGCCCGGCCAGCGCCTGATCGAACGGGAACTCTGCGAACAGATCGGCGTCGGCCGGACCTCGATCCGCGAGGCCCTGCGCCAGCTTGAGGCCGAGGGTCTTGTCACCACTGTCCCCCATCGCGGTCCTGAGGTCAGTTCGATCACGGCCGACGAGGCGCGACAGCTCTATGAGGTGCGCGCCCTGCTCGAGAGCTTCGCCGGCCAGTCCTTCGCGGAGCACGGTACGGATGATGACATCCGCGAACTGGGCGAGGCGGTGGAACGCTTCGCGGCAGCCGCCGAGGGTGGCAACCGCAGCCAGTTGATCGAGGCCAAGACCCGCTTCTACGCCGTGCTGATGAGCGGCGCCGGCAACATGTTCGTGCGGCAGATGCTGACGCTTCTGCACAACCGCATCACCCTGCTGCGCCTCACCTCCATGACCCAGCCGGGCCGCCTCGCCGACAGCGTGGCGGAGATACGCGAGATCTACGACGCGATCCGCCAGCGCGACGCAGCGCGGGCCAGCGCCGCCTGCAAGCGCCACATCGAGACCGCCGCCGAGATCGCGCTGGCCGTTCTCCGGGCCAACGAAAGCCGGCAACCGGCCAAGCCGTGATGGCTCGCCTGCAAGATTGTCTGCTTGTCTGACGATCGAAGCCGGGGCTATATCGGTCCCGACCTCGCGGCGGCCTCGTCGACGCCGCCATCCCGGGAGACAGGACCTTGGCCGACACGCAATCATCCGCCATCGCGGCCCCCGCGACCGTCGTCATGGTCGGTCTGGGTGCCATGGGCCTGCCGATGGCGATCTGCCTGAAGAAGGCCGGATTCAGCCTCCGCGGTGTAGACCCCTCTCCCGGCGCGCGCGCAACCTTCGAGGCGCAGGTGGGCCCCGCCTTTGCCAACGGACGCGATGCGGTGAAGGATGCGGCGGCCGTCATCACCATGCTGCCCAACGGCAGGGTGGTTCGCGAGGTCCTTCTCGGCGAGGGCGGCATTGCGCCAGTTGTCGCGCCCGGCACGCTCGTGATCGACATGAGCTCGTCTGCACCGACCGATACCATCGCCCTGGCGAAGGACCTCTCTGCCGCCGGACTGGCGCTCATCGATGCACCGGTCTCCGGCGGCGTGAAACGCGCAGTCGACGGGTCCCTCGCCATCATGGCCGGCGGTCCGGTCGATCAGGTCGAACGCGCCCGTCCGATCCTCGCCGCCATGGGCCGCTCCATCTTCCCGACCGGCCCCATCGGCTCCGGCCATGCGATGAAGGCGCTCAACAACTACGTCTCGGCCGCCGGCCTGATCGCCGCCTGCGAGGCCCTGCTGGTCGGCCGCACCTTCGGCCTCGAACCCGGCACCATCGTCGACGTGCTCAACGCCTCGACGGGCAAGAACAACTCCACCGAGGTGAAGATGAAGCCCTTCGTCATCTCGGAGACCTACGCCTCGGGCTTCGCGCTCGGCCTGATGGCCAAGGACCTGCGCATCGCCTCCGACCTCGCCGAGCATCTGAAGCTCGACATTCCCCAGATCGGGGCCGTCGCCGACATCTGGGAGAAGGCGCGCGAAGCCCTCCAGCCCGGCGCGGACCACACCGAGATCTACCGGTTCCTCGCCGAAGGCGCCGGCAAGGCATGACCCTCGCGGCGGTCAGGGAACGGCTCGCGGCGGCTCTCGACGATGCCGAGCTCCCCCGGCTCGGCACAGGCCTTGTCGCCACGGTGAGGATCGCGTGTGGAGACGAGGCCTTCTGCCTGAGGCTCGACGACGGCCGCCCGTCGCTCGTCGATGCAGGTGCACCGGCCCAGATCATCATCACCGCCGATGCCGAAGCCTGGACAAAGGTGCTGCAGGTCCCGCCGCCGCCGACCTTCCATGCGTTCACGGCCTTCGCGCTGGCGAACCCGGCCTTCGCCATCGATGGCGATCCGCTGCTCATCGCCCAGGCACGGCCGGTGCTGGAGCGCCTGTTCGAGCGCGTCACGGCGAGCCCCGCACCGCCAGCCGAGGCGCCGAAGCGCGACATGGGCCAGATTTCCGGCCGCTACCACGCCCTCCTCGCCGAGGGCCGTCCTCACGACCTCTTCGTCGAGCAGGCCGGCCAGGGTGTGCCTGTCCTCTGCCTGCATACGGCCGGCGCCGATGCTCGCCAGTTCCAGGCCCAGCTCGCGGACGTCGGCCTCGGCCGGGACTACCGCCTCGTGGCGCCGGACCTTCCCTTCCACGGCCGCTCCATGCCACCGCGCGACTGGGATGGCGGCCCCTACCGCCTGACCGCCGCGACCTATCTGGCGTGGTGCGTGGGCGTCATCGAGCGGGTCATCGGAGAGCCGGCCATTGTCGCAGGAGGCTCGATGGGGGCCGGCATGGCCATGCTACTCGCCGCCGAGCGGCCCGACCTCGTGCGCGGCATCGTCGCGATCGAACCGCCCTTCCAGTCGAAGGGGCGGCGCAACCCCTACCAGCATCACGTCCAGGTCCATGGCGGCCTGCACAATGCCGCCTTCGTGCGCGGCCTGATGAGCCCGACCAGCCCGGAGGCCGATCGCCGGCGTGCCGCCTGGATCTATTCGCAGGGCGCGCCAGGCATCTACCCCGGCGACCTCGCCTTCTACAGCGACGAGTTCGACGGCGCGGTCGTCGCCCCGCGCATCGACGCGGCGAAGACCCCCGTCGCCCTGCTCTGCGGCACCTACGACTATTCGGCGACGCCGGCCGACGGCGCGAAGCTGGCGGACCTCATTCCTGGAGCCCGGCTGACCGTGATGGAGGGCCTCGGCCACTTCCCGATGTGCGAGAATCCGGACCTGTTCCGCCCGCATTTCGTCGCCGGGCTCGCCCACGCCTCCCGGCGCTAGGCGCCGACCGGCGGCAGGTGCAGCGCCACGATTTCCCCGTTCGTCCCCGGGACGGCCGGATAGATCTGCCGCACTTTCGGATCGTGGCCGGGAATGATCCTGTCGTCGCGTCCCGCCAGCCGCCGCGCCTTCGCCCAGCCCTGCGCCATGGCGCCGAGGTCGTAGACGATGGGAAACGGGTTCTGCGTCTGCATGTTGGCGTAGTAGTGGCTGGCATCGCTCGCCAGCACCACGGGCCCGCGCGCGGTCATGACGCGCACCATCTGCAGGCCGTCGCTGTGACCGCCGACATGATGAAGCGTGACCCCCTCCGCCACCTCGCCGTCGCCGTCATGGAACTCGACGCGCTCGGCATAGACGGCGCGCACCATCTGCACCACGTCCTCCACCTCGAAGGGTGCCCTGAGGCAGGCCTGGCACATGTGCCGGCCGGTGGCGAAGCCCATCTCGCGGTCCTGGAGGTGGAAGCGGGCCCGGGGGAAAAGGTCGAGATTGCCGGCGTGGTCGTAGTGCAGATGGGTGATCACGACTGTGTCGACGCTCTCCGCCGCGACGCCGAGCATTCGCAGGGCCTCGCCGACGGTCCGGAGCAGGGTCCGGCCACGCCGCCGCGCCTGTTCCTCGCCGAAGCCGGTGTCGACGACGATGGTCTCGTGGTCGGACCGCAGCACCCAGACGAAGTAGTCCATCGGCATAGGCAGATCGTGAAGGTCGTTCGAGCGGAGGAAGTTCTCCGCGCCGAACCGCTCGTGCACCGCATAGCGCAGCGCATGGACCTGCCAGTGCCGCATCGGCGTTCTCCCTCCGTCCGGCCGCCGCCGCGCCTCACTTGGACGGCAGGGCCCCCTCGGCCTTCAGCACCTCGTGCGCCGCCTTGAAGGCGTCGAGACCTGCGGGAATACCGCAATAGACCGTGGCGTGCAGGAGAATTTCCTTGATCTCGTCAACGGTCACGCCGTTGGCCAGCGCGCCCTTGACGTGCAGCTTGATCTCGGCCGGCCGGTTCAGCGCCGTCAGCATGGCGAGGTTGAGCATGGAGCGGGTCTTGTGCTCTAGCCCCTCGCGCGTCCAGGCATAGCCCCAGCACCATTCCGTGGTGATGCGCTGGAAGGCCATCATGAAGTCGTCGGCCTTGGCGATGCTGCCGTCGACGTATTCGGTGCCGAGCACCTTGCGGCGGACCTGAAGTCCCTTCTCGAACTGTTCGCTCTCGGCCATGGCGGGTCTCCTTTGATGGGACATGAAGGGCGGCGGACGGCCTGGATCAGAGGCCAAGATAGGCGGAGCGGACGGCATCGTTGCCGGACAGCTCTGCGCTGGAGCCGCTGAGCACGACACGACCCGATTCGAGCACATAGCCGCGGCTGGCGACAGACAGCGCCAGCGCGGTGTTCTGCTCGACCAGCAGGATCGCGGTACCGGTGCGGCTGACTGACAGGAAGGTGTCGTGGAGGTCGTCGACGACCTTGGGCGCGAGGCCGTGGCTCGGCTCGTCGAGCAGCAGCAGGCGCGGCTCCAGCATCAGCGCGCGGCCGATGACGACCATCTGCTGCTCGCCGCCCGACAGCGTTCCCGCCCGCTGGGTCAGACGTTCGCGCAGGCGCGGAAACATCTCCAGCACCCGCTCGCGCCGGCTCGAGAGATCGGTGGCCGCGCGCACCGCATAGGCGCCGAGCATGACGTTCTCGTCGACGGTCATGTCCGGAAAGACGTGGCGGCCTTCGGGCACATGGGCGATGCCGAGGCCGGGGATGGTGTGCGAGGCCCGGCCCACCAGCTCGGTGCCGTCGAAGCGGATCGAGCCGCGCGCCTTCACGAGGCCCGAGATGGTCTTCAGCAGCGTGCTCTTGCCCGCCGTGTTGGCGCCGATGACGCAGACGAACTCGCCCTGCCCGACGTCGAGAGACAGATCGTGCAGCACGTCGCCCGCATCATAGCCGGCGAAGAGGTTGCGCACCGCGAGGATGGGATTGCCCTGGCTCATGCTTCGATCCTCACGCCGCCGACCGGCCGAGATAGGCCTGCACGACGTCCGGGTTGCGCGAGACCTCCTCCGGCGTGCCCGTGGCGATGACCTGGCCGAAGTTGAGCACGATGATCCGCTCGCACAGCGACATGATCGCCCGCATGTGATGCTCGACGACGACGAGGGTCAGCCCGTCGTCGCGCAGCTTGCGCAGGAGCGCGAGGAACTCGTCCATCTCGACGTGGTTGAGCGCCGCCATGGCCTCGTCGAGCAGCAGGATGCGCGGCTCGGTGCAGAGCGCCCGGGCGACCTCGACGCGCGCCCGCTCCGGGAAGGACAGGTCGCGCGCCAGCTTGTCGGCGATGGCGCCGATGCCGACCTGGTCGAGGCATTTGCGCGCGAGCGAGCGCGCGTCCGCCACCGAATGGCGCATCAGCCCGCCGGTCAGCACGTTGTCGAGCACGGTGGAGTCGAGGAACAGGGCGATGTTCTGGAAGGTCTTGACCATGCCGGCGGCGGCGATCCTGTGCGGTTTGAGGCCGACGAGTTCCTGGCCCTCCAGCAGGATCGAGCCGGCGTTCGGCCTGTGCAGGCCGACCAGGGTCGAGAACAGCGTCGTCTTGCCGGCACCGTTCGGCCCGATGAGGCCGACGATCTCGCCCTGTCGCACCTCGGCATTGATGTCGGACAGGGCGGCGAGGCCGCCGAACCACTTGGTGATGCCGGCGATCCGGAGGAGTGGCTCGGTCATGACCCCGATCCCTTGAAACGGCGCACGAGGCGGCGGCCCATGGCGACGAAGCCGCGCGGCTCGACGAGGATGACGATGACCAGCAGCGTGCCGAAGACGAGCTGCGACAGGCCCGCCGCCTTGTCGGAAAAGGCCTGGTTGGCGAGTTCCTCGATCGGGATGATGAAGAAGGCGCCGAGGATCGGGCCGATCGCCGTGCCGATGCCGCCGACGATGGCGATCAGAGCGATGCGCACCGAGATCGACGCGACGCCGAACACCGTGTCTGGATCGAAGAAGAACTGGAACTGGGCGTAGAAGGTGCCCAGCATGGCGGTCAGCGATCCGGAGATCACGGCCGCGATGATCTTGGTTCGGGTGGTGTCGACGCCGATCACCTCGGCGGCGTCGACGTTCTCCTTGATCGCCCGGAGCCGGTAGCCGAGACGCGAGCGCTGGATCGCGACGAAGATGATCGTCACCACCACCAGCGCTCCGAGCATCAGCCAGTAGTAGGGCCGCGTCTCCTTGAACTGGAACAGCGCGAGGCTCGGCTGCGAGAACGGCACCGAGATGCCGACGGGCCCACCGGTGAGCGATCCCCAGCTGTTGGCGATGACCCGCATGACCTCGCCGAAGGCCAGGGTCGCCAGCGCGAAGTAGTGGCCCTTGAGCCGCATCGTCGGCACGCTGATGACGAGGGCGGCGATGCCCCCGAAAACACCGCCGGCGATCATGCCGAGCCAGGGCGAAAGCCCGAACTGGATCAGCAGCAGCGTCGAGGTATAGGCGCCGATGCCGAAGAAGGCGGCGTGGCCGAGCGACATCTGGTTGGCGAGGCCGGCAACGATGTTCCACGCCTGCGCCATGGCGGCGAAGAGCAGCGCCAAGCAGAGGATGCGGATGGCATAGCCGCGCGGGTCGAGCCCGAAGGGCACGACGATGGCGATCGCCAGGGTGACGGCGATGAGGAGCGCCGCCCGCGTGGAGAGACCGGCCATCATCGCGTGCTCCCGATCAGCCCCTGCGGCCGGAAGGCCAGGACGGCGATGAACACCACGAAGAGGAAGAGGTTCTGCAACTGGATCGGGAAGGCCAGGGCCGAGAGCGACTGGATGATGCCGACCGCAAGGCCGCCGACCACGGCACCGGCCACCGAGCCGAGCCCGCCCAGCACCACGACGGTGAACATCAATACCGCAAACTGGCCACCGACCGTCGGCGAGACGGTCAGATAGGGCAGGATCACCGCGCCGCCGAAGGCGGTCAGGCCGACGCCGAGCGCGAAGGCGAGCATGTGCATGCCGTCGGCATTGATGCCCATGAGGCGTGCCGCCATCGGATCCTGTGCCGTCGCGCGCATGGCCTTGCCGAACCAGCTCTTGCGCATGAACAGCCAGAGGGCGAGGCCGCTGGCGACCGACATGAGGAAGGCCAGGAGATAGGGCACGCTGATGAACAGCGGGCCGAGCTTCAGCGCCGAGGTCTGGTAGGAGGTCGACACCGACTTGAAGCTCGAGCCGAACATCAGCAGCGCGGCGTTCTCCATGACGATGAGCAGGCCCACCGTCAGGAAGATCTGCGCCACCTCCGGCGCCTTCAGCACCCGCCGGATGAGGAAGTGCTGCATCAGCGCCCCGAGCGTGAACACCACGACGAAGGAGAGCGGCGCGGCGATCAGCGGATCGAGCCCGAGCCAGGCCCAGGCGTAGTACGCGACGAACATGCCGAGCATCAGGAACTCAGCCTGGGCGAAGTTCACGATGCCCATTACGCCGAACACCAGCGTCAGGCCGATCGAGATAACGGCATAGACGCCGCCGATCATCAGCCCGTCGAGGATGGCCTGGATCACCGCCATGGCGACACCGCCGCCATGGCCCTGGAGAACGTCGATGTCATGGTCGCTCAGGCCTTCCAGACGGCCTTGGCCTTGGCGACGTTGCCCGGCCAGACGGTCACGAGTTCCTTGTTGCGCCACTGCACCATGACGGGCACCGAAAGGGTGTTGAGGCCGGTCCTGTCGAACTTCACGGCGCCGCCGGTCATGGTCTTGGTCCAGCCTGCCTCGAAGCGCGTGTCGCGCAGCGTCTTGCGCAGCGCGTCGGCCTGGGTGGACTTGGCGATCTCGATCGCCTGCACCAGCACGTCGAGGCAGACGGCGTGCTCGACGGCCTCATGCACCATGAAGTAGCCGAAACGCTTGCGGAAGCGCTCGGTCAGTTCAGGGGCAAGGTCGTAGTTCGCCGGCGCGATCGACAGGACGCCCTCGGCAAACTCGCCAAGACCCTTCTCGAAGTCGGGAATGACGTAGCCGGCCGCACCGCCGATGGCGGGAATGTCGATGCGCTGCTGGCGCATGGAGCGGATGATCTGCAGGCTGTCGTTCAGGTAGGAGACCGGGAACACCGCCTGCGCACCCGAGGCGCGCAGCTTGTTGATCAATGGCGTGACGTCGGTGATGCCGAGCGGATAGGCATCGTCCATGACCAGCTGGACGCCCGCCTCCTTGGCACCCTGTCTGAGGCCGGCGGCCTGCGAGGTGCCGTAGGCCGTGTCCTCGTACATGATCGCGACACGCTCGAGCTTCTGGCCGGCCTCGGCGGCAATGGCCACCGTGCCGTCGAACTGCGCCTTGCCGATGACCGAGGCCTTGGCCACCACCTGGAAGATGTTCTCGAAGCCGCGTCCGGTGATCTGGTCGGAGAAGGACATGGTCAGCAGCGGCACGCCGCGGCGTTCCGTGACTTCCGAGATGGCGATGGTCAGTGCGGAGGCGAAGGCGCCGAGGATGGCGATCACGTCGTTCTGCGCCATGAGGCGCTGGGCGACGTTGGCCGCCGTCGTGGGCGTCGAGGTGGAATCGGCGATCACCAGGTTGATCTTGGCGCCACCGAGAGCCTTGATGCCGCCGGCCGCGTTGATCTCGTCCGCAACCAGCTGGATGCCGTTGCGTGAATTGATTCCGAACTGCGCATTGGCACCCGACAACGGCAGGATGACGCCGATATTGACGGTGCGCCCCTGGCCGAAGGCCGGGCCGGCGACCAGCGGCGCGGTGACGCCGCCGAGAGCCGCCAGCTTCAGTGCGGCGCGGCGGGACAAGCTGGACTTCGAAAAGCGGCCGGAAATGTCCTCAGTCATGTCAACCTCCCTTGCAGACTTCTGCCGAACGGCGGTGCGGAGACACAGCTCCGCCCGGCGAATGGCTGGTTGCACGCAGTCTCGTCAGGTGACTGCGCCGCTGTCAAGCGCATTGACAGATTGTCTGACAATCTCAAGCCGCTCTCGATGGAGCCGCAGCCATTGATGACGAGCCCGGACGCGACAGGCCCGCGCGACGGGCCGACGCGATCTCATGGCCATCTTGACTGATTGTCTTGTTGTCGGACAACTCTAGGGCATGGAAGGGCTTTCGCCACTCAGGCCGAGCGTGAAGCTCGCCGACGAGGTCACGTCGGCGCTGGCGACGCGTATTCAATCCGGCGACCTCGCTCCGGGAGATCGTCTACCGGCTGAGAAGGATATCGCCGCCTTGCTTCGCGTCAGCCGCAGCGTCGTCCGCGAGGCCATTTCGCGGCTCAAGCACGATGGCCTGGTCGAAACGCGACAGGGCTCGGGCGCCTTCGTCGCGGGCCTCCAGTCCGCCAGAAGCTTTCGCCTGCAGCTGGCCGGAGCCGAGCCGATCCCCGGTCTGGCCCACATCTTCGAGTTGCGCGGCGAAGTGGAAGCAGGTGCCGCCGCCTTCGCGGCGGAACGACGGAACAGCGCCGCCATGGCCGCCATCGAGGAGGCCCTCGAGGCGATCCGGACGGCGATGAGGGAAGGCCGCGACGGCGTCGCCGAGGACAAGGCCCTGCACATCGCCATCGCCGCTGCCTCGGGCAATCCCGCCTTCGTGCGGTTCCTCGATTTCGTCGCCAACAACCTCGAGGACGCCATACGCGCGGCCCGCCTCAACAGCCTCAGGGTCGCCGGCCGGCCCGAGGCGGTGCAGCGGGAACATCTCCGGGTGGTCGAAGCCATCCGGGCGAAAGACAGCGCCGGCGCGCGCGCCGCGATGGCGGCCCATATCCGCGCCGCGGCACAGAGACTGGGAGTGGCAAGATGAGTGGAACCGACAACAGGCCGGGCGACATTCCCGACGTTGCCGGACCTGTTCCCCGCCCGCGCAAGCCCCGCCTCAGGCTGCCGCGCGGATCGGTCGACTGCCACGCCCATGTCTTCGGCCCCTATGACCGCTTCCCCCTCACCCTGCCGCGCAGCTACTCGCCGCCGGAGGCAAGCCTCGACCATTACCGGGCCATGCTGACCGCCATGGGCTTCGACCGTGGCGTGCTGGTGCAGCCCAGCGTCCACGGCACCGACAACCGCTCCATGGTCGATGCGCTGAGGCGCGATCCGGAGCGGCTGCGTGGGATCGCCGTCGTCGATCCCTCGGTGAGCGAGGCGGAGCTTGACGATCTCCACCAGGCCGGGGTCCGCGGCCTGCGCATCAACGTGCTCTTCGCCGGCGGCACCGATCTCGCCGCCACGGAGAAGCTCGCGGCGCGCATCGCCCCCCGCGGCTGGCACATCCAGTTGCTCGTCGACGTCGGAACCATGCCGGACTTCGGCATCCGCTTCGGCGATTTCCCCTGCCCCGTCGTCGTCGACCACATGGGCCATGTGGGACCGGGCAAGGCCGGGTCGTCCCCCGGTTTCCGCGGCCTCCTGTCGCTGCTGGACAGTGGCCGGGCCTGGGTGAAGCTGTCCGGTGCCTATCGCGTCACCGAGAAGGGCCCGCCTTTCGGCGACGTCGCAGCCGTGGCGCGCGACCTCATCTCCGCCAACCCCGCCCGGTGCGTCTTCGCAACCGACTGGCCGCACCCCGCCCTCAAGTGGCCCATGCCGGATGACGGCGATCTCGTCGACCTGTTCGCCGACTGGGAACCGGACGAGACACGCCGCCGGGCCATTCTCATCGACAACCCCCAGCGCCTCTACGGCTTCGAAGACTGGTCCTGACGGACCGAAACAGAAACGACTAACAGGAGAAACGCCATGACCCGACTGTCCCGCCGCACGGCGATGGGCCTGCTCGCCGCAGCCTCGATCACCAGCCCCGCCCTCGCCCAGCAGAAGACCGTCCTCAAGCTCGGCTGGACCACCGGAGACGGCGCCCAGGATCCCTATGCGATCGGCGCGCGCGCCTTCAAGGAGGAGGTGGAGAAGCTGTCCGGCGGCCGCATCGAGGTCCAGCTCTTCCCCAATCGTGCCCTCGGCGACGAGCGCCCGATGATCGATGGCATGCGCCTCGGCACCGTCGACATGGGCATCATCACCAATGCCGTGATCGCCCAGATCGAGCCGGCCTTCCAGATCAACGACATGCCCTTCCTGTTCCGCGACGAGGCCCAGGCCCAGCGCGTGCTCGACGGGCCCGTTGGCGACCAGCTGCGCCAGCGCCTCGACACCCGCGGCATCATGGCGCTCGGCTACATGGAGGGCGGCTTCCGCCACATGATCAACAACGTCAGGCCGGTGAACACGCCCGAAGACGTGAAGGGCGTGAAGTACCGCGTGCTGCAGAGCCCGATCTATATCGGCCTGTTCACCGCCCTCGGCGGCACCGCCGTGCCGATGGCCTGGGGCGAGACCTTCACCGCCGTCCAGCAGGGCGCCGTCGACGGTCTCGAGATCCCCGCCGCGGTGATCGATGCCAACAAGTACAACGAGGTCACCAAGTACCTGTCGCTGACCAACCACATCTATTCGATGATCGGCCTGCTCGTCTCCAAGCGGTCGTTCGACCGCCTGCCGGCCGACCTGAAGACGGCCGTCAGCGATGCGGCAAAGGTCGCCACCGCGAAGCAGCGCGCCCAGTCCGTCGCCAACGCCCGCGAAATCGTCGAGCGCCTGAAGGCCAAGGGCATGCAGGTCAACGCACTGCCCGACGTGGCACCGTTCCGCCGCGCCGTCATGCCGATGTACGAGAACTTCCGCCAGCAGATCGGCGCGGACATCGTGCGCGACGCCCTGGCGGCGCAGTAGGCGATGCCGGGACAGCTCGCCCCCCGCGCCGCGGCGCTTCTCAATGGCACATGCGGCGCCCTCGCCGCGGTGCTGCGCTGGAGCCTCGTCGCGGCGACCGCGATCATGCTCGCGGCGATCTTCCTGCAGGTGGTGATGCGCTACGTCTTCATGCGCGCACCCCCCTGGTCGGAGGAGCTGGCTGTCCTGATGTTCTCCTGGGCGACGCTCGGCGGCCTCGCTCTCGGCGTCAGGGAGGGCTTCCACGTCGCCCTGACGCTGCTGGTCGATGCCCTTCCCGGCCTTGCCGGCGACCTCTGGCGGAGAGCGATCGCCCTCGCGACCGCCGGCGCCGGCGTCTATCTCGTCTGGTCGGGCCTGCGGTTCCTCGACGTGACGTCGGGATCGACCTCGGCGGCGATGGAATACCCGATCGAGATCCTCAACATCATGGCGCCGATCTCCGGGGCGTTGATCGCGCTGTTCGGGATCGAGCACGCCCTGACCCCGCCGTCCGACGTCCCCGCAGCCGAGCTCGTGCCATGACCGCCACCACCCTCGTCCTGACGGCCGGCTTTGCCGGGCTGGTGGTGCTCGGCTTTCCTTTCGCCATCGCCATCGCGCTGGTGATCATCGGCGCGCTCGTGGTCGCCGATATCGAGCCGGCTTTCCTGGCCCAGCAGCTCCTCGCGGGGTCGCAGTCCTTCAGCCTCCTCGCCATCCCCCTCTTCATGCTGGCGGGCGAGATCATGACAGCCGGGGGCCTGTCGCAGCGCCTCGTCAACTTCGCCTCGACCCTCGTGCGTCACCGCACCGGCGGCCTCGCCATGGTGACGGTCATCGCCGCCCTCGTCTTTTCCGCCATCTCCGGATCCGCGCCGGCAACGACGGCGGCCATCGGCGCCATCATGATCCCGGCCATGATCGCGGCCGGCTACGACAAGGCCTTCGCCGCCTCCATCGCCGTCTCCGCCGGAGTCCTCGGCCCGCTCATCCCGCCCTCCATCGCCTTCGTCATCTGGGGCATCGTCGCCGAACAGTCCATCGGCAAGCTCTTCCTCTCCGGAATCGTGCCGGGCCTGTGTATCGCCCTCGGCCTGCTCGTCATCTGCTGGGTCCACGCCCGCCGCGCCGGCGTGCCGCGTGGCGAGCGCGCCAGCTGGCGGGAGGTGGCGGAAGCCTTCGCCCAGGGAAAATGGGCGCTGCTCTCGCCCGTGGTCGTTCTCGGTGGAATTTACGGCGGCATCTTCACGCCGACCGAAGCCGCGGCCGTCTCCTGCATCTATGCGCTGATCGTCGGCATCGTCTTCGAGCGGCGGATCGGCTTCCGCGACCTGCCGACCATCTTCATCAAGTCGGTTCGCACCAGCGCCATGGTCACCGCGATCATCGCCGTCTCGGCCGGCTTCGGCGTCATGATCGCCCAGGAGCGGATCGCGGTCGACTTCGCCAACTGGCTCGCCTCCAGCGTGCAGGAGAAGTGGCTGGCACTCGCCGGACTGAACGTCGCCTTCTTCCTGCTGGCGGCGGTGATGGACGAGATCGCCATCATGGTCATCCTCGGGCCGATGCTGATCGCCATCGCCACCAAATTCGGTGTCGACCCGATCCATTTCGGCGCGATCATCGTCACCAACGTGGCCATCGGCATGGCCGCGCCGCCGATCGGCTACTGCCTCTTCGTCGGCATGGCGATCTCCGGCCTGTCGCTGGTGCAGATCGCCCGGGCCATCTGGCCGCAGATCCTGGTGATGCTCTTCGTGCTGATGCTGACGACCTACATCCCGGGCTTCGCGCTCATCCTGCAGCCGCGCTGATGGCGGACCGCGCTGCGGCCCGCCATCGACAGGATTGCCCGCTTCACCGGCCCCAGCGCAGGACCATGGCGTCGCGCTCGCGCGCGAGCTCGATCAGGCCCGCCTGCGCAGCCGGATGCGGCAGGTCCAGCGGATGGCGGACAGCGGCCGAGCCGATGACGCC
>CAZPMD010000007.1:52817-74908 GCA_964587395.1 uncultured Hyphomicrobiales bacterium
CGCCGCCCTCCTTCATCAGGATCTTGGCGGCCGCGAGCCCGCACTGGCGGTTCTCGTAGTTGATCAGCGGCAACCAGCGCTCATAGGCCTTCTTGGCCGCCTCGCGATCCCCGGCGAGATAGGGGTCTATGATCGTGCGGATGCCGTCGGGATAGCCGCCACCGGTCATCGAGCCCGTCGCGCCCGCGTCGAGATCGGCCATCAGTGTGATCGCCTCCTCGCCGTCCCAGGGGCCCTCGATGGCGCTACCGCCGAGCTCGAGGATGGTCCGGAGTTTGGCGGCGGCCTGCGCTACCTCGATCTTGAAGTAGGAAACGTTCTCCACCTCGCGGGCGAGCCGGGCGAGGAAGGCCGGCGACAGGGGTGTGCCGGCGACCGGCGCATCCTGGATCATGATGGGGATGGAGATCGCGGCAGAGACCTTGCGGAAGAAGGCCTCGATGGCCGGCTCGCCGACCCGGAATGTCGCGCCGTGATAGGGCGGCATGATCATCACCATGGCCGCCCCGCGCTCCTGGGCCCTGCGCGAGCGCTCGGCACAGATGTGGCTGGCGAAATGCGTCGTCGTGACGATGACCGGAACGCGTCCAGCGACATGGTCGAGCACAGCGTCCATCACCGTCTCGCGCTCGGCATCGGTCAGCACGAACTGCTCGGAGAAGTTGGCGAGGATGCACAGGCCCTGCGACCCCGCATCGATCAAGAAGTCGATGCAGCGGCGCTGGCCGTCGAGGTCGAGCGTGCCGTCGACGTGGAAGATCGTCGGCGCGACGGGAAAGACGCCGCGATAGGGGCGCTGGAACGACACATGGGCTCACCTCCCTGGACCTGCTTGTTGCCGGCCGCAGCCGGAGAGCCAGCATGCGGTGTCGCGCTGCCCGCGTCGACACTCGGCCGCGCATGGCGCGCCCGCTCGCGTTACGCATGGCGCAGGTCTCAGCGGGACAGCAGCTCGACCATGGCCGCATAGCCGCGCGAACGGGCGAGGGCGAGCGGGGTCTGGCCATTCCGGTCGGCGATGTCGCGCCTGGCGCCGGCCTGCACCAGGCGGCGGGCGGTGTCGGTATGGCGCGGTCCGCCGTCGCCGAGGACGACCGCTTCGATCAGCGCGGTCCAGCCGAGATTGTTGACGTGGTCGAGCGGCGCCCCGGCATCGATCAGCACCTGGACCACCTCGGCATGGCCGAGATGGGCCGCTGCGATCAGCGCGGTGCCGTTGTACGGACTGGTGACCTGTTTCGCGTCGCCGCCGATGGCCAGCGCCGCCCTCAGCGTCGCGACGTCGTCGGCGACGGAGGCGATGGTGACGCAGTCATAGGCCCGTCCCTCCATGGCCTTCGGATCGGCACCCTGTGCGACGAGCAGGCGCATGACCTCCGCCTGGCGGGCGAAGCAGGCGACGTGCAGCGGCGTCCGCCCTGCCCCGTCGCGGCCATTCGGGTCCGCGCCCTGTCGCAACGCATCGCGGATCGCCGCGAGGTCGCCGGCATGGGCGGCCTTGTGCAGGCCGGTATAGGCGGCGAGTTCCGTGGCGCTCGGCGGCGTCTGGGCCCAGGCCACGGGCACCGCAGCCCAGGAAAGGGCGATAAGCATCAGGACGCGGAATGAGCGGTTCATGCGGTTTCCCCCGGGCGACCCCAGCGGCCATGCCGCGGGCGCCTGTTGCTGGCACCGCTGTCCCGGGTGCCTTGCCTGCACGGTGTCACCATGGCGGCCCTTCACGCAAAGGCCTTCGTTGCGAACAAAACAGGAAACGTGCTGACAATGCCGTCAACTCGCGCGTGATTCGGAGCCGATGCCCGCCGCCTTCCTGCAATCGCTCAATGCCGAACAGCGGCGCGCCGTCGAGCACGGCATCGGCGGAGCGCCCCTGTCTCCGGCGCCGCCCCTGCTGGTGATCGCCGGCGCCGGCTCGGGCAAGACCAATACGCTGGCGCACCGCGTCGCCAACCTGCTTCTCAACGGCGCAGATCCCCGGCGCATCCTCCTCGTCACCTTCTCGCGCCGCGCCGCCGCGGAGATGAGCCAGCGCGTCGCGCGCATCTGCCGGAAGGCGATGGGAGAAGCCGGCGGCATCCTCGCCGACGCCATGAACTGGGCCGGAACCTTCCACGGCATCGGCGCGCGCCTCCTCAGGGACCATGCCGAGCCGCTCGGCCTCGATCCGCAGTTCACCATCCATGACCGCGAGGACAGCGCCGACCTGATGAACCACGTGAGGCACCAGCGGGGCCTGTCATCGACGGAGCAGCGCTTCCCCACCAAGGGCACCTGCCTCGCGATCTATTCGCGCTGCGTCAATGCCGAGCAGCCCATCGGCGAGGTGCTCGGAGAGGTGTTTCCCTGGTGCCTCAAGTGGGAAACCGAGCTGAAGGGCCTTTTCGGCGCCTATGTCGAGGCCAAGCAGGCGCAGAACGTGCTCGACTACGACGACCTGCTGCTGTGCTGGGCGCAAGCCATGAGCGATCCTGACCTCGCCGCAGCGATCGGCGCCCTCTTCGACCATGTGCTTGTCGATGAATACCAGGACACCAACCGCCTGCAGGCCTCGATCCTCATGGCGCTGAAGCCTGACGGCCGGGGCCTGACCGTGGTCGGGGACGACGCCCAGGCGATCTATTCGTTCCGCGCCGCCGAGGTCCGCAACATCCTCGACTTCCCGAAGGCCTTCTCCCCGTCCGCCGAGATCATCACGCTCGAACGCAACTATCGCTCGACCCAGCCGATCCTTGCCGCCGCCAATGCCGTGATCGACGAGGCGGCCGAGCGCTTCACCAAGAACCTCTGGACGGAGCGGACATCCGCCCTGCTGCCGCAGATCGTCAGCGTTCGCGACGAGAACGACCAAGCCCGCTTCATCGCCGACACGGTGCTCGAAGGGCGCGAGCGCGGCATGGCGCTGAAGGACCAGGCGGTGCTGTTCCGCACCTCGCACCACAGCGGCCCCGTCGAGGTGGAGCTGACGCGGCGCAACATCCCCTTCCGCAAGTTCGGCGGCCTGAAGTTCCTCGACTCCGCCCATGTGAAGGATCTGCTTGCGTTGCTGCGGCTGGCCGAGAACCCGCGCGACCGCGTCGCCGGCTTCCGCGTACTGCAACTCTTGCCTGGGCTGGGGCCCACCTCTGCCGGTCGCGTCCTCGATGCTCTGGACCGGACGGGAACGCTCTCGGCGGTCCCCGCCCCTCCCCGCTCCGGCGACGACTGGCGCGGCTTCGTCACCGCGCTGGAAGACCTCAGGGAGAGGCGCTCGGGCTGGCCGGCGGAAATGGAGGCGGCGCGACTCTGGTATCAGCCGCACCTCGAACGCATCCACGAGGATTCAACGGCTCGGCAGGCGGACCTCGTCCAGCTCGAGCAGATCGCCGCGGGCTATCCGAGCCGCACCCGCTTCCTGACCGAGCTGACGCTCGATCCTCCCGACGCCACCAGCGACCACGCCGGTCCGCCCCACCGCGACGAGGACTATCTGATCCTCTCCACCATCCACTCCGCCAAGGGACAGGAGTGGAAGTCCGTCTTCGTGCTCAATGCTGTGGACGGCTGCATTCCCTCCGATCTCGCGACGGGAACGGGGCGCGAGATCGACGAGGAGCGCCGGCTGTTCTACGTCGCCATGACCCGCGCCCGCGACGAACTGCGCGTCATGACGCCGCTGCGCTTCTACGTCCACGGCCAGGCGGCGCGCGGCGACCGCAACGTCTTCGCCTCCCGTACCCGCTTCATCCCCGCCAAGGCCCTCGCCCTCTTCGAACGCCTGTCCTGGCCGATTCCGGCGTCGACAGCCCCGCTGCAGCCGACCAGTGCGCTTCCCCGCATCGATGTCGGTGCGAAACTGCGAGGCATGTGGCGTTAGCCGACGGGTGTAGGCCGGCCCCCTCCCCGTGTTCGGCGGGCCCTGTTCCAGTATCCAGGCTCCGCGGCGGCTGATCCCCGCGGCACCGCACCCCCGAGGGTTGCGGGTCCGGCTCCGGAGTCCACCGCGTGACGCGGGCTATTCGGCGGCCTTGCGGACCAGTCCCCCGATGAGGGCATCGGTGTTGCGACGCCCCTCGGCAGGCAGCATGACACCATGGCGGGCGAAGACCCGCTCGGCGATATCGTCCCCGGTACTGCGGGTGATCTGGATGCGGCCGTCATTGTCCTCCCAGACCAGGACACGCATCGGTAGATCGATGGCGAGTGTCGGGTTCGCGGCCATGCCGGGGGTGCCGGCGCGGGGGTTGCCGAACAGCACCACCGTCCGCGCTTTCAGTGTCAGGCCGGCCGTCCGGGCCGCCTCCGCGTGGTCGACCTCGGCAAAGACCGTCCAGCCGGCCTCCCTGACCGCCTGGCCGAAGCGGTCGAGGGTGGCGCGCAGCGGGTGCGCGCTGGTGCGGGTCACGAGGCCGGCCTGCCGGGCGACAGCCGGGACAGCCGGAACGGCCATGATGCAGACGAGGGCGATGGCGAGAAGGCGGCGCTTCATGATCCGAGCCTCCCCGCGGCCGGAAAGGTTGCCGAGATGCCGAGGCCGACATGTCCGGCGTCCGAGCATCGATGTCGGATGAGAGAGACCGTCTGCATGTCGCCTGTCTCCGGAAGGTGCGATGATCGGGAAGCCTGCAGGGTCGATCCGCGAGATGGGGACTGCAGCCCATGCTCTTGTCCTCGTTGCCGTGTCGGGGATCGTTACAGTCGCCTGCCCTTCAGCAGCGCGATCCCCTGCCCATGGACTGCCTGACCACCGGATTCACTCGCTCATGCTCGATCCTCTCGCCAGACGTCTCATCGACACGCCGCTTGCCCGGGCCGGCGCCTGGCTCGCGCGGCGCGGCGCGACAGCCGACGCCATCACCGCAGCCGGACTGGCGCTTGGACTGGCGGCCGCGGTCGCGATCGCCGCGGGCCATCCCGGTTGGGGCCTCGTGCTGATCCTCGCGTCGCGCATCGCCGACGGCCTCGACGGGGCTGTCGCGCGCGCGCGCGAGCCGACCGACCTTGGCGGCTATCTCGATATCGTTGCCGATTTTGCCTTCTACGCCGCCATCCCCGTCGCCTTCGGCGTTCTCGATCGGGACAATGCCCTGCCGGCGCTGGTCCTCATCGGCAGCTTCCTCCTGTCCGGCACGAGCTTTCTCGCCTTTGCCACCATCGCCGCCAAGCGCGGGCTTCAGACGACGGCCCGCGGGCGAAAGAGCTTCTTCCATGCCGGCGGCCTTGCAGAAGGGACCGAGACCATCGCCGCCTTCGTCCTGATGTGCCTGCTCCCGGACTGGTTCGGGGTCATCGCCTGGGTCTTCGCCGCGGCCTGCCTCGTGACTGCCATCGGGCGCAGCCTGGACGCAGCGCGTCTTTTCCGCGATCCGCCCTGAAGGGGCAGCGCCCGCGCAGCCAGGCGATGCATTCGGGCACAGCCTGCGTGACGGTCAGGGCCACGTGCCGCGCCGTCGTACGGCCATCGGGTGCGGTCAGGCTATGCTCCAAGGACTTTCTCCATCGGGCTCCGAACAGACCTTCGTGGCCGGATCGCCCTTCGTTACGCCGATGATGAACGCCCGCCGCGCCCGGGCCAAGGCGCATCAGGTCTGCCGACACCGACAGCCGGCTGTGACATGATGATGGCCGAAACGAAACGCCGCCGTCCTGCGAAGGGAACGCATCGACCACCTGAAAGTTGGCCTGTCCATGGATTCCGCGCCACCCGGCTCCCTTCCCAGCCGCCGGCCCATCCGCCGGAACGACCATCTCGCCTGTGACATCTGCGTGATCGGCGCGGGATCGGCCGGTCTGTCGGTCGCGGCGGGAGCCGTGCAGATGGGCGCATCCGTCGTGCTCATCGAGAAGGGCGAGATGGGTGGCGACTGCCTCAACACCGGCTGCGTCCCGTCCAAGGCCCTGATCGCGGCCGCCCATATGGCCCATGTGGCGAGTGCGAGCGCCGCCTTCGGCATCGATTTCGCGCCACCCGTCGTGCGTTTCGACGCCGTGAGCGACCACGTGCACCGGGTGATCCGAGCCATTGCGCCGCACGACAGCGTCGAACGCTTCGAGTGCCTCGGCGTCACGGTGGTCAGGGCTGCGGCGCGCTTCGTCGACGACCGCACGGTCGAGGCCGGGGGCGAGCGGATCCGGGCGCGGCGCTTCATCGTCGCCACCGGCTCGCGCGCTGCGGTTCCGCCGGTTGAAGGGCTGGCGGAGAGCGGCTTCCTGACCAACGAGACCATCTTCCGGCTCCGCGACCGGCCCGGCCATCTCGTCGTCATGGGCGCAGGCCCCATCGGCGTCGAGATGGCGCAGGCCTTCCGGCGTCTGGGATCGGCAGTCACGGTCGTCGAGAAACTCTCCCTCCTGCCCCACGACGAGCCGGAGGCCGTGGCGGTGGTCCGCGACATGCTGCGCGCCGAGGGCGTCACCATCGTGGAAGGCCGGAGTGTGGCCGCGGTCCGGCGCATCGGCGCAGGGGTCCATGTCGATGTCGACTGCGGCGGCGAAGCCATCGTCGGAACGCATCTTCTCATCGCCACCGGCCGCCGTCCGAACACCGAGGGATTGGGGCTGGAAGCGGCGGGCATCGCAGCAACCGCCAAGGGGATCACCGTCGATGCGCGTCTGCGGACCAGCAACCGGCGCGTTTTCGCTCTCGGCGATGTCTGCGGGGGACCGCAGTTCACCCATGTTGCCGGCTACCAGGCCGGGATCGTCATCCGCAACGCCCTGTTCATGCTCCCCGCCAAGGTCGACTACGCCGCCCTGCCCTGGGTCACCTATACCGACCCGGAGCTCGCCCATGCCGGCCTGACGGAGGCGGACGCGCGCAAGGCCGGTCATTCCGTCGAGATCCTGACCTGGCCCTTGGCCATGAACGACCGCGCCCAGGCCGAGCTCCGGACCGAGGGTCTCGCCAAGGTCGTTCTGGGAACCCGGGGGCGCATCCTCGGGGCGACCATCGTCGGCCCGCGGGCGGGAGAGCTGATCGGAACCTGGGCGCTGGCGATCACCTCGCGCCTGCGGATCGGCGCGGTGGCGGGTGTCGTTCTCCCCTACCCGACGTTCTCGGAAGTCTCCAAGCGTGCGGCCGGCAGCTATTTCACGCCACGGCTGTTCGGCGCATTCACGCGACGGATCGTCGGCCTCATCCAGCGCCTCGTTCCATAGGAAGAGCGTTCATGTCGTTGTGCGCTCTCCTCCTCGACCGTCGCCTCTGGGTGGTTCTCGCCATCGCCTGCGTGCTCGCCGGGCTGAGATGGTCGGGGCTCGCCGACTACCTCTCCCTGGAGACGTTGCGCAACCATCGCGGAACGCTGCAGGGCTGGGTCGCCGCCCATGGTCTCCTCGCTGCGGCGGTCTATGTGGCGATCTATGTCGCAGCCGTCGCCTTCTCCATGCCGGGGGCCGTCTTCCTCACGCTGAGCGGTGGTTTCCTTTTCGGGGCTCTTCTCGGCACTGTCCTGACCGTTGTCGCCGCGACCATCGGCGCAACGCTGGTCTTTCTCCTGGCCAAGACGCTGTTCGGTGCCGATGCTCTGGATCGTTTCGGCGTACCAGCAGCGCAACTGGCGGAGGGAATCCGGCGCAACGCCGCCTCCTACCTGCTCGTGCTGCGCCTCGTGCCGGTGTTCCCGTTTTTCCTCGTCAACCTCATCCCGGCCTTCGTCGGCGTCCCGCTCGCGACCTACATGGCGACGACCTTTGTCGGCATCATCCCGGCTACGGCTGTCTTTTCGCTCGCCGGGGCGGGGCTCGGCACCGTGCTGGACCAGGGAGGGAGCATCTCCCCGGCCTCGATCCTGACCCCGGAGATCATGGCCGGGCTCGGCGGCCTCGCCCTCCTGTCGCTCGCCACCATCCCCTTGCGCAGGCGTCTGGAGTCAGCCAACCGTCGATCCGAGCCGTGATGTGTCGGGTCACCGGAGCGAGGCCATGACCGCGAGCACGATCGGGATCGGCCTGATGGCCAAGCCGCCCCGACCCGGAATCGCCAAGACCCGTCTTGCCGCGACGATCGGCAGACAAGCGGCGGCCGATCTCGCCCGGGGGCTCCTGAGCGACGCCGTCGAAACCCTGGCGGAAGCCGCAACACGCACCCCGCTGGCCTGCAGCGTCTTCTACAGGCCAGCCGAGGCGGCCAGCGACATCGCCTCGCTCATCGGCAGAGGCTGGCCGCTCGTCCCGCCCGGCATCCTCACCGATGCCGCCGCCATCCTGAGGCGCGGCGGGGCGCGGGAGGTGGTGGTCATGCCGACAGCCGACGGCGGCTACGGATTGATCGGGGTCACCTCGAATGCGGCCGCCCCCCTCTTCGCGCGCATGGACTGGAACACGCCGGTCGTCCTCACGGAAACGCTGCGGCGGGCGCAGGGCCACGGACTGACTGTCCACTGTCTTCCCGAGCAGCATGACATCGACGACGCCGATGACCTCCCCTGGTTGCGCGACGCGCTGGCCACATCGCCCGAAGCGGCCCCTGCCACCCGTGCCGCTCTCGCCCGTCTCGATGGGATTGCGCGCGATGGCTGAGCACCGGATCGTCCTGGTCGGTGGTGGCCACACCCATGTCCAGGTGCTGCAGGCCTTCGCCAAGGTGCCCGAGGCCGGAGCGCGGCTGACCCTGGTCAGCGACCGTGTTCTCACGCCCTATTCCGGCATGCTGCCGGGACATCTCGCGGGGCAGTACCCTCGCGAGGCCATGCATATCGACCTGCAGCACCTCGCCGATCGATGCGGGGCGGTCTTGGTCCGAAAGGCCGCGGTCGGCATCGACCGCCCTCGCCGGGACCTGCTGCTGGCCGACGGAAGCCGCCTTGCCTATGACACGCTGTCGCTCAACATCGGCATCACCCCGGACCTCTCCGGCATTGCCGGCGCCGATCATTTCGCGCTCTCCGTGAAGCCGATCAGCGGACTGCTCGGCAAACTTGACGAGGCCTTCGCGGCCATGGGAACCAGGGCCGCGCCCCGCCGCCTTCTGGTGGTCGGCGGCGGGCCGGCCGGCGTCGAGATCGCCCTGGCGCTGAGGGCGCGCCTCGACCGGACAGGCCCGCACGAGACGGCGCCATGGATCGGTCTGGCGGCCGGCAGCGGTCTGGTCCCGACCCTCAACGCTCGTGCCCGCGGCAAGGTGCGGGCCGCACTCGCCCGTCGGCAGATCGAGGTCTTTGCCCCCTGTCGCATCGCGCAGGTCGGACCGCAGGGTGCACAGGACGACAGCGGCCGGTGGATCGCGTCCGATCTCACCATCGTCTCGACTGCGGCACGCGGCCCCTCCTGGCTTGCGGCGACCGATCTGCCGCTGGCTCCCGATGCCTCGGTCCTCGTGGGGCCGACGCTCGCAAGCCTCGGCGACGACGCCATCTTCGCGGCAGGCGACTGCGCGGAGGTCGCCGGCGAACGCCGGGAGAAGGCGGGCGTCTTCGCAGTCCGCCAAGGACCGCCGCTGGCCCTGAACCTGCGCCGCCGCGTCCGCCGCGAGCCGGGGGCTGACTATCGGGCGCAGCGGGCCTTCCTGACCATCCTGTCGACCGGCGACGGCAGTGCTATCGCAGCGCGAGGTCGCTGGTTCGCGATGGAAGGCCGTTGGGTCTGGTGGTGGAAGGACCGGATCGACCGGGCCTTCGTCAGCCGGTTCAATGCCAAGTGAGGTCCCCGGGCAACCGGCCTCCGGCCCATCTGTTGGCAGGACCATGCCTCGTCCGGCAAGGCCACGCCCCCTATCCGGAGCCGGAACAGATCTGGGACGGATGGATGCCGGAGCGACGGCGCGGCAAGCGAGCAGCCCCCTAGCGGAATGCACCAGACTTCTTCACTGTCGGATCCGCGCGGGGAGACGGCATGGAACAGAAGGACGAGGACGGCATTCTCTATCTGTCGCGGGCGGATGTTCAGGCCTGCGCGGTATCCCCCGACACCCTCGAGCAGGGCCTGCGGCAGGCGTTCCTCCGTCGCGCCGAGGGGCGCGCCTGGTCCCACAGGAAGGTCGTGATCGGTGCCGGTGGCCGCAACGCCTTCCGCGGCAAGGGTGCGGCAATGGACGAGCCGGCCTTCGGCGCGTTCAAGTGGTTCGGCTATTTCCCCGAGAACAGCCGCGCCGGCCTGCCGGACTTCATGCCGACGATCCTGCTGAACGAGGCCGAGACCGGGCAGTTGGTGGCGATCCTCGACGGCATATGGATCTCGGAGATCCGTACTGCTCTCATCTCGCTCATTGCAGCACGCCTCATGGCGCGACCGGACTCGCGGAGGATCGGCTTCCTGGCCTGCGGAGCGCAGGCGCGCAGCCACCTGGAGGTCTTCTGCCGCGCCCTGCCGCTGACCGAGGTCGTTGCCTACAGCCGCCGCATCGAGACGGCCGAGAGATTTGCGGCAGCAGCGCGGGACCGCGGCCTTCGGGCCTGGGCCGTCACCGATCCGCGCGCCGCGATCGCCGGCTGCGACATCGTCGTCTCCTCCATCCCGCATGGCGCCAGCAACACAGGCCAGCTCGACGCGGGCTGGGTGGAGCCCGGCACCTTCCTCGCCTCGGTCGATCTCGGCTTCGGATGGCGCCGCGACAGCCTCTCGGTCTTCGATCGCACCGTCACCGACGACCACGAGCAGAGCTCGGTCGGGCCGGGCGGCACGCTCAACTATGACGGTCCGTTCTCCGCCGAACTCTGCGAGCTCGTCGCCGGCCGGAAGCCCGGCCGCGAAAGTGCCACCGAGCGCAACGCCCTCATTTTTTCCGGCACGGGACTTGCTGATCTGGCGGCGGCGCTGATCATCTATCAGGCCGCCAGGACGAAGGGCATCGGGACCCTGCTTCCCCGCTGACTGTCGATCGCGGCCATCACCATCGTACTGGCACAGAAGAGGAACCTTTCGAGATGAGCACCTGGCCAAGAACCCGCCGACCCGCTCGGGCGTCATCCGGCGCCTCTCCCGATCTCGACCGCCGCCGCGTCCTGGAACTGGCGGGCGCCACGGCCGCCCTCGCCCTCGCCGCCCCGTCCGTCGCAAGGGCCCAGGCCTATCCGTCGCGGCCGGTGCGCGCCATCGTCACCTTCGCCCCCGGTGGCACGGTCGACGTCTATGCCCGGCTCGCCTGCCGCCACCTGTCCGAGAAGCTCGGCCAGCAGTTCGTGGTCGAGAACGTCGCCGGCGCCACCGGCAATCGCGGCACGCAGCAGGCAGCCCGCTCCACGCCGGACGGCTACACGATCCTGTTCGCGCTCAGCACCCACGCGGTGAACGCCTCGGTCTTCCCGACCCTGCCCTATGACCCGATCGGCGATTTCGCCCCGATCAACCTGTCGGTGTCCTCCACCCACGTCCTGTCGGTCCATCCGTCGGTCGCGGCCAAGGACGCGCGGGAATTCGTCGCCGACCTGAGGGCCCGGCCGAACCAGAATTACGCCCATGGCGGCCTCGGGACCCAGGGCCACCTCCTCGCGGAGCGCCTGAAGGTCACCCAGAAGCTGGACATGGTCGCCATCACCTTCCCCGGCGCGGGGCCGGCTGTGCAGGCGGTCGTCGCCAACCAGATCCCCAGTGCCTGGACTACCATGGCGTCGGCCGGCCCGATGATCGCCGGGGGCCGGCTGCGGGCCCTCGCGGTGACCGGCAAGACGCGCTCGGCGCTGCTGCCCGACGTCCCGACCATGATCGAGCAGGGTTTCCCGGAGATCGAAGGCGACACCTGGGTCGGCATCATGGCGCCGAAGGGCACGCCGGACGAGGTCGTGACCACCATCAATCGCGAGATCAGCAGCTTCCTCGCCATGCCGGACTCGCGTCAGCGGCTGGCGGAGGTCGGTTTCGACGTCGTCAATGCCGGTCCAGCGGAGTTCTCGAGGCGGCTGGTCGAAGAGATGGCCTTCTGGAAGAAGGTCGTCGACGAAACGAACGTGAAGCTGCAGTAGGCTGCGGTCGAGGGCAGCCGACGCCGAGCCACGGCGCCGGCTGGACCGCATCAGGCCGATCCCTGGCGGCGCGCGCCGCGCGCGAACGGCGCCGCGCCGCTTCCCATCGCGATAGACAGGGCCGCACGCGCTTGGCCGGACGATTCGATCGGCAGGTCTGCCGGACCGGACCGCCTGCGGCTTCGACATTCAGCCCGGACATCCACGATGGCCAGGCACTGCAGTGTCGCCCATCACCCAACAGGGGCGGTCGCCTTCATCGACGGGCGCTCGGCGAACCGCGCATACCACTCCGCGAGGCGCTCATTGCCCTGCCGCCAGCCGATGTCGGGGAAGCGGAAGTCGAGATAGCCGAGAGACACACCGACGGCGATCGTACCGATATCGAGCCGGCTCTCCAGATGCGAAAGCCAGGTCCCGGAGAACGAAGCCACCGTGGTGCGGATCTTGGTGAGCTGGCCGGTGGACCAGTCGGCCCAGCGCAGCGCCTCGGGCCGCGCAACCGTCTCGTAGCGTGCCAGCAGCGCGGCATCGAGCATCTCGTCCGCAGCGGATTGCAGCACCAGCGCCGCCCAGCGATCCGAACCGGCCGGAAACAGCCCGGGCGCGGAACCGATGGCGTCCAGGTACTCGCAGATCACGCGGCTGTCGTAGATCGCCATGCCGTCGTCGGCAACCAGGGTTGGTACCTTGCCGGTCGGATTGTGCGTCTTGATCGTGGCGTCCTGGTTGATCGGATGGGCCGCCGAGGCCAGCTTCTCGATCTGGCCGTCGATGCCACGCTCGATGGCACAGACCATGACCTTGCGGACAAAGGGCGAGGCGGGGGAGAAGAACAGTTTCATCGTGGCAGGTCCTGCGGAGATGAGCCAAAGCCTCTGGGGCCAATCGGCCCGGATGGGTCGCGCCGTGAGGCAAGATGCGTCATGAGCAGCTCGGCTGCAACGATCATATGCTCCTGCATCAGGCGCCCTACCCGCTCCCCCTCTGCGCGGCCAGCCCGACACAATCGTCTCCGACAACGGCACGGCGCTGACCGCGACGGCGGTGCTGCACCCGTGCCAGCAGACGGGCATGGAGTGGCACTCCATCGCCCCCGGCAAGGCCTATGCAGAACGCCTTCGTTGAGAGCTTCAATGGCCACTATGAAGGCCAAGCTGGAACGACAGGCCGCCTAAGGCCGGAAATGAAACCCCGGACTCTCCCTTAGGCCGGAAGAGAAACGGATCTCAGGTCAGATCGTCTGCGGTTCCCCAAGCATCGGTCGGATCGCGCAGATCTCGGAACAAAGCCCAACTTCGCGAGAGAATCGCGGATGCGACATCTTGGCCTCCATCGGAGGGCCCGAAATCGCCCCGATGAGTATCGCTGGAGGCTTCTCGAAAACCTAAAAAGCCAATTCTTATATGACTTTGCGGGGGATTGGCGCTCCCTACGGGATTCGAACCCGTGTACCCAACGTGAAAGGCTGGTGTCCTAGGCCTCTAGACGAAGGGAGCGAACCGCTTGGCGGCGGGCGGGTTATAGGGGTGTTCCCCGCCGCCATCAAGCGTCCCGGGCGGGATTTCAACTGGCCTTGATGGAATTCTCCCGCACCACGTCGCCCCACACCCGCATCTGCGTTTCGAAGAACGATCGCAGTTCCGCAGGTCCAGTGGTCATCAGCTTGATCTGCTGGGTCTCGGTCAGTTGCTTGGCGATCGCCGGGTCGCGGAAGGCCGCCGCCAGGGCCTGCTGGAACCGCGAGACGATCGGTCCCGGCGTGCCGGCCGGTGCGAAGACACCCCACCAGGCCTCGGCCTCGAAGCCGGCAAAGCCGCTTTCCGCAACCGTCGGCACCGCCGACAGCGTCGTCGCGCGCTGGGCGCCGGTCTGGGCGATGGGCCGGAGCGTTCCGGCGGTCAGATGCGAGGCGAGAACCGCGACCGAGGCGATGGACAACGGCACGTGGCCGCCCAGCGCGTCGTTGATGAGAGGCCCGCCGCCGCGATAGGGAATGTGGTTGAAGCTCGTCCCCGCGCGTTTGGCGAGCAGCGTCATGGCGAGATGGCCCAGGCTGCCGTTGCCGATGGTGCCGTAGGGAACGCCGCCCGGCCGTTCCTTGCCGGCGCGGATCACCTCGTCGAGGGTGCGGTAGGGCTGCGAGGGATGGGTGACGATGACCATCGGCGCCGTGCCGATGAGCATGACCGGATCGAGGTCCTTCATCGAATCGAAGGGCATGTTCGGCAGCAGCGTCGGGTTCACCGCATGGGTGTCGAAGACGAACAGCCAGGTGTTGCCGTCCGGCGGCGCCTTGGCGACCGCATTGGCTCCGACGCTGCCGCCGGCACCCGGACGGTTCTCGACGATGACGGTGGCGCCGAGGGCACGCTCCAGCAGGGGCTGGGCGATCCTGGCAAGAGCATCGACGGAGCCGCCGGCCGGAAAGGGCACGACGATCCGGATGGTGCCGAAGGGCCAGGTCTGCGCCCTGGGCGCGACAGGGGACATCGGCGCAACGAGGGCCGCGGCCACGAGGCCGCGGCGGCTGAGATTCGGCATGGGCGCTCTCCCGGTTGTGGACGGCAGGGGCGTCGAGGCCCCTGCCCGATCGGGAGTATAGGGCGCTGTTACGGAATGCGAAGCACCCAGCCCGGCTGGATCAGGTCGGGATTGACGATCGGCGGATTGTTGGCGGCGACGATCTTCGGATAGTCCGCGCCCTTGCCATAATGGGCCTCGGCGATCTTCCAGAGCGTGTCGCCCTTCTTCACCGTGTACATCTTCGCTGCGGGGGTCTCGGCCTGGACGATGAGCTTGCTGGTATCGACCTGCGCGACGCCCACCGTGTTGCCGAGGGCCAGGATGATCCGCTCAGCCTCCTCCTGCGACTTCACCGTGCCCGACAGCTGGACATTGTTGCCGCTGGAATCGATCTGAAGCTTGCTCGTGTCGAAGCCGTGGCTCGCCACCTCCTGGGTCAGCGCCGGAGCCGGTGCAGCCTGCGCCTCGCTCGCTCCCATCAGCTTCTTGCCGACATTCTTGACGAAATCGAAGAAACCCATGCTCATCTCCTCACTGACATGCCGGCCCGATCGTGACGGCGCGCATCAGACTAGCCGCAGGACGGGCGACTGACCAGCGAGACATTCCGTTTGGTAAGCCCGATGATTCTTGATGCACCGCAACCATCCCGTGCGGTGGCGCGATGCGGTGCAGCATGACGAGCTGTGGACAACATGCCCCTCCACGGAATCAGCCGTTGCCGCATGGGCAACTGCAAGATGCAATCGGCTCGTCGGCCAAGCCGATTCCATTTCGTCACTGTTGCGTTCGGGTTCGCCATGAAGGATCGGGCGTCGGTGGAGCATTCCACCACGGAGGCTGCTGTGCTGGACGATGGCCTCGTCTCGCTGGTGCAGTGGCGTCTGCGCGACCCGGCATGGTCTCCTTCCTTCGCCGACCTGCTTGAGGATGTTAGGACGTGCATCGATCCGGCCGCCCAGCCGGGCACTATCCTCGCCGCGCTGCGTGATGCCCTGAAGGCGGATGGCGAGCTTGCCGCCCGCGCCCGGGCCCTGGCCATCCAGGCCCAGAACCTGATGGCGAGCCGCGACGCGCGAAACAACCCGCCCGCGCGCACCCCATCGGCGACATCGACCCTGCGCCGCCTCGCGGAGATGCGTCCGGCGATCCTCGGCGGATGAGCTAGCGCGTCTCCGGAACCGCCGCATCGACAAGACGGAATTGCGCGCGTTCCCGGCCCTGCCAGCGGTTGATCGAAGCAGTACCAGCAAAATGCAGCGGCTGGCCCCGCTGTCCCTCGAGCATGCGCCCGAGAGCCTGGCCGGCAGCCCGGAAGGCGATCGCCTCCACGGTCTTGCCGTCGCCGCTGCGCAGGCGGGCGCGCAGATGCGATCCCGCCAGTTCATCGACATGGGCGAGGACGTGGGACGGCAGGACAAGCACGGGCTCCGGATTGCCGGTTCCGAACGGCCCCGCCCGGTCCAGCATCGCAACGAGATCGGTGGTCAGGGCTCCCGCCGTCGTCGCCGCATCGATCAACAGGGCATCGTCCCGCCGCGCGCGTTCGACCGCCTCGGCGAGACCGGCCTCAAGGAAGGCGCGGAACTCGGCGAGCCGGTCGCGATGAACAGTGATGCCCGCCGCCATGGCGTGGCCGCCCCCCTTGAGGACGATCCCGGCCGCCACCGCACGGCGCACGATGCTGCCGAGATCGACGCCCGGCAGCGAGCGTCCCGAGCCGGTGCCGAGGTCGCCGGTGAAGGCCACAGCGAAGGCAGGGCGCTTGAAGCGCTCCTTCAGCCGCGAGGCGACCAGGCCGACGACGCCCGGGTGCCAGCCGTTGCCGGCCGTCACCACCACCGCGGCCCCCTCCTCGAGCGGCCCGAGCGAGGCCAGCGCCTCCGCCTCGGCCTCCTCCAGCGTGCCGGTCTCCACGACCTGTCGCTCGCGGTTGAGACGGTCGAGCTCGGCGGCGAGGCGGCCGGCCTCCAGCGTGTCTTCCGTCATGAGCAGGCGCAGGCCGAGCGCCGCATCGCCGATACGGCCGCCGGCATTGATGCGCGGTCCGAGCAGGAAGCCGAGGTGGTAGGGCGTCGGCGGCCCGTCGAGCCGCGCCACATCCATAAGCGCCCTGAGACCGGCATTCTCGCGCCGCCGCATCACCGCGAGCCCGCGGGTGACGAAGGCGCGGTTGAGCCCGGTCAGGGGCACCACGTCGGCGACCGTCCCGAGGGCCACGAGGTCCAGCAGCCCCATGAGGTCCGGTTCGGGCCGCGCCGTCGTCCAGTGTCCCTTGCCGCGCAGGTGGCGGTTGAGCGCCACCACCAGCATGAAGGTGACCCCTGCGGCGCAGAGCTGGCCGAGGCCGGAAAGATCATCCTGACGGTTCGGATTCACCACCGCCTCGACGGCGGGAAGGGTCTCGTCGGCCTGGTGGTGGTCGCAGACGACGACGTCGAGGCCGATGACCGCCGCCTCGCCGAGAACCTGATGGCTTGTCGTGCCGCAGTCGAGGGTGACGAGCAGCGTCGCCCCCTTCCCCGCCAGCATGCGCAGCGCCTCGGCATTCGGGCCGTAGCCCTCGAAGATGCGGTCGGGAATGTGCAGGAACGGGTCGAGCCCCGCGGCCCTCAGGAACAGCGCCAGAACCGCCGAGGACGAGGCACCGTCGACGTCGTAGTCGCCGAAGATGGCGATCTGCTCGCCGGTGAGGACCGCCTTGGCGAGGCGCTCGACAGCCCGGTCCATGTCGGTGAGGACAGAGGGATCGGGCATGGCCCCGCGGATCGTCGGGTCGAGAAAATCCGCCACGGTGTCAGTCGACACGCCGCGCCCGGCCAGCACGCGGGCGAGGATGTCAGGCAGGCCGTGGGCCTGGGTGATCGCCAGCGCCTGGGCCCGCCCGGGATCATCGAGCCGGTCGCGCCAGGCGCGCCCCAGCGCCGACCGTTCGATTCCCAGAAACAGCCGGCGGCGCTCCATCGGCTCAGTCGAGATGGAATTTCTCGAACTGGCGGTGCTCGCCGAAGATGCGGCGCACGGTGCCGGTCGTCGAACGGTACACGATGGTCTCGGTGGTGATCAGGTCGGGACCGAAGACGACGCCCTTCAGCAGCGCGCCGTCGGTCACGCCCGTGGCCGAGACGATGACGTCGCCGGAAGCCATCTCCTCCATCTCGTACTTCTTGTTCGGGTCCTTGACGCCCATCTTGCGGGCGCGCTCCACCTTGGCCTCGCTGTCGAGGATCAGGCGGCCCTGCATCTGGCCGCCGACGCAGCGCAGCGCCGCAGCGGCCAGCACGCCCTCGGGCGCGCCACCGATGCCGAGATAGATATCGATGCCGGTCTCCAGCGCATTGGCCGTGTGGATCACGCCGGCAACATCGCCATCGGTGATCAGGCGAATGGCGGCGCCGGTGCCGCGCACCGCCTCGATCAGCTTCGAGTGGCGCGGGCGATCCATGATCAGCGCGGTGATCTCGTTCGGCTTCACGCCCTTGGCCCTGGCGACGGCGTGGATATTGTCGACGGCAGAGGCGTCGAGGTCGACGACGCCCTTCGGATAGCCGGGGCCGACCGCGATCTTGTCCATGTAGACGTCAGGGGCATTGAGCAGCGAGCCATGCTCGGCCATGGCGATGACGGCGATGGAGCCCGGCATGTCCTTGGCACAGAGCGTGGTGCCTTCCAGCGGATCGAGGGCGATATCGACCTTCGGCCCGCGCTTGGTGCCGACCTCCTCGCCGATATAGAGCATCGGCGCCTCGTCGCGCTCGCCCTCGCCGATCACCACGGTGCCGTCGATCGGCAGCTTGTTGAGCTCGCGCCGCATGGCATCGACCGCCGCCTGGTCGGCGGCCTTCTCGTTGCCGCGGCCACGCAGGCGGGCCGAGGCCACGGCCGCCCTCTCCGTCACCCGCACGAGTTCCATCGAGAGGACGCGCTCGATCACGAGATTCTTCGGAATGGAAAGCCCTTGTTCGGCCATGTGACGTCCCCGTTGGAAGGTCGGTTTGTTGTTCAGTTGCGTTCGATGCGGATGACCTGGGGCGTACCCAGAAGGATGCCGTCGCCGTCCATCGCCTTGAGGGCGCGGCGCACCGCGGCTTCCGTCGTCGCATAGGTGATCAGCACGACGGGCGCCGGCGCCGCCGCGGCCGCCGGATCGGTCCCACCGCGCACGGGTCCTGCCCGGCGCTGGACGATCGACTCCAGCGAGATGTTGTTCTGCGCCATGCGCGAGGCGATCCGCGCCGCTGTGCCCGGCTTGTCCACCACTTCGAGGCGGATGTAGTAGCCGCCCTCGTGGCGGGTCATCGGCGCGCGGCTGGGTTTGGTCAGCGCAGCAACCGGGCGGATGAACGGTGCGGTGCGGTGCCCGCGCGCGATGTCGACGATGTCGGCGATGACCGCCGAGGCGGTGGCGTCACCGCCGGCGCCGGGGCCGACCAGCGTGAGATCGACCGCGTCGGCATCGATGGCGACGGCATTCAGCACCCCGTTGACCTGGGCGATGGCCTCGTCCTTCGGCACGAAGGTGGGATGGACGCGCTGCTCGACGCCGTCGGCCGTGCGCTGCGCGACACCGAGGAGCTTCACCCGATAGCCGAGTTCCTCGGCCATCCGCAGGTCCACCGGCTTGATCGAGCGAATACCCTCGATGGAGATGCCCTTCGTGTCGACCAGCGTGCCGAAGGCGAGGCTGGTGAGCAGCGACAGCTTGTGTGCCGTGTCGAACCCGTCGACGTCGAAGGTCGGATCGGCCTCGGCATAGCCCAGGCGCTGGGCGTCCTTCAGGCATTCCTCGAAGCTGATCCCCTCCTCCGCCATGCGGGAGAGGATGTAGTTGCAGGTGCCGTTGAGGATGCCGTAGACGCGTTCGATCGTGTTGCCGAGCAGGCTCTCGCGAAGGGTCTTGATGACGGGGATTCCACCCGCGACGGCGGCCTCGAAATTGAGCGCCACACCCTTGGCTTCGGCCTTCTTCGCCAGAGCCGGTCCGTGAGCGGCGAGCAGCGCCTTGTTGGCGGTGACGACCGCCTTGCCATGGGCCAGCGCCGTCTCGACGGCTTCCTTTGCGACCCCTTCGGCACCGCCCATCAGTTCGACGAAGACGTCGATGCCGGGATCGGCGGCCAGACGGATCGGATCGTCCACCCAGCGCATGCCGCCGAGATCGATGCCGCGATCCTTCTTCCTCGAGCGGGCGGTGACGGCCGTGACGCGGATCGGCCGACCGGCGGCTTCCGCCAGCCGGTTGTCGCGCTTGGCAATGAGCCTGACCACCGAGGCCCCGACCGTGCCGAGGCCGGCGATCCCGACTTTCAAGACGTCCTGCATGGGTGATCGATCCGCACTGCCGCGACGACGGCGCCGCGCCGGGCTTGTGCCCGATTTGAGGCATCAAGGCAAGGAATGCCGGGCCATTCCTGCACGCGCGACCTGCAATCAGTCGAGCAGATGGTCGATGCCGCGAACAAGACCGACGACATCGGCAACCCGGCGCGCAGCGAGAAGCGTGCCGCCGACATAGGGGGCTGCCGACGACCCGGCATCGTGACGGATCGTCAGCCGCTCATCGGGCAGGCCGAAGATCGCCTCCGCCGAGAGGACGAAGGAAGGCATGCGCACGGAATGGACCTGCACCGCGATGCCGCCGGCATTGACAGCGCCGCCGCGCGTCTCGCGGATGCCGCCGAGTTCGCCGACCGGCTTCGACGTCGGTTCGCCGCGGATCTTGGAGAGGATCTCCCCGAGCTCCCGGCCCGTGCCGGACGGCGTGTCGGGCTTCTTCGCCGAGGCGTAGTCGATGATCTCGACGTCCGGGACGTGCTTGGCCGCCATGGTGGCGAAACGCTTCAGCAGCGAGGCGGTGATGGAGAAGTTTCCGGCGGCGATCACGCCGCGGCCTGCCGCCCGGGCGGCTGCATCGATCTCCGCATAGTCGTCGGCCGCAAGGCCCGACGTGCCGATCACCACATGGCGACCGGCCGCGAGAGCCTCCAGCGTGTGGCCCTTCACGACATGCGGCTTGGTGTAGTCGACGACCACCTCGCTCGGCGTCGCCAGAGCCTCGGCAAGGCTCGCCGAGACGGCGACATTCAGCGCAGAGCCGCCCGCCACCTCGCCGGCGTCCTTGCCCGCCGCCGAACGGGACACGGCTCCTGCCAGCGACAGATCCGACGCCGCCGCGACGGCTTTGACAAGTTCACGGCCGACCCAGCCGGAGGCACCTGCGACGACGATCCTGGTCATGGGGGCTCCGATCGGGGCCGGCGCGGGCATCAACGGCCCGAGGCCGAGAGGGGAATGACATTGTGCAGGGTCGTCGATGCCGTATCGAAGAACCGCTTCACGTTGCGCGCCGCCTGGCGGATGCGCTGCTCGTTCTCGACCACGGCGATGCGCACGTAGTCGTCGCCGTGCTCACCGAAGCCGATGCCCGGCGCAACTGCGACCTCGGCCTTCTCGACGAGCAGCTTGGCGAATTCGAGCGATCCCAGCGCCTTGAACTGTTCCGGGATCGGAACCCAGGCGAACATCGAGGCCAGAGGCACGGGAATGTCCCAGCCGGACTTGCCGAAACTGTCGATCAGCGCGTCGCGGCGCTTCTTGTAGGTCTCGCGCATCTCGCGGATGCAATCCTCCGGGCCGTTCAGCGCCGCAGTCGCCGCGACCTGAATGGGCGTGAAGGCGCCATAGTCGAGATAGCTTTTCACCCGGGCGAGCGCCGCGCAGAGCTGCTCGTTGCCGACGGCGAAGCCGATACGCCAGCCGGCCATCGAGAAGGTCTTGGACATCGAGGTGAACTCCACGGCGACGTCGAAGGCTCCGGGCACCTGCAGGATGGAGGGCGGCGGGTTCCTGTCGTCGAAGTAGACCTCGGCATAGGCGAGATCGGAGAGGACGATCAGCTCGTGCTTCTTCGCGAAGCGGACCAGCTCGGCATAGAAGTCGAGGTCGGCGACCTGCGCGGTCGGATTGGAGGGATAGCAGACGACGACCGCGATCGGCTTCGGGATCGAGTGCTGCATCGCGCGCTCCATGGCGCGGAAATACTCCTCGTCGGCGGTCGCCGGCACCGAACGGATGACGCCGCCGGCCATCAGGAAGCCGAAGGCGTGGATCGGATAGCTCGGATTGGGGCAAAGAACGACATCGCCCGGCGCCGTGATCGCCTGGGCCATGTTGGCGAAGCCCTCCTTCGAGCCGAGCGTCGCGATGACCTGCGTGTCGGGATTGAGCTTCACGCCGAAACGGCGCTCGTAGTAGGCCGCTTGGGCGCGCCTGAGGCCAGGAATTCCCTTGGACGCGGAATAGCGGTCGGTCCGGGGCTTGCCGACCGTTTCCTTCAGCTTCTCGATGACATGTTCAGGCGCCGGCAGGTCGGGATTGCCCATGCCGAGGTCGATGATGTCGGCGCCCTTCGCCCGCGCGGCGGCCTTCACCTTGTTCACCTGCTCGAAGACGTAGGGCGGCAACCGGCGGATGCGGTGGAACTGGGATTGGGTCATCGGTTCGGATCGCTGGGGCGGCAGACCTTGCCGCAAGGGATGAGCCTCGTATCACATTGCGGTACGGGACGAAAAGTCGCGGTGCGGTGCGCCGCTCCTCTCTTTCGTCCTAGTCGTCGCTGCCGCGTTCGGCCGGGTCGATGGCGGGACGTGCTCCCGCACCCGGACCACGCACGCGCCCCTGGCTCTGCAGCCG
>CAZPMD010000008.1:0-16891 GCA_964587395.1 uncultured Hyphomicrobiales bacterium
CGGAGGCCGGCGCGGCACGGCGCCCCGTCTCGCCGCGGGCGATGGCGTAGAACTCGTCGCGGTCCTCGGCGACCGAGCCGGAGACCGACAGCAGGGCGAGGACCAGCACGGCCCCCAGGCCTAATACGCGGAACATGAGAAGGCACCGGTAACGGGATAACGGTTGACGTTACGTCAGCCTTAACCTTTCGGCAACCATGGGGCAACACCGGACTGGCGGCATGGTTGACGGGGGCGCCGCCCCCCTGCTGCCATCCTGCTGACAGAATCTGGCAAGAGGCCGTGTAGGGTGTCGGCATCAGGAGGACACCCCATGGCCCATTCGACCTTCGCAGACACCGACTTTCACGACGACGACGACATGTTCGAGGACCCGGAGGTGGAGGCCGTGCTCGCCGAATTCGACGGCGACCCGCGCCGCGCCATCCGCGCCCTGCTCGACGACATCGCGGCGCTGGCCGCCGACGAGCCGGCCGAGACCTTCCTCAAGGTGGTGGCAACCCCGCTGCCGCTGGCCGGCTGGCGGGCGGAGTGAGGACGGGGCGCGCCTCGCCTCCCGGCGGGGCGGCCCTCCCCGATTTCCGCCTTTTTTCCTTGTCTAGGAATTATTGCTTGAAGCCGCCCGGCATCTCGGGCATCATCGTCCCGTCCTGAAAGGGGAGGTTCGCATGAGGCCCATCGTCGTCGCGCTGCTGGCCCTGATCGCCTGGGCCACCATCCCCCTCGCCTCCCCGGCGCTGGCCGACGAGGCGGTGTCGCTGTCGGGCGGCTACGGCCTCCTCAATGCGCCGCGCGCCCCGCGCGCGTCCATCGTTCTCATCCCCGGCGGCAACGGCCATCTCGGCATCCGCGCCGACGGCAGCTTCTCCTCGCTCCAGGGCAACCAGTTGGTGCGGACGCGCAAGGCCTATGCGGCGGCGGGCGTCGCCTCGCTCGTCGTCGACAGCGGCGTGTCGGTCGCTTCCGCCGTGACCTTCCTGCGCCAGCGGTTCAACCGCCCGGTGACGGTGGCCGGCACCTCACGCGGCTCGCTCCGGATCGTCGAGGCGCTGGGCGCGCGCCCGAACGGCATCGTCATCACCGCCGGCTTCCTCGATCAGGTGCGCGGCCAGATCGGCTCCCCCGCCGCCCTGCCGCCGACGCTCGTGGTGCACCACCGCCGCGACGGCTGCCGCTTCACCCCGCCGGCGGGCGTCGAGCCCTTCAAGGCCTGGGGCGGGGCGCGGGTCCGGGTCATGTGGATCGACGGCGGCACCGATGCCGGCGACCCCTGCCAGGCGCGCGGCTATCACGGCTTCGCCGGCCAGGACGGCCGGGTGGTCGGCGTGGTCGCGGGGTTTGCCAGGGGCGTGCGGTGAGGGGATTCCGTGCCACCCTTGACGCTTCGAACCCCTCACCCGGCTGCTCCGCAGCCACCCTCTCCCCACGGGAGAGGGGTCGTGGCGACACTGATACCGCCATCATGGATAAGGGCAGGGCGGCTCGCCGATGTTCACGCGCAGCGCCCCATCCCTCTCCCGTGGGGAGAGGGGACGTGGCGACGCTGATACCGCCATTTTTGGATAGCGGCGAAGCGGCTCATCGGAGAAGGGGCACAGCGAAAGAACCCTCTCCCGTGGGGAGAGGGTGCCCGCGCCAGCGGGCGGGTGAGGGGTTCGGCCTCGCCTGCGACGCAAACCGCCGGTGCAGCCCGAACGATCGAGCCCGTTCCGGAGATCAAATGCCCCTCACCCGGCTGCTCCGCAGCCACCCTCTCCCCACGGGAGAGAGGCGCAGCGGGACGGGTGCCGACCTCCGGCGCGGGCGCGGCGATCCATGGCGGGCGGTTCAACCCGAAGGGCATGGCGGCGCTTGACCTCGCCCTCACCATCGAGGCCTGTTCGCTTAAGGTCTCCCACGGCTTCGCCCACCGCTTTCCGCCGCTGACGGTGGTGACCTATGACGTGGACTGTGCCGATATCTGCGACCTCACGACGGAGGCGGGCCTGAAGGCCGCCGGCACGGACCTTTCAACCCTCGGCTGCGCCTGGATGCTGGATCGGGCCGAGGGGCGCGTGCCCCCCCATGAACGCTGGCGAAGCGGCTCATCGCGGCGGGGGCCGCCGGCGCGCTGGTGCCGAGCTTCGCGACCGGTGCGACGGCGGGGATGCGGAATTGGGTGCTGTGGCGGTGGGGCGGGGAGGAGCGGAAGGTGGTGGCGTGGGATGAGGAGGGGAGGTTGGGGTGAGGCGGCGCGAACTCCACCACCTCATCAACCTGTGATCGACATCACACTTGATTTTTTCAGCGAAATCGACGTTACACTTGGCCGCATCAGCCTCGATGACGGAGTCGATTCGTGCAGGTCACAATGAAAGACGTCGAGGATATAATTCGAGATGACTTAAGTTCAGACTTCCTCTCCAGCTTGAGCCAAGATCTCGCCTGGCGATACGTCGAGGAATTTGAGAAATGGCAAGCTCAACCGAACTTAACCGATGAACTCAGGAACGAGATATTCCTGAAACAGCGCGGTCTGTGCGCGGTCCGCGCGATGTCTCGGTCCGCCAGCAGACACGGAATACCATATGAATTCAGGCGACTTAGCTGCAATGGACAGGAAAAACTCCTAGTCAAATGCGGGCGCGTTATTCTGATCCAGCAGCCTATTCTGTCTCACTGGGCTGCTCCCGATCCAGCTGACTACAAACGGCAGCTTGCGGACCTTCATGGATTTGTCCGGCAACTCGAACTCGATCTGGGTGACCAACCGGGGCGTATTCGCGACTGGTCTGGCTGCGTTCTAGGCGTCATTCTGCACGGCCCAGCAGGGTTGAAATTCAACATTCAACACAAGCAGCTTGGCAACCTGCTGCTTGGCGTTCCGGATGCTGATTTCTCTGGATGGGTAATGCGCCTTGACCTCCACGAAATCGCTCTGTACGGGCGCTCGTCTGCGCAACCGGCTGCGACCAAAATACCTGACAGCAGGCAGCCAGACAACGTCGTCATTACGCCAAGGCGACGCGCTACCAAGAAAAGTGCTTGAACATGACTGTTGGAGTTAGAGCCTTCAAGGGACAGCGACTGAAGCAGGCCCGCGAGGCCCGGGGGCTATTCAAGAATACGCTGGGCGACTTGATCGGAGTATCGGGAACCGCGATTGCCCGATATGAAGAAGGCGTCGATTGCCCGCAACAGGATAAATTTGACGCGCTTGCTCGAGTCCTAGGATTTCCCCACGAGTTTTTTTTGAAACCCGCTAACTACACCGCCCCAGACTTGGTTTTCTGGCGCTCTAAGGCGAGCGAAACGAAAACTGCGCGGTCGATGACTGAGCAGCGGATGATTTGGTTGACGGAAATTTTCGAGTTCCTGGAAAGCGAAGTTCAGTTTCCGGAACTTGATATTCCAAAAGGTCTGACACCCGAAAACTTTCGTGACATTACTCCCGCTGATGTTGAGGCGGCGGCAGAGCGGCTGAGAGCTTATTGGTCCCTGCGAGACCTCCCTATACCCGACATGTTTCTCGCCCTCGAAAATGCGGGAATCCCGGTCGTTAGCTTCGAGGTTGAATCAGACAAGCAGGATGGGTTTTGCTTCTGGAGTAGAGGCCCCAGAAGACCTTTTGTGGGCGTCAATCGCTTGAACATCAGCGCGGCGAGGGCGCGTTATGATGCAGCGCATGAGTTGGGGCACGTCATTCTCCATTCCAATGTCACACGCGAAGAAGAACTAGACCCCGCGAACCATAAGATAATCGAATCTCAAGCTCATCGTTTCGCAGGCGCTTTCCTTTTTCCTCGAGCTGCGTTCAGACGTGAGATCGTGCGGCCAAGTTTAGACTATTTCTGCTCGGTTAAGCCACGATGGGGGTTATCAATCGCGGCCATGGTCAATCGTGCATATCATCTGGGGCTAATCGGCGAAGACGAACGCAGCGGTATGTTCCGCAACATGGCGCGTAGGAAGTGGCGGGGGCCCCTCCAAGAACCATACGATGCCTTAATGCTGATGCCGTTGGAGCGGCCTCGAATGTTGCGCCGCGCGATTGAGGTTATTCTGCAAGAGGGTTACTTCGGTCACCGGACAATCTTATCACAACTCGCACTACCAGCCCGCGAGGTTGAACAGCTTACCGGTCTCGACGGCGACTACTTTTCGCCTCGGCAGACTGAACTTAACGTGGCCCCTCGACGGGGATCCCTGCGCGCTCTGAACATTGAAACGGGCAACGTAGTGGATTTTCCGTCTCGTGGCGCACGTGGCAGGTAGCATGCCCCGCGCTTGACACCCCTCCCCGCCCTCCCCTATGGTCCCGCTCCTAACCAAGCGGAGCCGCACGCCGTGCGTTTCATCCTTATTGTATCCGGGGCGCCATCGACGGACGTGTGATCACTCACACGGCGGCCGAACGGTGGCGCTCAACACAAGGTCCCTCGCGGGGCCTTTTTTGTTGCCCTGAACGACCTCACCGCCTATCGCCTCGCTGCAACAACCGACCAAAGACGACCTTGAAGGAAACCGACCCATGTCCCGCGAGATGACCGGTGCCGAAATGGTGGTGCAGGCCCTGATCGACCAGGGCGTCAACACCCTCTTCGGCTATCCCGGCGGCGCCGTGCTGCCGATCTATGACGCGCTCTTCCAGCAGGACAGCGTCAAGCACGTGCTCGTCCGCCACGAGCAGGGCGCGGTGCACGCCGCCGAGGGCTATGCGCGCTCCTCCGGCAAGGTGGGCGTGGTGCTGGTCACCTCCGGCCCCGGCGCGACCAATGCCGTCACCGGCCTCACCGACGCGCTGATGGATTCGATCCCGATCGTCTGCTTCACCGGCCAGGTGCCGACCCATCTCATCGGCTCGGACGCCTTCCAGGAGGCCGATACCGTCGGCATCACGCGCCACTGCACCAAGCACAATTACCTGGTGAAGAGCATCGAGGACCTGCCGCGCATCCTGCACGAGGCCTTCTACGTGGCGCAGAACGGCCGTCCGGGGCCGGTCGTCATCGACATCCCCAAGGACATCCAGTTCAAGGCGGGCAAGTACGAGAAGCCGCGCGACAACCAGCACAAGACCTACCGGCCGCAGATCAAGGGCGACCTCTCCAAGATCAAGGCGGCGGTGGAGATGATCGCCAGGGCCAAGCGCCCGGTGTTCTACACCGGCGGCGGCGTCATCAATGCCGGGCCGCAGGCCTCGCAGCTCCTGCGCGAGCTGGTGCGCGCCACCGGCTATCCCGTCACCTCCACCCTGATGGGCCTCGGCGCCTATCCGGCCCATGACCCGCAGTGGCTGGGCATGCTCGGCATGCACGGCACCTACGAGGCCAACCTCGCCATGCATGGCTGCGACCTCATGGTGAACATCGGCGCGCGCTTCGACGACCGCATCACCGGCCGGCTCGACGCCTTCTCGCCGGGCTCGAAGAAGATCCACATCGACATCGACCCCTCCTCCATCAACAAGAACGTCAAGGTGGACATCGGCATCGTCGGCGACTGCGCCCACGTGCTGGAGGACATGGTGCGGCTGTGGAAGGACGTGGCGCCGCAGGTCGACAAGCCGGCGATCAAGGCCTGGTGGCTGCAGATCGAGGGCTGGCGTGGCAGGAAGTCGCTCGCCTACAAGAACTCCTCCGAGGTCATCAAGCCGCAATATGCGCTGGAGCGGCTGGAGGAGCTGACCAAGGGCCGCAAGCGCTTCATCACCACGGAGGTCGGCCAGCACCAGATGTGGGCGGCGCAGTATCTCCACTTTGACGAGCCGAACCGCTGGATGACCTCCGGCGGCCTCGGCACCATGGGCTACGGCCTGCCGGCGGCGGTGGGCGTGCAGCTCGCCAACCCGAAGGACCTCGTGGTCTGCGTGGCGGGCGAGGCCTCGGTGCTGATGAACATGCAGGAGATGTCGACGGCGGCGCAGTACCGGCTGCCGATCAAGATCTTCATCCTCAACAACGAGTACATGGGCATGGTGCGCCAGTGGCAGGAGCTGCTGCATGGCGGGCGCTATTCGGAGAGCTATTCGGCGGCGCTGCCGGACTTCGTGAAGCTCGCCGAGGCCTATCACGCCAAGGGCATCCGCTGCGACGATCCTTCCAAGCTCGATGCGGCCATCATGGAGATGATCGACTATCCCGGCCCCGTCATCTTCGACTGCCTGGTGGCGAAGGAAGAGAACTGCTTCCCGATGATCCCCTCGGGCAAGGCGCACAACGAGATGATCCTGCCCGATTTCGAGGGCGTCACCGGCGAGATCATCGACGCCAAGGGCAAGCAGCTGGTGTGAGGCGGCAGCGCCTCATCTCCCGCTCGTCGCAAAGAATGAGATCATGACCCAGTCCCAGTCCGCCTACTTCCTCTCCGACGCCATCCACGCCGAGCGCCGTCACACGCTGGCGGTGCTCGTCGACAACGAGCCGGGGGTTCTTGCCCGCATCGCCGGCATGTTCTCCGGCCGCGGCTACAACATCGAGAGCCTGACGGTCTCGGAGACCGAGCACGAGAAGCACGTCTCGCGCATCACCATCGTCACCACCGGCACCGAGAAGGTGATCGAGCAGATCAAGACCCAGCTCGACCGCCTCGTGCCGGTGCACCGGGTGGTGGACCTCACCGTGCAGGGCGAGTCGCTGGAGCGCGAGCTCTGCCTCGTCAAGGTGCGCGGCAAGGGCGATGCCCGCGTCGAGGCGCTCCGGCTCGCCGGCGCCTTCGGGGCGCGGACGCTGGATGCGACGCTGAACTCCTTCGTCTTCGAGCTGACGGGGACGACGGAGGAGGTCGAGCGCTTCATCCGCCTGATGGGCGTGGTCGGCCTGGTGGAAGTGTCGCGCACCGGCATCGCCGCCATGAGCCGCGGCGCGGAAGGCATGCAGGAAGCGGCCTTGCCGGATGGCGCGCAGGGACGTTGAAGTCCTCTCGTTCGTAGCCGACCCGAAAGCCGCGCCATGCCGACGCATCTGTCCGTCAACGTCAACGCCATCGCGCAGCTGCGCAACCGGCGGAACCTGCCCTGGCCGAGCGTCACGGGCCTCGCCCGCATCGCGCTTGCGGCGGGGGCGGCGGGCATCACCGTGCATCCGCGGCCCGACGAGCGGCACATCCGGCGCGGCGACGTCTTCGATCTGGCGGCCATGCTGCGCGCCGAGTTCCCCGCCGCCGAGTTCAACATCGAGGGCTATCCGGACGAACGCTTCCTGGCGCTCTGCGAGGAGGTGCGGCCGGCGCAGGTGACGCTGGTGCCGGACGATCCGGCGCAGGCGACCTCCGACCACGGCTGGGATGTCGTAAAGGACGCCGACCTCCTCAAGCGGGTCATCGCCCGGCTGAAGGCAGGCGGCATGCGCGTCTCGATCTTCCTCGACGCCGATCCGGCGCTGGTGCCCGCCGCCAAGGCCACAGGCACCGACCGGGTCGAGCTCTACACCGGCCCCTATGGCCATGCCGCCGGTGCCGCCGTGCAGGCCGTCGAGCTCGACAGGCTCGCGGCGACGACGGAGGCCGCGGTCGCCGCCGGCCTCGCCGTCAATGCCGGCCACGACCTGACGCTGGACAATCTCCCCGCCCTCGTCGCGCGGGCGCCGGCGATCGCCGAGGTCTCGATCGGCCACGCGCTCACCGCCGACGCCCTCATCCACGGCATGGCCGAAACCGTCCGTCTCTATCGAAAGGCCTGCGGATCTTAAGCACCGAGCCATGCGGCGCCGGCCTTGTGCCGGCGGCATTCTTGCGCCAAGAAGCGGCGCGCCATTCATCATCTGGCGTCTGGAGTTCCCCGGACGACAGATCATTGCCGAACCCAAGGAACGGGGCCACGTCCCCACAAAGCCGAAGAAGGAAGCCGGGACATGCGTGTCTATTACGATCGCGACGCCGATCTGAACCTCATCAAGTCGAAGAAGGTCTGCATCGTCGGCTATGGCAGCCAGGGCCATGCCCATGCGCAGAACCTGCGCGATTCCGGCGTCAAGGACGTGGTCATCGCGCTGAAGGCGGGTTCCGCCACCCGCGCCAAGGCCGAGGCCGCCGGCTTCACCGTCATGACCCCGGCGGAAGCCGCCAAGGTCTGCGACGTCATGATGATGCTGACGCCGGACGAGTTGCAGGCCGACATCTACCGCGACGACCTCCATGGCAACATGAAGCAGGGCGCGGCGATCATGTTCGCCCACGGCCTCAACATCCACTTCAACCTGATCGAGGCCCGCAAGGATCTCGACGTGCTGATGGTCGCGCCCAAGGGCCCCGGCCACACCGTGCGCTCGGAGTACCTGCGCGGCGGCGGCGTGCCGACCCTGATCGCCATCCATCAGGACGCCTCGGGCAATGCCCATGACCTCGGCCTCTCCTACGCCTCGGCCAATGGCGGCGGCCGCGCCGGCATCATCGAGACGACCTTCAAGGAAGAGTGCGAGACCGATCTCTTCGGCGAGCAGGTGGTCCTCTGCGGCGGCCTCGTGGAGCTGATCCGCGCCGGCTACGAGACGCTGACGGAAGCCGGCTACGCCCCGGAGATGGCCTATTTCGAGTGCCTGCACGAGGTGAAGCTGATCGTCGACCTCATCTACGAGGGCGGCATCGCCAACATGAACTACTCGATCTCCAACACCGCCGAGTACGGCGAGTATGTCACGGGTCCCCGCATCATCACCGCCGAGACCAAGGCCGAGATGAAGCGCGTTCTGACCGACATCCAGTCGGGCAAGTTCACCCGCGACTGGATGCTGGAGAACAAGGTCAACCAGACCTCGTTCAAGGCGACGCGCGCCCGCGTCAACGACCACCCGATCGAGGCGGTCGGCGCCAAGCTGCGCGACATGATGCCGTGGATCAAGGCGAAGGCGCTGGTCGACAAGACCAAGAACTGATCGTCGCCGCGCTCGACCTGCAGAGGCGCCGATGGGCGACGGAACTGGAAGGGGTGGCCTTATGCCACCCCTTTTTCCGGAGCCGGGACGCCTCGCGCGAATCCGGAAACCCCTCCATCGTTCATCGCCCAGTCAGCCGGCATGACCCAAAGTTTGCCGGATTTCGCTTGGCGAACACCGCTGCTGATCGTAGGACAGTAGAGCTTCGCTGGCGCCATTTCAGGGACGTTCATGTCGCAACCAAGCCTGCGCGTCATCTCCGGTGTGCCTCATCTCAAGGAAAGGCTGGCGGGCCTCTACGCCGCGAGGCGAGACGGCGATGCGGAGGGCTTTGCCGCAGGTTTCGCAGAAGACGGCTTCATGCGGATCATGGCCGACAACCGCCTCATTCCGGAATCGGGACCGTTCCATGGCCGGCCGGCCATCGCCAAGGGCATCCGCACACTGTTCAATGCCTATCAGTATGTCGACGGACTGATCGTGGATATCATCGCGGATCCGGAGGCGGCAGTGATCCGCCGGCAGCTCACCCTTCGTAGTCGAACGACAGGAGCAATCGCGGATTTCGACGTGGCAGACTTCATCCGTTTTCGCAACGGCGAGATCGCCGAACTGACGCAGTACATGGACACGGCCTCGCTGGCGGTCCTGGCGGCTCGCATCTGACCATGGCATCGCCTCCGTCCAGGTTTGGTGAGCGTGACATCCGTCCCAAGGCGATCACCGAGGCCATTCACGCTCTCTATGCAGCCAGGACAGCGGGGAACGGCGACGAATATGCGAGCTACTTCGCGCCTGACGCGCGGATGACCATCGTCGGCAATCCGGCCCTCAACCCTGGCGCCGGCATGCGGCTCGGACGCGAAGGCATCGCGCGCCACCTGGAGAACCTCCACGAGATCAACGCCTATCTGGGCTACGATATCGTGGCCATCGTGGCGGACGGCGACAAGGTCGCAGTGCGCTGGACGGCCGAGGTGCGCTTTCTCGACAATGGCCGGGTCGGCTTCTACGACGTGCTCGACCACATCACCATCCGCGACGGCCTCATCGTGGAGTTGATGCATTTCTACGACACAGGCAGCATGGGAATCGCCCGCGGACGGATCAGGATCGCCTGACCGCCGCACACTGCTGATGGCCGAGTTCACGGAACGGAATTGGTGCGGCGCGGGAATGTCGGGCTAGGCTGGCGCGACGGAGCGCAGCGATGAACATCCTCTCCATCCAGTCCTGGGTTTCCTACGGCCATGTCGGCAACGCCTCGGCCGTCTTCCCCATGCAGCGGCTGGGGCACGAGGTCTGGGCCATCCACACGGTGCAGTTCTCCAATCACACCGGCTACGGAGCCTGGAAGGGACGGGTCTATGACGGCCCGATGATCGAGGAACTCGTGGAGGGAATCGCCGAGCGCGGCGTGCTCGGCCGCTGCGACGGCGTCCTCTCCGGCTACATGGGATCGGCCGACATCGGCACGGCCATCCTCGGCGCCGTCGCCCGCGTCCGTTCGCTGAACCCCCGGGCCCTCTACTGCTGCGATCCGGTGATCGGCGATGTCGGGCGCGGCATCTTCGTCCGTCCCGGCATTCCCGAATTCATGCGCGACCAGGCCGTGCCCGTCGCCGACATCATCACGCCGAACCAGTTCGAGCTCGAATTTCTCGCCGGCCGCGCCATCACGACCATCTCTGACGCCGTGGCGGCTGTCGACGCGATCCGCGCCAGGGGACCGAAGACGGTGATGGTGACGAGCCTCGTCACCGAGGACACGCCTGCGGACGCGATCGATCTCCTCGCCAGCGGGCCGAACGGCTGCTTCCGCGTCCGCACTCCGCGGCTGTCGGTCTCGGTGAACGGCGCCGGGGATGCGATCGCGGCCTTGTTCTTCGTCCATGCCGCGGCCAGCGGAGACGAGGCCTTTGCCCTGTCCCGGGCCGCCTCCTCCGTCTTCGGCCTGCTGCGCCGGACCGAAGAGGCCGGGTCGCGCGAGATCCTCACCGTCGCGGCGCAGGACGAATTCGTCACGCCCAGTCGCCTGTTCACCCCCGAGCCGATCGCCTGAGGCCCTCCATGCCCGCCCCCACGGTGTCCCGCCGCATCCACACGCTCGACGTCTTCACCCACGCTGTACTCGCCGGCAATCCGCTCGCGGTCGTTCACGACGCGGCGGGGCTCGATACCGCGGCCATGCAGAAGATCGCCGGTGAGTTCAACCTGTCGGAGACTGTCTTCGTTCTGCCGGAGACGACGGCGGGCCATCGTGCCGACATCCGCATCTTCACGCCGGGCGCCGAACTGCCCTTCGCCGGCCATCCGACCGTCGGCACGGCCATTCTCCTCGCGTCCCTGGACGGGCTTGCGCCGGGCGCCGAAACCCGGTTCGTCCTTGGGGAGAAGGCAGGCCCCGTCCCCTGCGAGGTCCGGCGCGATGCGACCGGCCGCTACGAGGCGACCTTCGTGGCGCCCCGCATTCCCGCCCGTCTCGGCCCCGCCCCCGACCCGGCCCAGCTTGCCGGCGTTCTCGGCCTGGACCTCAGGGACATCGGATTCGATCGCCACCGGCCCAGCCGCTACGGCGCGCCGGTGTCCTTCTGCTACGTGCCTGTGAAGACGCGCGAGGCGATGGCCCGGATCCGTGTCGATACACGCTGGTTCGCCGAGACATTCGCCGCCATCGGGGACGATCACCCCGCGATCTTCGCCTATTCGCGCGAAACCGTGGATGAAGGGGCGCAGTTTCACGCCCGCATGTTCGCACCCGGCCTGGGAGTCGCCGAGGACCCGGCGACAGGATCGGCGGCAGCGGCGTTCGCGGGTGTCCTGGCGGAACAGGAAGGGCTCGGCGACGGCACGCACATGATCGTCATCGAACAGGGCTTCGAGATGGGCCGGCCGAGCCGCATCACGCTGGGGCTGACCCTCGCCGGAGGTGATGTCGGCAAGGTCACCATCTGTGGCGGGGCGGTCATCGTCACCGAGGGGCGACTGTTCATCTGAAACGGAGCCAATTCCGCCCGCTGCAAATGACGAACCCGCCGGCGAGGCGCCGACGGGTTTGAATTGTGGGTCGCCGGGGGGATCAGCGACGATAGCGGCAGACGCGCTCGCCGTAGCGATTGACGAAGCAGCGACGACGCGGCGTGGTCTCGGCGCCGATGATCGCGCCGGCAACACCGCCGATCGCGGCGCCCGCCAGGGCACCACCGCCCGTGCCAGTGGCCAGGCCGCCGATGATCGCGCCGGCGCCGGCGCCAATGGCACCACCTGCGGCAGCCCGCTCCTCGCGCGGCGTGCACGCGCCGATCATCAGGGCGGCAGCGCCCACCAGAGCCAGTTTCTTCAACATCGATATTCCCTCCTGCAGGCCCCCGACCCGGGACGACCATAGGTGACGCGCAAGCGATTTGCCAAGCTGCATGGACGTTACCCCTAAGAAGCCGTCAACGCCGTGGCGATCATGCCACGGCTTGCTCGAAGTGGGTCCCTCAGGCAAGACATCGCGCGAGGACAACGCCTTGAGCCCGTACCGGTTCCGCCCTATTCGCCATATTGTCGCCGGTGTCACCGACGTCGCCTGGCCCTATGCGGAGGCACATCGCGACGCCATCGCCGAATCATGGGCGAAGGCCATCGAGGCCAACCCGGCCCTCTTCGACGGCGAGGTGCTGATCATCGCCGAAAGCCGCGTCGAGGGAGACCGGTTCGAGGCCAGGTATCGCCCCGTCCGGTTTTCCCAGTTCCTTCACTACATGCGCCACGGCGCGCCCGACGGGCGCTCCCGCAACGGCTTCGCGCTCGCCGGCCTGACGAGCGCCGACGGCGCGCTGGTGATGGGCGTGATGGGCGGCCATACCGCCAATGCCGGGAAGATCTACTTCCCCGGCGGCACGCCCGACCTCTCCGACATCGTCGAGGGCCAGGTGGACCTCGAGGGCAGCGTCAGGCGCGAGCTCGAGGAGGAGACCGGTCTCGCGGCGAACGAGGTGTCCTTCGATCCCGGCTTCTGGATGGCCGAGGACGACAAGCGCTGCATCTTCGTCAAGGTGGTGCGCTCGCCGCTGGCGGCGGATGACCTCAAGCGCAGCATTCTCGACCGGCTCTCCCGCCAGCCCGAGCCGGAACTCGCGGGCATCCATATCGTGCGTGAGGCCAGCGATCTGATGCCCGAACGGATGCCGCCGTTCCAGCTCGCCCATGCCGAATGGTGGCTCGCCGGAGGCGGTCGATCCTAGGCCGCCTCGGCCTCGCGCAGCGCGGGAGTCCGGACGATGGTCACGGTGCAGGGCGCCTCGGCGGCCACCTGGGCGGAGACGCTGCCGAGAAAGCGGCGCGTGGTCGAACTGGCGCGGGCCCCCATCACGATCTGGTCGACGTGGTTTTCACGCGCATGGGTGACGATGGCTTCGGCCGGATCGGTGCTCTCCAGCACGTGGTAGGTGATGCGGTCGAAGGGCAGGCCGAGCGGCTCGGCCCAGGCGCGGAGCAGGACGAGACGCGAGACGTGCAGCGGCCTGCCCTCGCCGTCCGTCGTCTCGTCGATGCCGAGCCGCTTGATCTTCAGCACGTTGACGCAGGCGAGCCGCGCTCCCGGCAGGAGGGTGAGCATGCGCCCGGCCATGGCACGGACCGCCGAGGCCACGTCGCAATAGTCTTCCGACAGGTCAACAGCGGCGACGACGATGGGTGCCTCGTGCGCGCCCTCCTCCATCCGGTAGGGTGCGGGACGCTCGGCGCCCGCCGCGCGGAACCAGCGCCGGACCCTCTGGCCCACGGGATCGCGGCTCACCTTCTCCGCCAGGCCGGTGAGGCGGACCTGGTCGGGATGGGCGAGATCGAAGCAGAGCTGCGCGGCGGTGGGGTAGCGCGCGCCGGGATCGATCGCGAGGCAGCGCAGGATAATCTCCTGCAGCCAGGACGGGCAATCGGGCCTGAGGGCGCGGGGCGGCCAGGGATCCGCCCACAGGCGCCGACGCATCCCGCGGCTTGCCTTCGGGTCGCCGAAGGGCTGGCGGCCGGTCACCATCTCGTAGAGCACGGCGCCGAGGGCGAAAATGTCGGAACGCGGATCGTCGCGCGCCTTCAGGACCTGTTCCGGCGCGATGTAGGGCGCCGTCCCCATCGGCACCCGGAACTCCTCGGCGAGCAGGTCGGGCAGGGCGAGGTGGCGCGCGAGACCGAAGTCGACGAGCACGGCGGTGCCGTCGTCGCGGATGATGACATTGGCCGGCTTGATGTCGAGGTGCAGCACCTTCTGCCGGTGAAGGTCGCGCAGGGCGGTCGCCACCGCCAGGCCGGTGCGCGCAACCTCGTCGGGCGGGAACGGCGCCTCGCCCATCCTCTCATAGAGCGAGCGGCCGATCACCCGCTCCATCACGATATAGGGCTGGGTGGCGAAATCGCCGTTGGCGACGAAGCGCGGAACGTGCCGCCCCTTCAGCCGCGGCAGGATCATCTGCTCCATCTCGAAGCCGACGATCATGGTGGGATCGTCGCCGTCGAGGATCAGCGGGATCTTCATGACCAGACCGCCGTCCTCGCCGGGGCGGGTCACGTCCCAGATCTGGGCCATGCCACCGAGCTTGATCGGTTCGACCAGCGTGAAGCCGTCGAGGACCAGCCCCTTCTCGATCCGTGGTGCCCGCATGTTTCCCCTCAGCGCCCCAGGGCGAGCCGGCTCGCCAACCGTTCCGGCAGTCCCGCCGCCCGGATGCGGGCAGCCGCCGTCTGATGGTCATAGGCAACACGATGTTGGGTGAGCGTGCCTTGGGCGAGATCAAGGATGGAATAGGCCGCCGCCGCCGAGCCGTCGCGCGGCTGGCCGACCGAGCCGACCACCGCCTGCCAGCGGCGATGGCGGAGCAGGGGCACCGGCTGGTTCGCCACCGGCACGAAGGGCAGGCAGGTGCCGTTCGGCTGCAGGGAGAAGACCACCGGCATATGGGTATGGCCGCAGAAGACGAGCCGCGCATCGGTGGCGGAGAGGCTCAGCTCCGCCTGGCGCGGCGAGGTGACATAGGGCCACTGGCCGGGATGGCGGGCACCTGCGTGCACCAGCAGCACCTCGCCGTCGCGATGGGTCAGCGGCAGCGCCGCGAGGAAGCGCTTGTGGTCCTCGCCGAGGACGCCGCGCGTCCAGCAGATGGCCGCGAGCGCATCGGCGTTCATGTCGGGGTCGTCGCGCTGCACCGCCTCGTCGTGATTGCCGAGGATGACGATGGCACCTTGCCCGGCCAGTTCAGCCACCCGCTCGGTGCAGGCGACCGGATCGGCCCCGTAACCGACGATGTCGCCGAGCACGGCGATGCGATCGACCCCCTGGCGGGTCACATGCGCGAGGCAGGCCTCGAAGGCCTCGCGATTGGCGTGGATGTCCGACAGCAAGGCGATCCGCACGGCGCCCTCCCCTCGCCGGCCTCTTGGGTTCGGGCCGGCTCTGTTGAGGACATCCTTCGGCGTCGCGGCGTCGGCGACAAGCGCGTCTTTAGGCGATGGTCACGACGGATAGCCGTAGCGCGACTTCACCGCCCGGAGCGCGGCACTCGCCTCGCCGGCGCGACCCGCCGCGCAGGCGCTTTCAGGTCCCCGCAGGTCGGCGATGACGCGGCCGTGGACCTCGCGGGTGACGTGGCCCGTGGCGAGGTCATTGTCCATCACGGCGCGGAACCGGGCGATCTCGCCCGAGCAGCCCGAGCCTTCCGGCAGGCGGAAGTCTGGCCGGGTGACATAGGTCGGTGTCGAGGAGGCGACCGGCTGCGGCGCCGGCACCTCGGCGGTGGTCGACTGGCAGGCGGCAAGGCCGAGAGCGGCGACGGCGGCGAGAAGGGTGGCGCGGATCATGGGTGTCCCCGGTGACGCAGAGAATCGGCACCGCCAATCTATGTCCCGGCGCCGGTCCTGTGAACGGGTCCCGCCATGGCCCGAGAGATCCGGCCATGGCGGATCGCGGACGTCAGCCGAGCGGCTTCAGCCCGCGCTCGATGGAAGCCCGCTTCGGCTCGAGGAAGGGCGGCAGCGCCAGCTTCTCGCCGATGGTCTCCAGCGGCTCGTCGACGTCGAAGCCGGGGCCGTCGGTGGCGATCTCGAAGAGGATGCCGTTCGGCTCGCGGAAATAGAGGCTGCGGAAGTAGTAGCGGTCGACGGCCCCCGAACTCGGGATGCGCAGGCCGTTCAGCCGCTCGATCCAGCCGGCATATTCCTTCTCGTCGGGCGTGCGGAAGGCGACGTGGTGCACCGAGCCGGCGCCCTGTCGCGCCTGCGGCAGGTGCGGCTCGACCGCCACGTGATACTCGGCCGCCGGTCCGCCCTCGCCCATGGCGTAGACATGGACAGGCGAGGCGCTGGGCAGGGTGTACTCGCGCACCTTGCGCATGCCGAGCACGTGGGTGAGCACGATGTCGGTCATCTCCAGCACCGGCACGCTGGCGGTGATGGGGCCGAGGCCGCGGATCTGGTGCCCGGCGGGCACCGGGCTCGCATCCCAGGGATGGGCGTCGCCCGCGCCGCCGTCGTCGATGAGGGCGAGGCGCTGTCCCTCCGGATCCTCGAAGTCGAGGGTCAGGCGGCCGTCGCGGACGACGGGAGCATCGTGCTTCACGCCCTTCTCGGCGAAGCGGGCCGCCCACCAGCCGATGGTGGCCTCGCCGGAGACGCGCAGCGCCGTGCGGATGATCGCGTTGGTGCCGCGGCGCTCGGGCGCCACCGGCCATTCGAAGAAGGTGATGTCGGAGCCGGGGCTGGCAACGCCGTCGCCATAGAAGAGGTGATAGGCGGAGGTGTCGTCCTGGTTCACGGTGCGCTTGACGAGGCGCATGCCGAGGACCTGGGTGTAGAAGGCGTGATTGCCCGGCGCGTTGGCGGACACGGCCGTCAGGTGGTGGATGCCGGTGAGAGCGGGGATCATGGCGGGGGCCTCGCAATGCACGGCGGGGGCCGCGCTTCGTTCTGACGAGAGATCGGCCGGAACGGCGGTCAGGACAAGGGGCAGCGCGACGCCAAGACCGCAAGCCCGGCTTGCAGCTTTGCCCACGGCTGCTTGCGGCTTG
>CAZPMD010000008.1:16901-30841 GCA_964587395.1 uncultured Hyphomicrobiales bacterium
TGACCGCGACCCATCTGGCCCATCCGTGGCTTCCGCCCTATCCTGCCTCCCAGAAGACCGCCGCCTCATCCGGCGAGACGGTCCCGGCCGATGGCCGACAGAGGGAGATATGACCGATGAGCACCATGACGTCCCCCACCCCCGCCGTCGCCGGCAAGAGCGGCCCGTTTCGCGCCGACCAGGTCGGCTCGCTGCTGCGGTCGAAAGCGCTGAAGGAGGCGCGCGCCGCCCATGCGGCCGGCACGCTCGATGCCCCCGGCCTCAGGACCGTCGAGGATGCCGAGATCAAGAAGCTGATCGCGAAGCAGGAGGCGTTCGGCCTTCAGGCGATCACGGACGGGGAATACCGGCGCTCCTGGTGGCACTACGACTTCCTCTGGCAGCTCGACGGCGTGACCCGCGTCGAGCTCGACCAGGGCATCCAGTTCGCCGGCGTGCAGACCAAGGCGGAGGCACCGCGCGTCACCGGCCGGATCGACTTCTCGACCCATCCCTTCATCGAGCACTTCAAGTTCCTGAAGGCGAACACGACGCGCACGGCGAAGATGACGATCCCCTCCCCGTCCATGCTGCACTACCGGGGCGGCCGGAAGCTCATCAACATGGGCCTCTATCCCGACATGGCCGACTACTACGAGGACCTCGGCCAGGCCTATCGCAAGGCCGTCCACGCCTTCTACGACGCCGGCTGCCGCTACCTGCAGCTCGACGACGTCTCCTTCGCCTATCTCTGCGACCCCGAGCAGAAGAAGATGCTGGCCGAACGCGGCGATGATCCCGACAAGCAGGGCGGCATCTATGCCGGCATGGTGACGGCGGCCATCGGCGGGCGGCCGAAGGACCTGCTCATCACCATGCACCTGTGCCGCGGCAATTTCCGCTCCACCTTCGTCGCCTCCGGCGGCTACGAGCCCATCGCCGACCTGCTGTTCAACGCCATGCCGGTGGATGCCTATTTCATGGAATGGGACACCGAGCGCGCCGGCGGCTTCGAGCCGCTGCGCTTCCTGCCGAAAGGCAAGGCGGTGGTGCTCGGCCTCGTCACGTCGAAGACCGGCGTGCTGGAATCCAAGGACGACATCAGGCGGCGCATCGACGAGGCGGCGAAATATGCGCCGCTGGAGCAGCTCTGCCTGTCGCCCCAGTGCGGTTTCGCCTCGACGGAGGAAGGCAACACCCTCGCCGAGGACGAGCAGTGGCGGAAGCTCGAGATGATCGTCGAGGTGTCGCGCGAGGTGTGGGGCTGAAGGGCTAGCGCATCGGCCCTTGGAAGGCCCCACCCGCACCCTCCCCTCGCTCACGCGAGGAGAGGGGGACTTCGACCTCGCGGGTCATTTTGCCGGGAGGAGCCTGGCGCGACCGTCGCGACAGGGAGAGACGCGGTCGTCCCCCTCCCCGCCCAGCGGGGAGGGTAAGGGTGGGGCATTCAGACCCCGCCCAGGTCGCCACTCACCCCTTGGCAGGCGGGAACATCAGCGGCGAGATCTTCATGTGGTCGCGCTTGGCCCAGTCAAGGCCCTTGACCCCGACCTCGGCACGGCGCTGGGCAGCCTCGAGCTTCGCCGAGGCGGCGTCGAGGTCCATGGTCAGCACCTTGCCGCCGTCGACCACCTTCTTGCCGTCGACGAAGACGGTGCGGATGGCACGCTCCGCGGCCGAATAGATCATCGAGCGCACGGGATCGCGCAGCGGCCGCATGGAGGCGTGGGTGACGTCGACCAGCACGATGTCGGCCTTGGCGCCGACCGCGAGGCGGCCGATGTCCTTGCGTCCCAGCGCCTTGGCGCCGCCGAGGGTCGCCGCATTGAAGACGTCGACGGAGCGGGTGTCATAGACGTCCTCGCCGACGACGCGCGACATGATGGCGACGTGGCGCATCTCCTCGATCATGTTGTGTGGATAGGTGTCGGTGCCGATCGCCATGTTGACGCCGCGGCGGACATATTCACCGAAGGTCTGCAGGGTGATGCCGCGGCGCTGGAAGACGGTCGGGCAGTGGGCGACCGTCGTGCCGGCATCCACCAGATCCTGAAGATCGTCACGGCGCGGCCAGTGGGTGGACGTGTGGTGGTCCATGAAGATGCCGTGGCCGATCAGCGAGCGGTCGGAGAGCACGTCGAGCGAGCCGAGCCATTCCACCGGCGTCATGCCGTGGCGACGGGTGATCTCGTGGAACTCGACCACCGACTGCGCCGCGTGGATCTGGAAGGGGAGCTTGCGCTTCTTGGCCTCGGCGAAGCTCGCCTTGATGAGGCCGGGCGTGCAGGTGTCGATCTGGCTCGGCGAGACCATGCCGGACATGCGGCCGGAAGGGTGCTTGGCGGCGGCCTCGAGCACCTTCATCGCCGCTTCCATGGCGGGCACGCCCTCGTCCTTCGCCCATTCGTATTCGACGACGTGGCCGTTCTTCGTGAACCAGCGGGCGGAACGGTACATGGGCGACAGCACGCCGCGCAGGCCCGAGGCCGCGAAGGTGTCGAGCCAGCCGTCCCAGGCCACCGACATGTCGACCAGCGTGGTGACGCCCGACAGCAGCAGTTCGGAATAGGCCACGGTGGCGGAGGCGGGAATGGCCTCCATGTCGGGGGCGCCGCCGGCATCGGCGCGGAACAGCGGCATGAACTCGTAGAGTGCGGACTGGTAGAGCCTCGGCGAGCCGAGCTCGTCGTTCCAGCCCTTGGCCATGGGCTCGGAGGCGGGGTGGGAGTGGACGTTCACGAGGCCCGGCATCACCAGCATGCCCGTGCCGTCGATCGTCTTGTCCGCCTTGCCGGCGAAGCCGGGACCGACGTGGATGATCCTGTCGTCCTCGAAGGCGACGTCGGCACCCTGCATGTAGGTGTGCTTGCGACCGTCGAAGGCGACGACCCAGGCGGCGTTCTTGATCAGGGTGATGGGCATCGGACGTTCCTCGGGAGGGGGCGCTTCTGTCGCGTGACCCCATACGGGTCGCGAAGACGGCCGGGCGCAGGGAAGCGCCCGGCCGAAGGTCGTCACATCAGCGCGTGAAGCGCAGGTCGAGGCCCTTGTAGAAGCCGCAGCCGTAGATGTTGTGGGCCTTGAAGGGCGCGAGACGCGCGGTCGCCGCCACCTTCATCGGCTCGTGGTACAGCGGGATCCACACCGCCGCGTCATGCACCTGCTGGAGAACCTGGCCATAGGCCGCGGCGCGATCGGCGTCGGAGACGGCCGTCATGCCGGTCTGCAGCAGGCGATCGGTGTCGGCGTTCTTCCAGTTCATGCGGTTGGGGGTCGGCGCATTGGTCGAGCGGAAGTAGAGGTTCAGCGCGTCACCGGCGGTGATGTAGGGGAAGGACATGCCGAACAGGTCGAACTCCTGCGTGGCGAGCTTGCCCCAGGCGACCGTCGCATCGAAGAGCTGGATGCGCAGGTCGACGCCGATCTTGCGCAGGTCGCCCTGCACCGTCTCCATCAGCTTCTGCCAGGTCGACCCGGTGAAGCCGTAGGCGAGCGGCGAGAGGCGGACGCCGTTCTTCGAGCGGAAGCCGTCGGCGCCGCGGACCCAGCCGGCCTCGTCGAGGATGCGATTGGCCTCGGCGACGTTGGTGCGGATGAGACGCTGGTCGAGACCGCGGTTCCAGTCGGTAGCCGACTGGTGGATGTAGGAATAGGCCGGCTCCGTCTCACCGAAATTTATGTCGCGGGAGATGGCTTCCTGGTCGACCGCCATGACCATGGCGCGGCGCACGACGGCATCGTCCACGCCGACCTTGTCGACCTTGAACCCGATGAAATAGGTCCAGAAGGCGGCCGGATTGTCGACAATGCGCAGGTTCCGGTTGGCGCGGATCTGGGCCATGCCGGAATAGGGCACGTACTGCGTGGCCTGGCTCTGGCCGGTCAGAACGGCGGCGAGGCGGGTGTTCTCCTCCGGCACGATGCGCCAGACGATCTCCTGGATGTGCGCCGGGCCGCGGTTCTCGTAGATCGGCGGACCCCAGCGATAGGCGTCGTGGCGACGCAGGCGCATGTCGTTGCGCGGACGCCAGTCGACCCAGCAGTAGGGACCGGTGCCGTTGAAGCCGCGCACGCCGAAATCGGCGCCGAGGGCGTCGACATTGGCCTTGTCGATGACGACGGCGAAGCTCTGCGTGAGCTGGTAGAGGAGCTCGGAGAAGGGGGCGGTGAGGCGGTACTCGACCGTCGTCGCGTCCTTGGCGATGATGTCCTCGACAGGACCTGCACGCCAGCGCACCGGCGAACGCGTGGCCGGATCGATCCAGCGCTTCAGCGAATAGACCACGTCGTCGGCGGTCATCTGCTTGCCGTCGCAGAACTTCACGTCCGAGCGCAGCTTGAAGGTGTAGACCTTGCCGTCGGGCGACACGGTCCAGCTCTCGGCGAGGCCCGGCTTGATCGAGGTCATGTCATGGTCGAGCGACACGAGCGTGTCGGCGAGCATGAACAGCACCTCGGAGGCGGCGCGCGCCGTCGAGCGGTGCGGATCGTAGCGGTCGGAATCGACCTCGCGCACGATGGTGAGCGTGTTCTGCGCCTGGGCGGAGGCCGGCGTGGCGAAGGCCAGGCCGCCGGCGATGGCGGTCGCCAGCAATGCAAGTCGTTTCATACTCATGTCCCAACTCCTCTGAAGACGTGGGTTCTCTCGCCGGCCCGTGTTGCCCCGGACCGTTGGTTCTTGGTGGCTCAGGTGTGCCTGAGCCGGGGGTCGAGCATGTCGCGCAGCGCGTCTCCGAGGAGATTGGCACAGAGCACGAGCACGACGATGAGCAGGCTGGGCGTCACCGCGATATGCGGCGCGAGGAAGAGTTCGTTGCGCCCCGCCGAGGCCATGGTGCCGAGTTCGGCGACCGGCGGCTGCGCGCCGAGCCCGAGGAAGGACAGCGCCGAGCCCAGGAGGATCACCTGGCCGAAACGCAGGGTCATGTAGACGAAGACCGAGGAGATGCAGTTGAGCGCGAGGTAGCGCACCAGCAGCGTCCGGTCGTCGAGGCCGATGGACCGGCCCGCCTCGATGAAGTCCTGCCCCATCACCACCAGCGCCGAGGCGCGGGTGACGCGCACGACGGTCGGGATGGTGGCGATGGCGAGCGAGATGACGACAGCGGTCATGCCGGGGCCGACGACCGCTGCAAAGGACAGGCCGAGCAGGATCGCCGGAAAGGACAGGAGGATGTCCGACATGTGCATGATCAGGCCGTCGAGCCGCTTGTAGAAGGCGGCGAACAGGCCGAGCAGCAGGCCGATGGAGCCGCCGATCGCGGTGGCGATGATGCCCATCATCAGGGTGGCGCGCAGTCCGTAGAGCAGGCGGGAGAGCATGCAGCGGCCGAGGCCGTCGGTGCCGAGCAGGAACTCCCAGCGGCCGCGCGCCTCCCACACCGGCGGCAGCATGCGCAGGCGCGTGTTGGTCAGGAAGGGATCGTTGGGGGCGAGCCAGGGCGCGAGGATGGCGGCGAGTACCAGCAGGGTCAGGATGAGAGCCGCCGCGATGGCCAGCCTGTCGCGGAAGAGCCGGCGCAGATTGCCGTAGCGGCGAGGTTCCGCGGTGGTATCGGTTGCGGTCACGGCGGTCATCGCTTGCCCACCCGCGGATCGAGGATGCCGTAGAGAACGTCGACGAAGAGATTGATCACGATGAAGGAGACCGCGAGGATCAGGATCGAGCCCTGGGCGAGAGGCAAGTCGCGCGCCAGAATGGCGCCGACGGCGAGACGGCCGACGCCGGGCCAGGAGAAGATGGTCTCGGTGACCACGGCGCCGCCGAGAAGGTAGCCGGCCTGCAGGCCGATGAGCGTCACCACGGGGATCAGCGCGTTGCGCAGCACGTGGCGGATGATCACCGTGTGCTCGGCGAGGCCCTTGGCACGGGCGGTGCGGACATAGTCGGCATTCATCACCTCGAGCGCCGCGGTGCGCGTCATGCGCGCGACAGGGCCGATGAAGATGAGACCGAGGGTCAGCGAGGGAAGGGCGGCGTGGGCAAGCCCGTCGAGGGTCCAGAGCGGACCGGCGCGGCCGAGGAAGGGCAGCAGCTCCCAGTGGTAGCCGACATACATGATCAGCATCAGGCCGATGAAGAAGACCGGCATGGAGACGCCGAAGACCGAGATGGCGATGATGATGCGGTCAAGGGCGCGGCCGCGGTTGACGGCGGCGAGGGTGCCGAGGGCGATGCCGATGGGTACGGAGAAGATCAGCGAGCCGAACATCAGCTCGAAGGTCGGTCCGATGGCCTCGCCGAGTTCCTGGATGACCGGCGTGTTGTTGATCATCGAGTAGCCGAGGTCCCCCTGGAGGACGCGGCTGATGTAGATGAAGAACTGGATGACCAGCGACCGGTCGAGGCCGAGGTCCTTGCGGATCTGCTCGACGACCTCGGGGGTGGCCTGCGGACCGGCGATGACCTGCGCCACGTCACCGGGGACGAGCTGAAGCAGCATGAAGCCGAGGAGCAGCACGCCGAAGAGGACCGGGACCGACAGGACCGCGCGGTGAATGAGGTGAACTCCCATGCCCGTCAGCCCTTCCACTCGCCGGTCGCGTCATGGACGCAGGCGCCGCCGAGGATGGTGAGGTCGCAGCGCGTGTCCGACAGGATCGCCTCTGGCGTCGCCGTGAGCAAGTCGCGCGAGAAGACTGCGACATCGGCAGCCATCCCCGGCCTCAGCGTGCCGCGATGGTCCTCGCACTTGTTCACATAGGCGCCGAACTCGGTATAGGCCTGGATCGCCCGCTCGATGGAGATCATCTGGTCGCCGCCGATGACGTTTCCCTTGTGGGTCTTGCGGGTGAGCATGGTGAAGAAGTTCGGCCAGACATTCGCGTCGCAGACCGGCGCGTCGGTCGAGGCCGCCGGACGGAAGCCCATGTCGATCCAGGTCTTCATGGGGTAGCTGCTCTCCGGGCGGTCGTCCGGCATGACCTGCCGATAGAGTTCGCCGAAATCATAGATGAAGACCGGCTGGGGCACCGGCTCGATGCCGGCGGCGCGCATGCGCTTCATCTGGTTCATGGTGTTGAAGCCGCAATGCTCGATGCGGTGGCGGCGGTCGGCGTCGGGATACTTCGCCAGCGCCTTCTCCATGGCGACGAGCGTCTGCTCGATGGCGCCGTCGCCGATGGCGTGGACGGCGAGCTGGTAGCCCTTGGCGTGGACCGCCATGGTCGCCTCTTCCATCTCCCTGTCGGTGAGGCAGTAGATGCCGTGCGTCTGCTCCTCGCCCGAATAGGGCGCCGTCATCGCCGCCGTCTTGCCGCCGGCGGAGCCGTCGGTGAAGATCTTCACCGGCCCGATGCGCAGCATGTCGTCACCGGACCCGGTGATCAGGCCCTCCTCGTGGCAGCGACCGAGAATGCCGTCGGGAATGTCGAGAAGGCACTGGGTGACGCGGATCGGCTGGCGGCCGGTACGCACGGCATTTCGGTAGGAGATGATCTCCCGATAGCCCGAGCGCATGCCGACGGCGGCATCCATGGTCGAGGTGATGCCGAAGCTGTTCATGTACTTCGCGCCGCGCTCGATGGCGGCGACGTGGTCCTCGTCGGTATAGGCCGGCAGCACCGCCTGGACAGGCTGGCGGCCGTTTTCCGCCATCAGTCCCGTCAGGTTGCCGTTGGACTGCTCGATGGCACCGCCGGCGGGAACCGGGGAAGACGTGGTGACGCCGGCGATCTTGAGCGCCATGGTGTTGGCCACCGCCAGATGGCCGCAGGTGCGTACCAGGTAGACGGGATTGTCGGGGGCGGCGAGATCCAGCTCCGTCCGGTGCGGATGGCGGCGGATGTCGAGCTTCGAGTCGTCATAGCCGCGGGCAAGGATCCATTCTCCCGGCTTCTTGCTTGCGGCAGCGTCGCGGATGAGGCCGAGCAGCGCGTCGAGCGTGTTGGCCTTCTGCGGACGGGCGTCGATCTCGGCCATCGAGATGCCCATCGGCAGCAGGTGGGCGTGGGCCTCGAAAAGGCCGGGGGTGGCAAGACGGCCTCGCAGTTCGACGACACGGGTATCAGGGCCGATCAGCGGCTCCATGTCGGCGGACGAGCCTACCGCCAGAACCTTGCCCGACCAGAGGGCGATCGCCTCGGCGACCGGCTCGCCATAGGCCACGAAAACACGGCCACCACGCAACACAACATCCGCCCTGGGCAGGATCGGCATCAAAAACTCCCGAAAATACAATCTGCCTAGTACCGTGGCATGCCTCAATTTGCATCAGCAAGCCATCGTGGTGCCGGGCACCTCTCCACTGTGCGGGGTAGATTTGTCTCCGCCCGGCGTTATGGTCGACAACTTTCTCTGCACTCGCACCCTCAATCAGAGCAGCAATATCCTTTGCCTTCAACAGGGATTGGCACGACAGTATCGATTAGCGATACGCAATTCATGCCGATCCACACTTTGAGGGTCTCCGCTGTCCACCATCGCCCACGGAAGTCCCGTCATGTCCGAGACGAACCAGACCGCACCTGCGACCCCGCCCGACGCCGCGGCCAGCGACCCGAACACGCTCGGCTGGATGCGGGGCTTCCCGCCGCCTGCGGACAAGGCCATCACCTATGCCGACGGGTCGTTCCGGTCGTTTCCGCAGTTGCGATGGGCCTGGAGCAACGTCCGGCAGCTGGTGCCGACGGTGAATGTCTGGCGCGGTGCGGGGCCGGCATCGGCCCTTCCACGCAACGAGCAGGATCTCGGCCGGGTCGGGCTCACCACCATGGACGGCCGCACCCTGACCGTCGACCAGGCACTCGCCGAGACCTATGCCGACGGCGTCGTCGTCCTTCACCGCGGCAAGCTGGTCTTCGAGCGCTACTTCGGGGCGCTGAAGGCCCACAAGCAGCACATCGGCATGTCGGTGACGAAGTCGTTCACCGGGACCCTCGCCGGCGTGCTGGTGGCGGATGGCGCGATCGACCCCAAGGCCCCCGTCACCGCCTATGTGCCCGAGCTGGCGAGGAGCGCCTTCGGGGACGCAACCGTCCGTCAGGTCATGGACATGACCACGGGCCTCGCCTACTCGGAAATCTACACCGACCCGAATTCGGATGTCTGGGCGCTGCGCCGTGCCAACGGCATGGCGCCGCCCCTGCCCGGGGTGCCGCAGCCCTCGCTGCTCGAATACCTGACCACCATCGCCAAGCAGGGCGAGCACGACAGGGTCTTCGCCTACAAGACCGTCAACACCGACGTACTGGCCTGGATCCTCAGACGTGCCAGCGGCCAGTCGCTCGCCGATCTCCTGTCGGAGCGCATCTGGCAGCCGATGGGCGCGGAGGAGGACGCCTACTATCACGTCGACCGGCTCGGCATCGAGAGCGGCGGGGGCGGTCTCAACACGACCACCCGCGATCTCGCCCGCTTCGGAGAGCTCATGCGCAACCGCGGCAGCTTCAACGGCCGCCGCATCTTCCCAGAGAGCGTCGCGGACGACATCACCTGCGGCGGCGATCCCGCCAAGTTCGCGCCGGCCGGCTATGCGACACTGCCCGGCTGGTCCTACCGGAACCAGTGGTGGATCAGCCACAATGCCCACGGCGCCTACATGGCCCGCGGCGTCCATGGCCAGGCGATCTATGTCGATCCGACGGCGGAGATGGTCATCGCCCGCTATGCGTCCCACCCGGCGGCCGGCAACGTCGCGAATGATCCGGTCTCCCTGCCCGCCTACATGGCCCTGGCCAGGGCGTTGATGGGCTGACCGCGGGGCCGACCGGGCTGCGGCAACGTTTCAGCCGCGTTGCTGCGGCCAGCCAAGGGCACGACAAAGCCACGCCGTCGCGAAATCTTGCAGAAACCGCACCTGCCTATAGGCTTCCCCAAGGTCCGTCCCGAGGCGGTCCGCGAGACTGGAGATTGGTCCACGATGTCGCTGTTCGTCCGCACCTCGGCGCCTCTGGCGCTGGCCGCCGCCTGCCTTCTCATGCTGCCGGTTTCGGACGCCGAAGCGCAGCGGCGCCGGCCACGAGCGGCCGAATCGACCGAGGTGACCATCCAGAACCGCGGCAATGCGACGCTCCAGTACCTCTTCGTCACCCCGGTGGGCGAGGTGTCCTGGGGCGACGACCGGCTCGGCAGCGAAACGGTGGCGCGCAACCGCAGCCACAGCTTCACCATCGAGGGTGACCAGTGCCGCCACGACATCCGTGCCGTCTACGAGAACGGCCGCGAGGAGACCCGGTTCGGCCTCGACCTGTGCGCCCGCCCGGAAGTGGCGCTGAACGGCCGGACGCAGACCTCCGCCGCCGATCTCCAGCGCCAGGGGCCCGTGGCGCTCTATGTGGTGCGCAATCGCTCCGGAAATTCCCTGCAGACCCTCAAGCTCGTCTCGCCGAACGGCGACGAGAGCGACGACGTGCTCGGCGCGTCGATCATCGAGAACGGGGGCAGCTTCACCGGCCGCTTCCAGCGCTCCGCCGGCTGCGCCTATGACCTGGTCGCGACCTTCGACGGCGTGCCAGACCGAACGATTTCCGGCCGCAACCTGTGCACCTCCCGCGAGGTGGTTTTCGGTGCCGAGGCGGACGCCCCTGCACCGCAGGCCGGTCGCGGAGAGCAGCAGGAGCGCGGACGCGACCGCGAGCGGGCCGAGACACCTTCTGGCGAACAGCTGAGCTTCCTGGTGCAGAACCGCGGCGCGATTCCGATCCAGTATCTCTACATCCGCCCGCGTGGCGCCAGCGGCTGGGGTCCCGACCGGCTCGGCAACGACACCATCGCGGCGCGCGGCTCGTTCCAGGTCACCATGCCGCGGCGGGGCTGCGAATATGACGTGAAGGTGCGCTTCGACAATGACCGCGAGGACATCCGCAACGGCGTCAACCTGTGCGAGACGCGCGAATATGTCGTCACCGGACCGGCCTTCGTCACCGGCCGCGGCGAGCGCAAGCAGCGCCCGACGGCGCGCACCGGCCAGCCGACCATCTCGCAGGTGGTGGTCATCAACGAGGGCGAGCGCGTCATCGAGTCGCTGTTCATCTCCTCCTCGAAAATCTCGAGCTGGGGCGAAGACCTGCTCGGGACCAACCGCATCCAGCCGGGTGGACGCTTCACCGCCCGCGTCGAGCGCGACGACCAGTGCAACTACGACCTGCGCATCGTCTACCAGGGCGGCCGCGAGGAGCGCCGCATGCGGCAGAACCTCTGCCAGCGTCAGGAGGTCGCGTTCGGCGGCCCCAATGCCCTGCGCATCGACGGCGGCGGCCCCGAGAACGGCCGGCGGGTCGTCTTCACCAACAATGGCCGCGGCGACATCCGCGAGGTCTACCTGACCCCCGTTCGCGACAGCCACTGGGGCGATGACCGCCTCGGCTCGGAGCTGCTGCCCCGCCGCTTCCGGCTCGAGCTGCGTCTGCCCGAGGAGGGCGGCTGCACCTGGGACCTCAAGGTCGTCTACGAGGGCGGCCAGACGGTGGAGAAGCGCGACCAGGACCTGTGTGCCTCGCCGGAGATGGCGATCGGCCGCGCCGGACGCCCTGGCCAGGTGGCCTCCACCGGCACCGGCTTCTACATCAACGAGAGCGGCCACATCCTGACGAACCATCACGTCATCGATGGCTGCGCGACGGTCGCCATCGCCCGCTCCGGCGGCCAGCGCGTCCCGCTGCGTCTGATCGGCGCCGACGAGGGTGCGGACCTCGCGGTTCTGGTGCAGGAGAACGCCACCTCAACGCCACTGCGCCTGCGCAACGGGGCCGGCGTCAATGTGCGCGGCGGCGAGCGCGTGGTGCTGGTGGGCTATCCCGCCCGCTCGCAGCTCGGCGGCGTCAACGTGACGGAAGGCATCGTCTCGGGCCTGCGCGGCGCGCTCGGCGACCAGAGCCGGTTCCAGTACACGGCGCCGACCCAGCCGGGCAATTCCGGTGGTCCGGTGCTCGACGCCTCCGGCCTGGTCGTCGGCGTCGTCGTCTCGCAGATCGACAAGATCTCGGGCGAGCGGACGGCGCAGAACATCAACTTCGGCATCAAGCTCGACCTGGTGCGCACTTTCCTGTCGGCCAACAACGTGACGCCGGCCGAGGCGGAAGCCGGCAGCCCGCTGGCCACCACCGACATCCTGCAGAACTCGGATCAGTCGGTCGTGCCGCTGGACTGCCTCGAGTGAGGGCGGGCCTGGGGCTTCCCCCGGCGACGACGGGCCCTGCCCGACGCGCCGGGTCAGCCGGCTGGTGAACCGCCGGTCTGCGCGCTAGGCCGCAGATGCTCGACGCCACCGCAAGAGCCGGTCGGCGATGACGACCGCCAGCCAGGCCGCGAGAATCCCCGCAACGCCGTCGACCAGCCAGTGGTGGTCGAGATAGAAGCTCGCGAACAGCATGATGGCCAGATAGGCGAGATGGATCGGCCGCGTGCGCCAGCCAATCTTCGCCCAGGCGGTGAAGAGGCCGAGCGATGGCATCGCCGCGTGCAGGGACGGCATCGCGCCGAACACATTGGCATTCTGGCTGTAGAAGGCCTTGAAGTAGCCGATGCCGAGATAGTCATCGACCCGCGCCAGGCGGGCAGGGCTTGGCAGCGCCGCCATGTCGATGACGCAGCCATGAGCCCGGATGTACCAGGGCGGAGCCGCAGGCATGATCATGTAGACGGTAAACGCGATGAAGTGAACGATGCCGAACGCGAGAAGAAAATGAACCATCCTCTCCCGGTCACGGAAGTAGAGATAGATCGAATAGATGATGCAGATGTAGAGGAACGCCGCGTAGGGCGCGGCGAAAACCAGGTCGAAGGCCGGTGAATGGCGGGTCTCGAAGACGTCCGCCAGGGTCGTGTCGGGACCCACGCCGAAGACCTTGAGTTCGATGGCCCTGAGATCGCAACCCCAGACGCGCTCCGCGCGGACGAGCCATCGTGAGATCGGCCCCATCCACTCATAGACGAGGCCCACGGCCAGAGCCGGCATCGTGGCCGCCACAAGATCGCGCGACCAACGGTTGATATGGGCGCCGATCCAGACGGCCAGCGCGACGGCAACGTGCAAGGGCTTCAATTGCCCGGCGATCGCCATGGCGAAGGCGTGGATCGCCGGCAGAAGCGGCACGATCCACCAGCGGCCCCAGAGGCTGCGAACATGTTCGATGATGACTGACATCAGACGGTGCCCGACCCCGATGACGGTGAGTGGCTCCGGCCCGGCGCAGTGGCGTCCGCGAGCAGGCACTCGCGATGAGCGACCCTCAAGGCATCGGTCGCGGCGAGCAGGCTGAGAAGACCGGCAATGGCAGTGCCGATCAGCACAAGGACCGGTGCGATCATTCCGGCCAGCAAGGACACGGCAACAAGCACGATGCGGTCACCGCGGCGCATCCACAGTGGCGGCAGCGCGATGGCGAGGCCTTCGCAGCGGGCGCGGACATAGGACACCGTATAGCCGGTAAGCAGGGCAAAGCTCGGGATGGCCGCCGCCCAGCCCCATCCCTCGCGCGCGAAGAAGATGGTCAGCCCGATCAGCGGCAGCGCGTCGGAGATCCTGTCGAGGGTCGAATCCAGCAGCGCCCCGAAGCGGGAACTGCGACCCGTGGCGCGGGCCAGCGGCCCGTCGAGAAGATCCATGATCCCGCTCAGGAGCATGAACACGACCGACCAGCCAAACGCGCCATATGCCGCGAACACGGCGGCCAGCAGGGCCGGAACCAGCGAAAACACGGTCAGTGCATTCGGCGTCGCGCCGGTTCGGGACAGTGCCCGGGCGACTTTCTCGACCTGGGCCGTGAACTGGGCCGAGCGTCCGACGTCCTGAAGCGAAACGCCGCGCTCAAGCGCTCCCAGAAAGCGGTTCAGCCAGTCCGGCAACATCAAGGGCTTTGTCCTGTTCCTTTGGCCTCGATCGCGACAGTCTTCCTGCACGAGATTGAGGACGAGGTGAAGGGGAAAGGCCGGGCGGCGATTCCGGTTCGAGACCAGGGCATGATCCGTAGCGGTCGCCACCGGTCCCGGCAACGCCGCCTCACCGCCCCCAGTTTGGGGT
>CAZPMD010000008.1:30851-73378 GCA_964587395.1 uncultured Hyphomicrobiales bacterium
GCACCGTGGCCGAGCGGGAAGGCGGCGAGGGACTCGAGGATCATCGCCGCCTCCGCCGAGGTTACTTGCTCCGCGATCGTCGCGGGCGGCGCGGACGTGGCTTGGCAACCACAGCGCCTGATGATCGATCGCGGCGGACAGGCCTATCCCGAAGCAGGCCTCGCGGCCCCTCCGCGCCCGATCCGCTCACCTGGTCAGACGGGGTGCCGAAGCCTGTTTCGCGTCAGGTTACGCAGCGGCCGGGACGGCACGATCAAGCCCATGAAACGGGCCCTGGGAGACGACAAATAGTGCTTGATGCCCCGTGGTGATTGAGCCATAAACCGCGCTCGATTGTAATCAAACACCGCAAAATACAGGATATGGCGCGGTGCTGTTCCCTCGGAAAAGGTCGTCGCACGCGGTCCTCGAACGGATCATCGCCGGGTGACGATAGTAAAGCGAAGAGCGTGATGCAGGATTCGGAGTTGGCCGCTCAGTCGAGACCCTACCAGCCCATCGCGATCGTAGGTATCGGCTGCCGCTTCCCGGGCGGGGTCTCCTCCCCGCTGGACTTCTGGACTCTGTTGACCGGGCAAGTCGATGGCACCAGCGAGGTCCCGCCCGACCGCTGGAGCATCGACAAATACTACGACCCCGATCCCAAGCGCATTGGAAAAGTCTACACGAAGCGGGGCGGGTTCATCAAGGGAATCTCGGGGTTCGACCCGCAGTTCTTCGGCATTTCCCAGCGCGAAGTGGCGTATGTTGATCCCCAGCACAGGCTGCTGCTGGAGACGACCTGGGAAGCCTTCGAGGATGCGGGCATCGCCCCCCGCACCTGGTCTGACCGCAAGGTCGGCGTGTTCGTCGGGCTGTTCACGCACGACTACGAAAACATTCACATGCGCGTGAGCGAGCGCCCCATCCACGGACCGCACTCCGCGACCGGCGTTTCGACAACGATCGCGGCCAACCGCCTGTCATACGCGTTCGGCTTCACCGGTCCGTCGATGGTCATCGATACGGCCTGCTCATCCTCGCTCGTTGCGCTCCACCTCGCCTGCCGCAGCCTGCACGAGAAGGAGTCCGAACTGGCGATCGCCGGCGGCGTCAATCTGCAGTTGTTGCCCGAGATGACGATGTCGCTCTGCAAGGCAACGATGCTGGCGCCCGACGGGCGATGCAAGAGCTTCGATGCCCGCGCCAACGGCTATGCCCGCGCCGACGGCGCCGCCATGGTGGTGCTGAAGACGCTGGAACGCGCCCAGGCCGACGGCGACCCGATCTATGCGGTCATCATGGGGAGCGCAGTCAATCAGGACGGCCGCACCCAGGGCATGACAGTTCCAAATGGCGAGGCCCAGCAGATCGTCATGAAGGACGCACTCACGCTCGCGGACGTGACGCCTTCCCAGATCTCCTATGTCGAGGCTCACGGCACGGGTACTCCCGTCGGAGACCCGATCGAGGCCAACGCCCTCGGCACCGTGCTGCGCTCCAATGACCCAGATCGGGACCCTTGCGTCATCGGTTCGGTGAAGAGCAATTTCGGCCACACCGAGTCAGCCGCCGGCATCGCCGGCCTGATCAAGGTGGCGCTCATGCAGCGCCATGGCTACATCCCACCGAACCTGCACTTCGAGACCCCGAACCCGAACATCCCGTTCGAGGAGCTTCGGCTGCGGGTGCCGACGGCCCTCGAGGAATGGCGCACGGGCGCCGACGGACGGCGGCTCGCCGGCATCAACTCATTCGGCTTCGGTGGCACGAACGCACACGTCGTCCTGGCGAACGCGCCCGTCCCGCAGGTGCAAGCGGCGGCCCGCGGCGACGGCGATCAGGCGCATCTCGTCCTCCTGTCCGCCCGGAGCGAGAACGCCCTCAAGGCGAATGCGCGACGCCACAGCGATTTCCTCCGGTCGGAGCAGTCGGCGGCAGTGACCTTGGCGGACGTCTCCGCAGCGCTCGCCCTCGGACGCGAACATCATCCGATGCGCCTGGCCGTGGCGGGCCGGACGCCCACTGAAATCGCCGACCTGCTCGATGGCTTCGCGGCCGGCCAGCGGCGGCAGGGCGTCATCTCGGGCGCCGTTGTCAACGCCGGCGCCGCCGGGATCGTCTTCGTCTGCTCGGGCATGGGCCAGCAGTAGTGGGCCATGGGTCGCGGCCTCCTCGAATCCGAGCCGGTCTTCGCGCGCAAGATCGACGAACTGGACCTGATGTTCCGGCGGCTGGTGAGCTGGTCGCTGCGTGACATTCTCTCCCGTGCCGAGACCGACTCCGAGATCGATCGGACCGAGTACGCCCAGCCCGCCATCTTCGGGTTGCAGATGGGCCTCGCCGCGCTCTGGGAGTCCTGGGGCGTCAGGCCGGAGTTCGTGGTCGGCCACAGTGTCGGCGAGGTTGCCGCCGCGTGCATTTCCGGCGCATTGACGCTTGAAGACGCCGTGACTGTCTGCGTCCATCGCAGTCGTCTCCAGGCGACGCTCGCCGGCCGGGGCGGAATGCTGGCCGTCGGCCTTTCCGAGTCGGAGCTCGCCCGGCGCATCCATGGCAAGGAGGCGCTGATCTCGATCGCCGCCGTGAACAGTGCCGAGAGCGCGACGCTCGCGGGCGATTCCGCCATGCTCGAGCAGATCGCGTCGGACCTTCAGCGCGAGTCGATCTTCGCGCGCATGCTGAACGTCGAGGTTCCCTATCACTCGCCGGTCATGGACGAGATCCGCGAGCCGTTTCGTGCCGCGCTCCAGGGCATCGCGCCACGCGCGACGTCGGTGCCGCTCGTCTCGACGGTGACCGGCCGGCTGATCGACGGATCAGCCCTCGACGCGGATTACTGGAACCGCAACGTGCGCGAGCCCGTGGCCTTCGCGAAAGCGATCGGCACGCTCGCCGGCCTGCAGGGTCGCATCTTCATCGAGATCGGCGCGCATCCCGTTCTGGCATCCTCCATTGGCGAGTGCCTGGTGGCGGAGGGCGTCCAGGGCCCGGTGATCGCCTCTCTTCGACGCAAGCAGGACGACGCCACGACATTCCTGGCTGCTGTCGGGCAACTGCACTGCCTCGGTCGTCGCCTCGCCCTGGAGCAGAAGTTCGAGCGCCCGTCGACGCGCCTGGACCTGCCGCTCTATCCGTGGCAGCGCACCGATTTCTGGGCGGAGACGCCGGACTCCCGGAAGTTGCGCACTGGCCTCGCCTCGGACGACGCCCGGCCGGACCACCCGTTGCTGGGAGAGCGCCAGGCCGCCCCCCAGCCGACGTGGAGCAACGAGGTCGACATCAACCGGCCCCACTTCCTCAAGGACCACGCGGTGCAGGGTGCCGTGGTCTTCCCGGCCGCCGGCTTCATCGAGATGGCTCTCGCCGCTGCGAGGGAAACGGTGGGCGCACAGGGACCGCTGACGATCGAGCGACTGTCGATCGAGGCTCCCCTCGTGCTCTCCGCAGGGCTGGGCTCCGTCGTCCAATCGACGGTCGGCGATGGCCAGAGATTCCAGATCCACAGCCATATTCAACAAGAGGGCGCCAAGCGGTGGACCCGCCATGTCGCGGGGACGCTGATCGAGCCGAGGCCGAAAACCGACGCCGAGTTCCTCGATGCGGCCGATCTTCATGATCGCCTGCCGAATTTCGTCAGCCAAGCCGAGATCTACCGGCGCTTCGATCAGATGCAGCTGCAGTACGGACCCTTGTTCCAGAACCTGCATGCGGCTTGGGTCGGGGAGAACGAAGCTCTGGGCCAGCTGGTCGTGCCGCAGGCCCTGGCGGAGGAGATCCCCCACTACAACCTTCATCCCGCGCTGCTGGACGCGACGTTCCAACTGCTGGTGGCGCTGCCCGCCGAGGGGACATTCCTGCCGGTGGGTGTCGAGCGGGTCGAGGTGATCCACCCCGGCGTCACACCCGCATGGGCCCATGTCCGCAAGGTCAGCGAGACCAAGACACGCATCGTCGCCGACATCGTCGTGGCCGACGAGCAGGGACGCGTCCTCGTCAAGCTGTCGGGGCTCGCCTGCCAGGCGATGGCCGATGCCGGCGCGGAGCGTTTGGCGCAGTCGGGGTCGTTCCTGTTCGACCGCGTCTGGATCGACTCGGATCTCATGTCCAGGTCCGTCCGGCAACAGGCCAGTTCCCTGCCCTCGCCTCGCGATATCGCCCCTGGCCTGCAGTCGCGGCACGACCAGCGCGACGCCGACTCGCGGCGCGACAGATTCGTGCTGCAAGCCTGGCCGGCGCTCGACGAACTCGCCAGCGACTATTTCATCAATGCCCTGACGACTCTGGGATGGAACTGGCAGGTCGGGATCCCATTCTCGGCGGCCGATCTGTCGAAGCAGCTCGAAATCGCGTCGCGGCACGTGCGCTTCGTCGAGCGGATGCTCACGCATCTCATGCACTCCGGCTATCTGGAGGCGGGGGATGGTCGCTGGCAGGTTCGGCGCGTGCCCGAGACCCGGGACACGGAAGCCCGGTGGCGGGCCCTGTCGCTCGCCTATCCGGAGTGCCATGCCGAACTCAACCTGACGCGGCGTTGCGGTTTTCGACTTGCACAGTTCCTGCGGGACGAGGAAGAGCCGCTCTCGGCTCTCTTCCCCGTCGGCTCGCCGATCGCCGAGCACATGTATGCGGACTCGCCGACCTGCAGCCCCTACAACCGCATCATCGCCGACGCGCTCGACGAGATGGTGCGCAAGCTGCCGGAAGGCCAGACGCTGCGCATCCTTGAGGTGGGCGCCGGAACCGGCGGCCTGACCTCGCACTTGCTGCCGCTGCTGCCCGCCGAGAAGACCGACTACGTCTACACCGACGTGTCGCAGAGCTTCCTGAACCATGCCAAGGAACGGTTCCGCGCCTTCCCCTTCGTTCGCTACGAGATCTTCGACGTCGAGCATGATCCGGAGGCGCAGGGACTGGTTCCCGGCTTCTTCGACGTGATCGTGATCTGCGATGCGGTCCATGCGACGGCGCACCTGCGCACCTCGATCGGCAATCTGCACGACCTTCTCGCGCCAGGCGGCATGCTCGCGCTGATGGAGGTCACCAGTCCGACGCGCTGGTACGATCTTGTCTTCGGGCTGCTTCCCGGCTGGTGGGCCTTCACCGACCGGGACTTGCGCCCCGATCACGCGACGCTTCCGGCGGCAGGCTGGCTCTCGGTTCTGTCCCTCTGCGGCTTCGACGAGGCCGCAGCCGTGTCCGACGGCATCTCCGCAGGGCAGGAGAGCCTCCAGACCGTCTTTCTGGCGCGCAAGTCCGTCCCCTCCGTTTCCGCCGCGGCGGCACTCCCGGCCGTCTCGCCCGAACTGCAGGCGTCCGCGATCGAAACTCCGGTCGTGCTTCTGGCGGACGCGATCGGCGTGGCGGATGGACTTGCCTCCGCGCTCCGCGCGCTCGGGACCGATGTCCGTGTCGTCGCGCCGGCCTCCGGGGGCGACGGCCTGATCGGCCCGGCGATCCTGGAGGCGGCCGGCGTCGCCATGACCGCTCCGGTCATCGTCGATCTGCGCAACCTGTCGAAGCCAGGCGAGACCAAGGACCAGCCCGCGGACGCCGGCACCATCGCCTGCGAGAATCTGCGAGACGTCGTCAGGGTCCTCGCCGGACAGTCATGGCGCGAGCGGCCCGACCTGTGGATCGTCACCAACGGCGCCGAGAGCGTCGGCGAGCTTCGCGACCTTTCGCTTCACCAGGCGCAGGTGCGTGGATTCGCGCGTGTCGTGACGTCCGAACATGCGGAGCTGAACACCCGTCTGGCGGATCTGAGCCCCGTGCCGACTTCCACCGAGCTCGCCGTGCTGGCGCGGCTCCTGGTCCAGAGGGGCGCCGAGGACGATGTCGCGCTCCGCGACGACCGCCTGTATGTCAGCCGCGTGATTGTCCACCGCAATCGGCGGAAGACGGACGGGACTGCGACCGGCTTCCTGGTCACCCGCGAACGGCGTGCTCCTGACGGGCTGATCTTCCGGGAAGCGTCGGCCACCCCGCCAGGCCCCGGTCAGGTGCAGGTGCAGGTGCGGGCTTCCGGCCTGAACTACAAGGACTTCGCGCGGCAGGTCGGCCTGCTCGATGCCAGCTCCGACAGCCCGGGCCTGGAGGGCGCGGGCGTCGTCGTCGCGGTGGGGCCGGGTGTCGACCGCCTGGCGCCTGGCGACAACTTCGTCGGGCTGATCGACGGCAGTCTGTCGAACCCCATCAATGTCGATGCACGGCTCCTGGTGCGCATGCCGGCGAACCTGTCGTTCGAGGATGCGGCGGGACTCCCGGTCGTCTTCCTCACCGCCTATCAGGCGTTGAAGCGGCAGGCGCGGATCGCTCCCGGCGAGACGGTGCTCGTGCACACGGCCGCAGGCGGCCTCGGATTGGCTGAGATCCAGGTCGCGCACGCACTGGGCGCGAAGGTGTTCGCGACCGTTGGAAACGCCGAGAAGCGCGACTATCTCCACGCGCTCGGGATCGACTATGTCGGCGACTCCCGGACGGCCAGTTTCGCCGACGAGATTCTGGCGAAGACGGGCGGGCGCGGCGTCGATGTGATTCTCAATACGCTGTCTGCGGAAATGAACCGCGACAACCTCAGGCTGCTGCAACCCGGCAGCGGACGCCTCATCGACCTGAGGAACATGCACTATGGCGCGCAGCTGGACTATGCTGCCCTGCAGAGTGGCATGCTGTTTTCGGCGTTTGACCTTGGCCTCATAGCGGCCGCCGATGTCTCGTATATGGCGGGACTTCTCGACGAGATCGCGCCGCTGTTCGAAAACGGCACGCTGCGGCCAGTCCCCTACCGCAGCGCGCCGGTCGAGCGCATCGGTGAGACCATCCGCAGCTTCCGCAAGGCCGCGCATATCGGCAAGTTCGTGGCGACGTTCACCGACAGCACGGTGGATATGGTCCCCGCGGAAACACCCGTCGCGCTGACGCCTCAGGGGAGCTATCTCATCACGGGCGGACTGTCCGGTTTCGGACTGTCGACGGCGCGCTGGCTGGCCACGAACGGCGCGCGGCATCTGGTGCTGGCCGGCCGCAGAGGCGCGGCGACCCCCGAGGCGCAGGACACCCTCGCCGATCTGCGCGCGGCGGGCGTGCATGTCGAAGCCGTGGCTGTCGATGTGTCGGATGCCGGTCAGGTCGAGGCTCTCATCGGGCGCTTCGGCAGCGAATGGCCACGCCTGCACGGCATCGTCCATGCGGCGATGGTGCTGCGCGACGGCCCGATGCTGGGGTTGACCGCCGACCAGATCCAGTCGGTCCTCAGGCCGAAGGTCGACGGGGCGTGGAACCTGCACCGGTTCACGCTCGGCCAGCCGCTGGACTTCTTCGTCTGCTACTCGTCGCTGTCGGCCCTGGTCGGCAATCGCGACCAGGCGAACTACGCCGCGGCCAACGAATATCTGGAGGCTCTCTGCCGCCATCGCCGGGCCAACGGACTGCCGGCGATGTCGATCAGCTGGGGCGCCATCGCGGACATCGGCTACGTCGCCCGCGACGAGGGTGTACGGGATGTGCTCCATCGACAGGGTGCCCTCGATCTCAAGCTTGAGCAGGCCTGGATCACCCTGTCGCACGGTTTGCGCGCCGGCGCGACCAATCTCTATGCGGCAGCGATGGACTGGACGACGCTGAAGCAGTTCTCCCGGACGGTTTCGACGTCGCCGCGCTTCCAGTTCCTGGGCGCGAGCGTAACCGGCCAGGGCGCGGAGAAGGGCGCCACGAGCGAGTCGGAAAGCCGTCTCGACGGCAATGCGACGCCGGAAGAGCGCTACAGGCAGCTCCAGCTCATCCTGGCGCGGGAGGTGTCCGGCGTCCTCGGCACGGATCCCGACACCCTCGACCTGAACCGGCCGCTGCAGAGCCTGGGCTTCGATTCCCTCATGGCCGTCGAGCTCACGGTGGCCATCGAACGGGCCACCGGCTACGGCTTCTCGCGCATGTCGCTGCTGCGCGCCGACGCGACCACAGCTGAACTGGTGCGGGAGATCGCCGGGGCTCTGGGAGCGCGCGAGGGGGAGGTCGCGACCGCCCTCCCGGCGGAGGCGGCGACAGCCGACCTTCCGGTGGTGCCGCCCGCCGCGATGGCCGTCGACACCCTTAGCGACCGCGAGGTCGATGCCCTGCTGCGGGAACTGGTCAACGATGAGATTGACAATGGATGACCCCCGGAACGCGCTCGCTGAGCTATCGGCGCAGCAGAAGCGCGCGCTGCTTGAGAAGCTCCTGAGGGAGCGGGGGCAGGCGGGACCGGCTGCCCCGACGGGCAAGTATGTCTTTCCGGCCGAGTACGAGGCCCTCCGGCAGCTCTTCGACAATTCATCTGAGGCGTTCGTCGGAGACCTGATGTTCAGGAGCTTTGACGGCATCAACAGTGCGGTCGCGCAGGCGGCCGGCGAAACGCTGACCAATTTCTGCAGCTACAACTACATCGGCATGTCCGGCGATCCCGCTGTCTCCAAGGCGGCTGTCGATGCGATCAACACATACGGTACCTCGGTTTCGGCGTCCCGGGTCGTCTCGGGCGAGCGGCCGATCCACGGCGAGCTCGAGCGGGGGCTCGCCGAATGGGTCGGCGCGGAAGATTCGATCGTCTTCGTGGGCGGTTTTACCTCCAACGTCGACACGATCGGGCATCTGTTCGGAAAGGACGATCTGATCGTCTACGATTCCCTGATCCATGCCAGCGCCCAGGAGGGCGCCAAGCTGTCGGGGGCGCTGACCGTACCCTTCCCGCACAACAATATGGACGCGCTCGACAATATCCTGCGGCGACGGCGGAAGGAGGCGCGTCAGGTGCTGATCGTGGTCGAGGGCATCTACAGCATGGACGGCGACATTGCCGACCTGCCGAGGCTCCTCGATATCAAGAAGCGCCACAACGCCCTGCTCATGGTGGACGAGGCTCACTCGATCGGTGTGCTCGGCCGGAGCGGACGCGGGATCGGCGAGTACTTCGGGATCCCCGGCGACAGCGTCGACCTGTGGATGGGAACGCTGAGCAAGTCCTTCGCCAGCTGCGGCGGCTACATCGCCGGCGCGCGCGACCTGATCACCTATCTTCGGCGGACCGCTCCGGGCTTCGTCTTCAGCGTCGGCATCACGCCGGCCAACGCCGGTGCGGCGCTGGGTGCGCTGCGGACTCTGCGCGAACAGCCCGAGCGCATCACCCTTCTCAGGGAACGCACCCGGCTGTTCCACACGCTGGCGGAGGAACGCGGCCTCGACATCGGCACCGCCCATCCGGACTCCGCGGTGATGCCGGTGATCACGGGAGACGGTCTGCTCGCCGTTCGGCTGTCCAGGGCCCTCCTCCGCGAGGGTATCCTCGCGCTGCCCATCGGCTTTCCGGGAGTCCCGGAAAACAAGGCCCGGCTGCGCTTCTTCATCAGCAGCACCCATACGGAAGACCAGATCCGGCGGACGGTCGATGCGACGGCGCGCCATTTGGCGCAGCTCTCGCGGTCCTGAGCCCCGTCTGCGCCCGCCGCTGGCCGGCGGTCGTCAGCCGGCGCCCAGTTCCCGGTCGTAGAGACGCAGTGTCCGCGTGATCGAGAAGCCGAACTGCTGCAGCAGTTTGCGCAGGCGCTCGTTGTTGTCGAGCACCCACCCCGCCTCGACCCATTTCAGGTCGTTGTTGTAGTTGGTGAAGCGGGTGATGATCTCGTCCACCATGGCCATGGCGATCATGGCGCCCGTGACGCTCTGGCGGAATTCCGACAGCACGCCGAGCAGGATGATTCGTCCGGTCGAGAACTTGTGGAAGAAGGTGCGATAGCCGAGCTTCGCCCAGCCGAGGACGCTGGGATCGGCGCCGAGGTCGGCGGTGATCTCGAAAAGGTTGGGAAAAATCATCGCCACCGCCACCGGCTTGCCGGCCCGTTCGACGATCATCCCAAGTTCCGGCCGGACGAAGGGCTTCAGGTCCCGGCTCAGTCCCGCGAGATCCTCCGGCTCAAGCGGCACGAAGCCCCAGTTGTCCTTCCAGGCGTCATTGTAGACGAGACGCATGATCTCAAGGTCGCGTGGAATGTCGCGCATGTTGAGCGGGCGGATGGTGATGGCGGCGGCGGTCACGGTGCGGTGGCGCTCGTTCAGCGTGCGCAGGTGATCCTCGATATGGTCCAGCCGCCAGTGGTGAAGATCGCGGCAGGCCGAAAAACCCGCAGCGAGCACATGCCGCTCGAGGTAGGGCGGATGCCAGGGCGTCATAATGAGCGGCGGCTCGTCGTGCCCCTCGACGAGCAGGCCCGCCTCCTCGTTCATCGACAGGAGACAGGGACCGACCGCGCGGGTCTTGCCCTGACCGCGCAGCCAGTCGACGGCGACCGTCAGGAGCGCCTCGACGACCTCGCCGTCGTCGATCGCATCGAGGCATCCGAACATGCCGGCATTGCCGAACGTGGCCTCGGGTTGCGCCTCGTCGATCTGTGCGGAGATGCGACCGACGGCCATGCCGTCGCGGCGGGCGATCCAGTACTGGGCCTTGCCGTGCTTGAAGAGCGGCGCCTTGGCCGGATCGAGGAACCCTTTCCGATCCATCGTCAGGGGCGGCACATAGGCAGGGAAATCGCGGTAGAGCCGGCCCGGAAGCCGGATGAACTCGCTGAGGGCCGCCTTCGTGTTTACAGGCTCGATGACGACTGGCATTGTACTGGGCTGCTGAGGGACCATGGGGGGGCAGACACGACTCTGTGGGTCGCCCGCGGTTGACGGGCAGTGATCGCCTGCGGTGTACAGCCCGGCGCGTCACCAGTCCACAAGGCGGCACGAACGGCATCTGCAAGGAAACCCATGCAACATCCCGACACGGACGGCCCGCGCACGTCGCAGGCGACCGATCATGTGCTCATCACGGGCGCGACCAGCGGCCTGGGATGGGCGCTGGCGGACCATTATGCCGCGCCAGGAATCCTGCTCTCGCTCGCCGGACGCGACGAGGAGCGGCTGGCGGCGATCAGGCAGCTCTGCGAGGCCAAGGGTGCGGTGGTCGAGGCGGCCCAGGTCGACGTCACCGATGCCGAAGCCATGGAGCGATGGCTGATCGCGCGCGACGATGTGCAGGCGGTCGGCATCCTCATCGCCAATGCCGGGATGGGCGGCTCCGCGGTGGTTCCGGGCACTTCGGGCGAGGATGGTCCGCTCGCCCGGAGGATCGTCGCGGTCAACACGGTGGGGGTGATCAACTCGGTCACGCCGTTGCTGCCGCGGATGACGGCGAGGAAGCGCGGACGCGTCGCGCTGATCGGCTCGATCTCCGGCGCCATCGGCCTGCCCCAGTCGCCGGTCTACTGCGCCTCGAAGGCGGCGGTGCAGATCTACGGCGATGCCCTGCGCCGCCTGGTGCGCCAGCATGGCGTCATGGTGACGAATGTCCTGCCCGGCTTCGTCGACACGCCGATGAGCCGATCGCTGGACATGCCCCGGCCCTTCTGCTGGCCCGCGGAGAAGGCGGCGCGACGCGTCGCCCGCGACATCGCCAGCGGCCGACGCCAGTGCGTGTTCCCCTGGCAGTTGCGCCTGTCGATCGCCCTGCAGAACTACCTGCCGCTGGCGCTCACCGATTTCGTCATGGCGATGTCGAACAGGTCGGCGCGGTGACGTCCTTCGCGGGGAGCGGGCGCGCCTCGGCCCGTGAGGTGACCTGCGCCGCGAAGGCCGGGGCCGCTTCATGCTGATGAAGGTCCGCAACGCCCTGATGCGGTTCCGGCGCATGACGCCCGCACGGCTCTATCGGGATCACGCCCGTGCCCGCCGACTGATGGGGGATGATGCCGTTCCGCAGCGGCGGCCGACATCCCGTCGGGAACGCCTCGTCATCTCGCTGACGACGGTCCCCGAGCGCATGGATCAGCTCGGCCCGGTGCTGCGCAGCCTGCTGGCCCAGACCGAGCCGGCCGACCGGATCGTCCTGGCGCGCCCCGAAGTCTCCGGGCGCTCCGGCAAGCCCTACCCGCCCTTCGAGCCGGCCATGCCCGGCATCGACGTGATCGCCGCCACCGACCAGGGCCCGGCGACCAAGCTGCTGCCCGCCCTGCTCGCGGAGCCGGAGGCAGCCATCCTGGTCGTCGACGACGACGTCATCTATCCCGTCGACTTCGTCGAGCAGATGCTGGCCTGGCACAGGCGGCTGCCGCATGCCGCGATCGGCTGGCGCGGGTGGCAGATCGTCCCCGGCGCCCACCCCAAGGACTATCCCCACATCTTCGCAACGGCGCTGGCCCGGCCGCAGCCCGTCGACATCCTGCTGGGAACCTGGGGCTACCTGGTACCGCCAGGTTCCTTCGATGCCGCCGTTCATGACTTCGCCGGCTTTCCCCCATCCGTGCGTTTCGTCGACGACGTCTGGTTCTCCGGGCATCTGGCGCGGCGCGGTGTGCCGCGCCTCGTCATCCCGGGACGGGGGCTGCCGATCGAGACGCGGGCCTCGGGCATGGCGGCGCTGACGTTCGGACCCAACAGTTCGGGGGCCAACGATCTGGAGGCCATCGCCGCGTTCCGCGAATTCTGGTGAGGCCCGGCGCAGCGGGCGCGAGCGCTCTCGCCCTCCCCCTCGTCGCGGAAATGCTCTAAGAGCACCGGCATGTCCGCTCCCTCCCCGCTGCGCGTCGCGCTCACCGTCGACATGGAACCCGACTGTCCGCCGTTCCTGTGGACATGGCGAGGCGTGACGGAAGGCGCGCCGCGCCTGCTCGATCTGTTCGGGCGCGAGAACATCCCCGTGACGTGGTTCACGACCGGCGAGACCGCCCGGCTGCACCCGGAGGCCGTCAGGTCCGTCGTCGATGCCGGCCACGAACTGGCCTGCCACGGCGTCAGCCACCAGCGCTTCGACTGGATGTCGCGCGACAGCGCCCGCTGGGAGATCCAGGAATCGACGCGCCGACTTCGGGACTTCGGTGAGATCACGTCGTTCCGCGCACCCTATCTGCGCTTTCCCGGGCACTATCTCGATCTGTTGCAGGAGGAGGGTTTCCTCCTCGATTCCTCGCAGGCGCTCTACAAGAAGGACGTGCCGGGCGAGGAGAATGCCCCCGGACTGGTCCGCATTCCGGCCTCGATCACCTCCAGCGCCCTGCGCATCCCGCGCCTGCTGCGAGAGTACTTCCTCGGCCGCCTCGCCGATCCCGTCGTGCTGTTCATCCACCCCTGGGAGTTCGTCGACTTCCGCCAGTCGACGCTGCGCTACGACTGCCGTTTCCGCACGGGCCAGCCGGCGCTGGACGCACTGGCCTCCGTCATCGGGTTCTTCAAGGCGCGCGGTGCCACTTTCATGACCATGCGCGAGATGGGCGCGCAGGCGAGAGGCGGCGAGGCATGACCTCGCCGGAGAGCTCGCCCTCACCGCCCCGATCGTCGCGCCGGCTATGGTGGATCATCGGCTGGTCGGTCCTCGCTGCCTTCTTCGCCGTAGCCGCCTATGCCCTGCCCTGGGCTGAGGTGCTCGCGGCGCTGGCCGGCGCGAAGTGGCAGTGGCTTGGCGTGGCGCTGATCGCCGGCGTCGCCGGCTGGCCGTTCTGGGTCCTGCAATGGTGGCTGCTGGCACCCGCGGCACACCGCCCCAGCTTCGACCGCATGGCCCAGGTCACCGCGCTGACGGGAACGGCCAATGTATCCCTTCCCATGGCAGGCGTGGTCGCCGCCGTCGGCTTCCTGATCGTGCGCGGCGGGCTGCCGGCGACCGCCGCCGCATCGCTCTACACCGTCGACCAGATGCTGACCGGCATCGCCAAGGTCGGCATTCTGGCCCTGGCCTCGGTCCTGGTGTCGGTTCCCGACTGGCTGCGCACCGGGCTCCTGTCGCTCTCCGGCGTGATGGTTCTGTTCACGCTGGCCCTGCTCGCCGCCGCCCATGGCGGGGCCCATCTGAGGCGAATGGCCGTGGGACTGGGGGAGAAGCCCGCCCGGATCGTCCGGCTCCTCGCCGATTTCGTCGACCATCTGGAGCCGATGCGCCAGCCTGGCCTCGCCCTCGCCGTCGTCCTGCTGGCCTTCGCCAAGAAGGCGTCGGAGGTAGCCGTCGCACTCACCGTGCAGATCGCCGTCGGGATGGAGCCGAGCCTTGCCGGTGCCGTTCTCGTGGTGGCGGCCCTGAGCCTTGCGACACTGGCGCCGATCTCGCCGGGCAATCTCGGCGTGTTCGAGGCGACGGTGATCCTCGCCTACCAGTATCTCGGTGTGCCGCTCCCCATCGCCGCTGCCGCGGCCTTCCTGCAGCACGGCGTGGCGTTCCTCACATCGCTGCTGATCGCCCTCTATCCGGCATGGGCGATGCCGCGCGAGACGAGATCCCCGCCGGGGCCCTGAGCTCCGCGCCTCAGTCGACAGCCGCGATCGCTGAGCGGTATTCCGCCTCATAGAGGGGCGCGATATCCGTCCAGTCGACGCCCGAAAGAGGCCTGGAGGCCGCCTCGGAGAGGCGGCGGCGAAGCGAGGCGTCAAGGATGACCTGCCGGAGATGATCGGCGAGGTCCCGGTCGTCGCAGGCCAGCAGCGCATCCTCCCCGGCGGTCAGGAAATCGCGTGCGCCCGACTGGGCCATGGTGATCACCGGGAGGCCGGCTGCCCGCGCCTCGAGCGCGGCGATGCCGAAGGCCTCCAGCCGCGAGGCGAGAACGAAGACGTCCGAGCGGTGCAGCCAATCTCGAATGACCTCTCGCGGCTGCCGGCCGGCGAGCTGGATCTGGCCGGCGAGACCGCCGCGCCGGAGGATGCCCGCGATGGCGCCCATCTCGTCACCGTCGCCGATGATGGTGAGCCGCGCGGCATCCGCCGGCAGGCCCTGGATCGCCTCGGCGAAGGCCTTCACCAGCCAGCGGGCGCGCTTTCGCTTCTGCAGACGGGTCACGGAGATGAATTCGACCGGACCGGACGGTGTCCCAGCGACAGACCCGCCCTTCCGCCACCACGCGAGATCGATGCCGTTGGCGATGACCGCCACCGGCTTGTCCCCGACCAGAGGGCGCATGGCCTCGGCGGCGACCGTCGAGACGGCGGTCATGCGGATCGCCGACCGGCTGTAGCCGTGCAGCGCATCGAGCAGCATCAGCGGAACGTCGTAGTATTTCAGGACGGAATGAAAGCTCGCCACACAGGCGATCCGACGACGGATGCAATGCTGCATCGCGTGGTGGGCAAGCGGGGCGACATTGCCGGCATGGACATGGACCAGGTCGTAGCCGCCCTCATCGATCGCGCGGCGCAGCGCAGCGAAGACGCCGGGCGTCACCGCGATGCCGAATCCCGGCAGCCGGAAGCCCGGCAGACGGTGGACCGGCAGGCCGTCCACGGTCGCATCGCCGGGAACCCCACAGACGATGTGGACCTCATGCCCGCGGTCGACCAGCGCATGAGCGAGATCGTGCATCTGCAACTCGATGCCGCCGAGGCGCGGCAGAAACCAGTCGCTGACAAAGGCGATCTTCACGGTGACGGTTCACTCCCGGATGTACGCGGCGCACAGCCATAGCCGCGTCGATGCCGGGATGTCCACGCGTCCCGCACGCCGTTGGCCCAGGGTGCCGGCCTGACGCCGGAGAGGTGGACCGGACGCGCCCTGCGCGGACCTGCGTCGACCCCAAGGCCCCTGCAGGCCAGCTCTTCCGGAAGAACCGGATCTGACTGTCATGATTGTGACGGAAGCGCTTCAAATGGCGTGACAATGCAGTATAAGGAGCCGCGCTCGGCCGGACCCTCGGCGAGAGCTGTTGGAGATCGTTCGTGTCACAGTCCGCCATTCGTGTTGCCATCGTCGGTGTCGGAAATTGCGCATCAGCTCTGGTTCAGGGTCTTCACTTCTACCGGGACGCCGGTCGTGACGAAGTTGTCCCCGGCCTCATGCACGTGGTGGTGGGTCCCTATCATGTCCGTGACATCGAGATCGTCGCCGCCTTCGACATCGATGCCCGCAAGGTCGGGCAGGACGTGGCCGCTGCCATCTTGGCCGAGCCCAACAACACCATCCAGTTCGCCAAAGTGCCGAACACCGGGGTCACGGTGCAGCGCGGTCCGACGCTCGACGGGGTCGGCAAGCACCTCGTCGACGTGGTGATCGAGTCCAGCGCCGAGCCGGTCGACGTCACCGCCGCGCTGAAGGCCGCCAAGGCCGAGGTCATCATTTCCTACCTGCCCGTCGGGTCGCAGAAGGCCAGCGAGTTCTACGCCGAGAGAGCGCTCGAGGCCGGCTGCGGATACATCAACTGCGTGCCGGTCTTCATTGCCTCCGACCCGATGTGGGCGCAGCGCTTCGAGGACAAGGGGCTGCCGATCGTCGGGGACGATATCAAGAGCCAGGTCGGCGCGACCATCGTCCATCGGGTTCTCGCCCGTCTGTACGAGGATCGGGGCGTCAAGATCGAACGCACCTATCAGCTCAACGTCGGCGGCAATACCGACTTCCTCAACATGCTCGAGCGCGAGCGCCTGACGTCGAAGAAGAAGTCGAAGACCCAGGCGGTTTCCAGCCAGATCGACGTCCCGCTGCCCGCCGAGAGCATCCATATCGGCCCGAGCGACTTCGTTCCGTTCCTCCACGACCGCAAGATCGCCTATATCCGCCTCGAGGGGACCGGCTTCGGCGGTGTCCCGCTCAACATGGAACTGAAGCTCGAGGTCTGGGATTCGCCCAATTCGGCCGGCGTGGTGATCGACGCCATCCGCTGCTGCCGGCTCGCGCTGGATCGCAAGATCGGCGGGCCGATCGGCGGCCCCTCGAGCTACTTCATGAAATCGCCGCCCGAGCAGTTCACTGATCCGGAAGCCCGCGACCGCACCCTCGCCTTCATCGAGGGCCGGAGCTGAGGCGCCCTTCCGGAGCGGGGGGCCTCTCGGCCGTTCGGAACCGAGATCGATGTTGATCGCCCGACGGCTTGCCAAGTCCCATGAGGGTCGCCCGGTTGTCCGGGGTGTCGATCTTGCGCTGCGGCGGGGCGAGGTGGTGGGCCTGCTCGGCCCCAACGGGGCCGGCAAGACGACGACCTTCTCGATGATCGTCGGCATGCAGACGCCAGACAGCGGCGTCGTCCTGCTCGACGGCGAGAACATCACGCACCTGCCGCTCTTCCTGCGCGCCCGACTGGGGCTGAGCTATCTGCCCCAGGAAGCCTCGATCTTCCGTGGCTTGTCGGTGGAGGACAACATCCTCATCGTCCTGGAGTCGCTCATCTCCGGCCGCGATGCCATCAAGGCAAGGCTCGATGGCCTGCTCGAGGAATTCGGAATCGGCCATGTCCGTCGATCCCGGGCCGGGGCCCTGTCGGGCGGCGAGCGCCGGCGCCTGGAGATCGCCCGCACCCTCGCCAGCGCTCCGTCCTTCGTCCTGCTGGATGAGCCCTTCGCGGGCGTCGACCCCATCGCGGTGACGGAGATTCGCCTCCTGGTCCGGAAACTGTCCGCGGGTGGCATCGGCGTCCTGGTGACGGATCACAATGTGCGCGAGACGCTCAGCCTCGTCGACCGGGCCTATATCCTCGACGGAGGCCTCGTTCTTGCCTCCGGCAGTGTCGAAGGCATCGTTTCCGATCCGCGCGTAAAGGCGGTCTATCTCGGCGCAGATTTCGTGCTCTGAACTGTTGCGTCGCCGCATCGTGCCGCCCGCGGATGCGCCTGGCCGCGGAACCGACACCGTCCTGCAACCATGGCGCCCTGATTGCGACATGCTTCCTTAACCATCTGGTGCGACAGTAGCGGTCGAACCAGGAAGGTCACGTGGCATGCAACTCCTCGATGGAATGAGCATCGGCTTTGCGCTGGCCTGCGGGCTTCTCGCCATGCGCGCCCTGGTCGGAGCCTGACCGCTAGATCCAGCCAAGAGCCGCCAGGGCCGCCAGGGTCACCAGGGCGAAGACTGCTGCCACCGCATCATCCAGCATGATTCCGATGCCGTGCCCGACATTGCGGTCGATGAGACCGATGGGCCAAGGCTTGGCAATGTCGAACAGGCGGAAGGCCAGGAAGCCGGCCAGCACCGCCGCCATCCCGGCCGGGGCGAAGGCGACGACGGCAGCCATCGCCCAGGTCTCGTCGAACACGATCGACTGATGGTCATGCACGCCGGCCTCGCGGGCTGTGGCACCGCAGGCCCAGACACCCAGCCCGAAGCCAGCGGCCAGCATCACAAGCGCGGCTGCCGTCGGGATCGTCGCCAGCCAGAGCCCCAGCGGGATGCCGGCGACGGCGCCCCAGGTTCCCGGCGCGAACGGAATGAGACCGACCCCCCCGGTCAGGGCCAGGACGGCGGCCGGGTGACGGATGAGGAACGCGGCGTCGAGGGGCGCCGGGGCGGGACCATGGTCGGGGTTCATCCTCGGGCCCATCCGGACATCAACATCATGGAAGGGAGTGGTCCACCCGGGTGCGGTCCTCGGCCTCCAACAGCGAAGAGCCGCCGACCAGTGGGCAGACCCGCATCGGACCCTCGCGGTGCGCCGTCGAAGCGGCTAGGGTCGCCTGATGAACTTGCCTTTGCAGCCCGCAATTCAGTTTGCCCTTGACGGAGCGGAACGGACCGCTGTCCGCCAATGTGAACGGGTCCCTGTCTACACCGAACCCGGTCCCCGGGCCAGCGCAGGACCGGTCAGGTGAACGGCGTGTCGAGCCTGTTCCGGCGACTCGCGTTGCCCTTCGAGACGAGCGGCGGCGCACGGCGCTTCCCGGGCCAGCAGGCGCGGCGAATCTCCCGTGACGTGGCTCTCCAGGTCGCGCTGGTGCTGCTGCTGATCGAGAGCATCTTCGTCATGGAGCAGTTGATCTCGGGGCTTCTCGAACATCTGCTCAGCACCCGTGCCTCGCTTCCCAAGGCCATCGGCCTGATGGTGACCCAGCTTCCCCAGGTCTTCGAACTGGCGCTGCCGACAGCCATCCTCATCGCCGTCTACCGCGTGGCGCTCGGCCTCAGGGAGGACCGCGAATTCCTGATGCTGTCGAGCCTTGGGATCCCGCCTCACGGGCTGATTCGTCTGGTGATCCGCATCGGCATTGCGGGCCAGTTGACGGCCCTTCTCGTCGGCGGGTTCGTCGACCCGATGTCCCGGTATACCTTTCGGCTACTGATGTTCTCCACCAGCTACCAGTCGCTCATCGGCGGCCAGGCGACAACGACCCGGCTGTTCGAGACACGCGCCGGGACAGTCGTCGTGTCGCCGCGCGACGACAGGGAGCCCACCCCGCGGCTCTTCGTTCGCCAGTTCAACCCGGATGGCAGTGAGCGAGTCGTCATGGCCAATGGCTCGCGGCTCGTCGGGCCCGATGCCGACGGTCGCGTGGCGCTGCACCTTTTCGACTTCGCGGTGGACCAGTTCGTTCCGACCACCGGTGGCGCAGGCACGGCAGGGCCGACGCTTGGCTACCAGAACTCCCTCCGGGGCAATTCCACCCAGCAGAGCCTCGTCTTCAACGACATCATCCCGTTCGACCCGCGCGGACGCAGTATATCGGAACTCATGCTCACGGAACTCATCACCTCCGCGGTGAGCGATCCGGCCCACCGCATCGAAATCGGCAAGCGGCTCGGACGCGGGCTGCTGTGCGTGATCGCGCCGCTGATCGCGCTGCTGGCCCTTTCATTCACGACACGGGCCAATCAGGCCATCGTGCTGCCCGTCGCATGTGCCGCACTGATGGCGACCGAGATCATCGGCACGACGGTGCTGTCCTCTGCGGCTGCGACCAGCCTGCCAGGCGTGTTGACGCTCCTGTTTGCGGGCGGCCTTGCTCTCGGCGGCTGTCTGACGATCGCAGTGGCGCTGAGGTCGTCCGCCATCGCCCGCCCGGGGCTCGGCCGGACATGACGCTGCTCCTCGGTGACCGGCGCGCAGGGGACTCGCAGCGACATTTTCGCCTCGTCCCCCTCGGGACCTACACGCGCACGCTGGCCCTCACGCAGGCAGGCCATATCGGCACGGTCCTGACCGCCCTGCTCATCATCGCGCTGACGCTGGATCTGGCCCCGCGCGCCGAGCGGATCGCGGCCGAGGCCGGTCCGGCGGGGCCCTTCGGAATTGCCCGGCACCTGCTCTGGTATCTGCTGCTGCGCTCCTGCGACATCATCACTCTCGTTCTGCCCCTCGCATGTTTCCTGGGAATATGGTGGTCGGAGATCACGTTCACCCAGTCGCGCGAGCGCATCGCAATCTGGAACGGCGGACGATCGCCCCTTCAGTCGATCATGCCACTCCTGATGGTCGGGATAGCCCTCGGCTCCCTGCAGGCAACAGCGCTGATAGTCCTGCGGCCGACGGCGGTCACGATCCAGATCGAGAACGGAATCGGCGATTATGGCGGGAGGTTCAACCGCTCGCTCCGTCCGACCGAACGGCGCTGGATCACGCTTCCCAACCACATGGTCCAGGCCAGGATCGACTACCGCCACGCCCGGCTTGTCGACGTCCAGCTCTTCGAACTCTCGGCCGGGGGGCGAATGACCGGGCGCATCACCGCCGCGACGGCTGAGCCCGATCGGGAATACGGATACTGGCTGTTCCGCAATGGCAGCCGCTGGGTCGCGTCCGGGGAAGGCGAGGTTCCCGACGCCACGACGCGCAACGAGCGGGGCTTTTCCGAAGAGCGGGTTGCTCTTCCCCTCGACGCGCTCTGGCTGGCCAATCTCGGCATCGAGGCGCGATACCTGCCACAGTCCGTCCTGTCCGACCTAGCCGGCCGTCCGCTTGTCGACGACCCGTCCTACCGAACCTGGTGGCATGTCCGACTGGCGCAGGCCTTCCTGCCGCTGGGCATGATCCTCATGGCCTCTGCGCTTGCCGCGCGGTTCTTTGCCCAACGGATCACCTTCAAGCCGATCATGCTCGTCGGACTTGCGGGCTACTTCATGCACATTCTCAACAACACGGTTGTGTGGCTCGGCCACTACGGGCAGTTGCACCCGGTCCTGGCCGCCTGGTTCGTGCCCGTGGGACTGAACATCTGCGGCATGATCCTGATGGTGCAGATCGGACGACCCCGCCCACGCTGACCACAGAGGCCGCTCAACCCATGCTCAGGTTGAGCCGCTCACGCACGGCCTCGCCGCTGTCGACGTCGAAGCCATGAATGTCGACGTAGTGGACCTTCGGAATGAGGCGGGTCTTTTCCGCCATGGCGTAGGCATAGACGACCCGGATGGTCCGGGTACCGACGGCGTAAAGGGCCCTTGGCCTGCCGTCGGGGCCGATCTCGACCGTCGCATCGCGGTAGGGGTAGCCGGCAATCCGAACCGAAAAGCGGCTCTCGGGCAGCGCCTGCGCCCTGACACCGAAGGCAAAGAGGCGCTCGAAGAACGAGATGGTGCGCCGGTTGCCACCATCGTCGTTGTAGCGGCGCCAGAACACCTCGACCGGCTCCTCGGGATCGAGCGGGCCGTCCGGTCGACGGCGCGCCGCATAGACCAGGATGTTCTTGTCGATCGCCTGCTGGACATAGAAGAGCATGCCGGGATCGCTGGGAACCGGCAGATCGGGGCGCGCCACGATGAGCGCCCGCGAGACGGTGATCTCCGAACGGCGGATTGCAATGGGTGGCAGGCGTTCCTGGGCGTGCCCCTGGTCCCACACCATGATCGCGATGGCCGGTGCGGCGATCAGGCTGCGCCGCGATAGATCCACCATGTGACGACCCTCGTTGGCTTCGAACACAGAGGTGGCTGGCGATGACAACGCCAACCGCCCACCGGCCTCTAGATAGGGCAGAACGGCGCGCTGCGGAAGCATCCGGCGGCACACCGGTGCTCGACTGGACATCTGCCGGCAATCATGCGACGCAACGGCGACAAATCCTGAAGGTCCAACAATGTCCGAGACAAGCACCCCCTTTGGCGATGATCAACTGACCCGCGACCTCATCGAGGTGATCTCCAAGGAAGGCATGGTCGACATGGCCGGGGTTACCCCCCAGACTACGCTCGCCTCTCTCAACATCGCCAGCGTCGACTACATGATGATCCTGGCGGCGGTCGAAGAGAAGTTCTCGGTCTATATCCCCATGGACGAGAGCATGGCCGAGGTGACCGATGTCGGCGGTCTTCTGGATGTGCTGAAGCAGCGTATCCTTGCCGACAAGAAGGCCTGACGTGACACGACGCAATGTGGTGGTCACCGGCCTGGGCGCCGTCACGGCGGCCGGCCTCGGGGCAGACTTGCTCTGGTCAGCCGCCTGGCAAGGGCTGTCCGGCGTCCGTCAGGTGGCGTTGAACGAGGGGTACCGGCCGCTCATCCGGCACGCCGCCCAGGCTCCGGACGTCGACATCACCTCCTACCTCCCCGACCGGAAGGCAGCGTTCTTCGATCGAGCCGCCTCGCTGGCGATCGTCTCAGCGCTGGAGGCGATGAAGGACGCCGGCCTCGACAGCGGCACGCCCATGGGCTCCCGGACGGCGGTTGTGGTGGGCACCGGCATCGGCAATTTCGCCACGCTCGAGAACGGCGTGACGGCACTCGCCACCCATGTGCGGCGCCTCGATCCGCTGACGGTGCCGCGCGGCATGATCAGCGCCGCGGCGTCCCACATCGGCATGATCTTCGGGTGCACCGGGCCGACCTTCGCCATTTCCAGCGCCTGCGCGTCGTCAGCCCAGGCGCTCGGCATTGCGATGCAGATGGTCCGCTCGGGCATGTGCGACCGCGCGATCGTCGGCGGCTGCGAGGCCATGGTCACGCCCGCCGGCATGAAGGCATGGGAAGCGATGCGCGTCCTGTCGCCCGATCTGTGCCGACCCTTCTCCAAGGGCCGCAATGGTCTGCTCCTCGGGGAGGGCGCGGCGGTTGTCGTGCTGGAGGATGAGGAGACAGCCAGGACGCGTGGCGCACGCATCCGTGCGCGCCTTCTCGGCTATGGCACGACGAGCGACGCCAAGGACATGCTGCGTCCGGATCTGGACGGCGCCGCCGAGGCGATGTCGTCCGCCCTGGACGATGCCGGCGTGAGCGCCGATGCCATCGACTACGTCAATGCTCACGGAACGGGAACGACCCTCAACGACTCGACCGAGAGCGAGGCCGTGGTGCGGATCTTCGGACCGAGGGCCGCCTCGCTGCCGGTCAGCTCGACCAAGCCGATCCATGGCCACACCCTTGGCGCCGCCGGCGCGATCGAGGCGGTCATCACCGTGCGTGCCATCGAGGACGGCCGGGTGCCGCCGACGATCAATCACATGCAGGCCGACCCGCTCTGCCCGATCGACTGCGTGCCCAATGTCGGCCGGGAACAGCCGATCCGGTACGCCATGACCAATTCCTTCGCCTTCGGCGGGATCAATGCCGTGCTGATCTTCGGGCGCGGGGCGTGAACGGCACAGGGCCCACGCGGACGGTGGTCTGCACGGCGATTGTCTCGGCGGCCGACGTGATGGACTTCCGCGCCGGCATCGGCGCGACCGATGCCGCGCGCTGGCCGACAACCCTGCCCATCGTCTGGCTGTCCGATCCGCAGATCATCGCAGCCGTCAGGGAGCTGGCGCCCGACCGGCCTTCGGCCCTGCCCGTGCACGAGGCGCAGACCATCGAGACGATGCGGACCCCGCCTCTCGACGAACCACTGTCGGTCAATGCCCGGCTGTGCCGCAGTGACGCCGACCGGATCACGGTCGACACGCTGGTCTCCGATGGGTCCGGGCGGGCTCTGGTGCGGCTCCACACCATCCTGCGGCTGGTGCAATGATCACGATGCCGGACAAGGGGCACGTGTTCCCCGACCAGCCTTGCGGGGTGATCTCCCAGGATCGCGTCCAGGACTATGCGGATGTGTCGGGTGACGACAATCCCATTCACACCGACGCGGCGGTGGCGCGCGGCATCGGCCTCGACGGGACCATCATCCAGGGCATGCTCCTGATGGCGCTGGCCGATCAGGCTCTCGGCGTCTGGCTGCCCGCGGCATCCTGCCGGCGCCTTTCGGTGCGCTTTGCCCGACCAGCGGCCACGGGCACGTCCATCGTTGTCGGTGGCCGCGTGGTGCAGCGCGAGACGGCAGGCGAGGCCGACATCGCGACGTTGCGCATCTTCGTCAAGGACGGCGCCGGGAGCGTTCTGGCGATGGCGGAAGCGCTGGTTGCCTTCCCTCCCGCCTGAGGCCGGTTCCGTCCGGCCTGGTTCTTCGCGGCGCGGCATGGCGCAGGGCTGAGATCGCCCGGCGCAACCCGGAATGCGGAAGGCCGGTTCTGCCCTCCGCATTCGGTCCGGAACCGTCCCGCTCAGGCGCACCGCGCGGTGAAGCCGCCATCCACCGGCAGGCAGACGGCGTTGATGTAGCCGGCCTCGTCGCTCGCCAGGAAGACGGCGGCGTTGGCGACGTCCCAGCCGGTGCCCATGCGGCCCATGGGAGTGGCTTCATGGCGGGCCTTCACCATGTCTTCCGGCGAGGCGTACTGGACGGTGATCTGCTGGTAGATCAGCGGGGTGTCCATCAGGCCGGGCAGGATGGCATTGCAGCGGATTCCGTCGCGCGCATATTGCAGCGCCACGCCGACGGTGAACTGGTTCACCGCGCCCTTGGCGGCATAGTAGCTCGTGTAGGGATAGCCGACGTAGCGGATGCCGGCCGAGGACGAGATGTTGGTGATGACGCCCTTGCCGCGTGCCACCATGGTCGGGATGACGACCTTGCAGGCGAGGAACATGCCGGTGACGTTGAGGTCCATCTCGCGGCGCCACTCGTCCTCCGTCAGGTCCGGCGGGCCGCCCATCTTGGCGTGGCCGACATTGTTGTGGAGGATGTCGACGGGGCCGAAGAGAGCCGTGGTGCGCGCCACGACATCCTCCACCTCCATGAGCTTGGTGACGTCGCAGGCCAGCGCCTCCGCCCTGCCCCCTTCGCCGCGAATGATGCCGACCGTCTCCTCGGCGGCCGAGCGGTTGATGTCGACGCAGACAACCTTGGCGCCCGCGCGCGCATAGGCCACCGCCGAGGCCTTGCCATTGCCCCAGCCCGGGCCGACGGAACCGGCGCCGAACACAAGCGCCACGCGGTCTGCAAGTCTGTTCATGGTCATGATCTCAACCCGTGTAGCCGACGAGGACGCGCGGCAACCAAAGAACCGTCGAGGGGAAGAAGGAAATGATGGCAAGGACGACCAGGCTGGCGGCGAGGAACGGTCCGAGCTCGCGGCTCTCCTCCTCAAGCTTCACGCCGGCGAAGTTGGCGCAGATGTAGAGGAGGATGCCGACAGGCGGGGTGATCAGGCCGATACAGAGGTTGAACACCATCACCAGGCCGAAATGGACGAGGTCGATGCCGACGGCCTGGACCACGGGGACGAGAACCGGGATCAGGATGAACAGCGCCGGCAGCGGCTCCATGAAGATGCCGATGACCAGCAGGAAGACGTTGATCATCATCAGGATGATGACCGGATCGGAGGAGACCGAGGCGATCCAGGCGGCAATGGCCTTGGGCATCCCGGATACCGCCAGCAGCCAGCCGAAGCCGGACGACAGCGCGATGATGAACATGACCAGCGCCGTATCCAGCGCGGTCTGGACAAGGATGGGCCAGATCGTGCGGATGTTCAGCTCGCGATAGACGAAGAAGCCGACAAGGGCGGCATAGACCACCGCGATGGTGGCGCTCTCCGTCACCGTCACGACGCCGCCGGTGACGCCGATCAGGATGATGACCGGCATCATCAGCGCCCAGAGCGCCGGCAGCACCAGCCGGGGAATCTCGCGGATCGGCACGGCCTCGGAGACCGGATAGTTGCGCCGGACGGAGATGACGTAGGCCGCCACCATCAGCGCCAGCCCGAGAAGGACTCCCGGCACGATGCCGCCGAGGAACAGGGCGATGATCGAGACGCCCTTGGCCGCGGACAATCCGTAGATCACCAGCGGGATGGAGGGCGGTATGATCGGGCCGTTCACGCAGGCCGACGCCATCAGCGCCGCGGCGAAGCCGCCGCCATAGCCCTGCTTCTTCATGGCCGGGATGAGCACCTTGCCGAGTGCGGAGGCATCGGCCGCGGCAGATCCCGAAAGGCCGGAAAAGATCATCGCGGCCATGACCGAGGTCAGCGCCAGTCCGCCGCGGAAACGGCCGACCATGGCATTGGCGAGGCGCACGATCTGCTCGGTGATGCCGCCGCCGTTCATCAGGTTGCCGGCGAGAATGAAGAAGGGGATGGCCAGCAGGGCGTAGCTGTCCGCCCCGACCAGCGTGCGCTGGGCCAGCAGCGACATGGGAAGACCGCCGTGGAACCAGATCGCCCCCATGGTGGCGAGACCCATGGCAAAGCCGATGGGCACCGAGAGAGCCAGCAGCAGGAAGAAGGTGCCGATGAGGATCGTGCCCATGTCAGAAATCCCCCACCGAGCCCTCGGGGCGCCGCTTCGAGGGGTCGATGATCTTCTCGACGAAGTAGAGAACCATCATCGCGCAGGCCACCGGCGCCGAGAAATAGAAATAGGCCGGAGAGATATCGAGCGCCCCATAGGTATTGGGCAGGACGTCGATGGACAACTTCAGGCTGTAGATGAAGAGGACAACGATGAAGAACAGGTTTGCCAGTTCGATGACCCAGAACATGATCTGCTTGGCGCGGCCCTGCAGCATCTCGATGAACATGTCGACGCCGATATGCAGCTTCTGCCGATAGAGGACCGCAGCCCCGACGAAGGTGATCCAGATGAACAGGATGTTCGACACCTGCTCGATCCAGGCGATGGGAGCATTCATCACGTAGCGCCACCAGACGGCCGCCAACGTGATGAGCACGATGGCCGCAACCCAGAGCCCGAGAAAGACCTTCGCCACCTCTGTGACCCAGTGGGAGAGCCTGCTGATGATTGCCGCCATGGACCCCGTGCCAAAGATTGTCGCGCACACCTGAGAGTTGCGGGCCCTCCTGTCGTCTCCGACCGGTGCGACCGTCGCAAGGATGCCCATGGCCGCTCGGTGTCGGCCATGGGCAAGTTGATGCGGCGCCTCAGGCGATCTGCGCCATCCGGTCAGCCCACCTCTTGCCGGCGGGGAACTCGGTGATGAGGCCGCGCACCGTCTGCGTGAAGGCTGCCTTGTCGACCTCCGTGACGACGATGCCCTTGGCCTTGACCTTGGCGAGGATGTCGGTGTCCTCGGCGATGACACGGGGGCGGATATGGGCCTCCATGTCGCGCGCCGCCTGGTCGAGCGCCTGCTGGAGCGCGGGCGAAAGCCCCTGGTACGTCGTCTGGGACACGAGGATGCAGTTGTCCTGCATCATGTGCTCGGTCAGCGCCAGATGGGTGTTGGCATCGAAGATGCCGGAGTTGAACGACAGCGCTGTCGGATTTTCCTGGCCATCGATGACCTTCGACTTCAGCGCCTGGAAGACCTCTGGCCAGGGCATCGGCGTCGGGGACGCGCCGAAGAGCTCGAAGGTGCGGCGCCAGAGCGCCGTCTCCGGCACGCGGATCTTCAGGCCCCTGAGGTCGGCCGGCGCGCGCACGAGACGGTTGGAGGAGAGCTGGCGCGGCATGCGGGGAATGGCGCCCAGCGGTCGGAGGCGAGCCGTCCTGGCGACGTCTTCCTGGTATTCCGCGCGCATGGTGTCCCAGACGCGGTCCTTGTGAGCGACGTCCTTGAACAGGTAGGGATGGGTCCAGACCTCGGCCGGGCGATAGACGCCGGCCAGAACGCCCTGACCGGGCGAGGCGACCTGGATGGCGCCCTGCTGCACCGCCTCGATATGCTCGCGCTCACCGCCGAGCGAACCACCGTGGTGGGTCGTGACGGTGATCTGGCCCTGGGTCAGTTCGCCGACGCGCTTGGCGAAGAAGTCGAGGCTCTGGCCGATGAAGTCGCCCTGGGCGGCAGCGTTGGCGCCGATCCAGTTGAGCTTCTGGGCGCGCAGCACCGCCGGCATGGCGACGAGCGCGGTGCCGGCGGCAAGGCCGCCGAGCACGACGCGGCGGGATACACTCTTGGTGTCGAAGGTCGTCATATGGTCCTCCTCAGGGGTCCAGCCCGCTGACCGGGCTCTGTGGGTGTTTCCTCGGTGCCGGCTTCGCCGGTCTGGTATGGGCCGCCGGCTTCGCCGGTCGTTCTTGGCAGTCACACGTCCGGGCAAGCAGGGCCGGCCCGGACCGTCAGGTCCATTCAGGCGGCGCCTGCGTTCGGGCGGGCGAAGGCTGCCTCCATCTCGCGCCTGACCTTCACGGCGAGACTGTTGGGATCGTAGTCGACGTCGCTCCACTTCAGCCGCTGGCCGAGCTTCACGTCGGTCTTCAGCTTGACGTTATGCGCAAGTCCGAGCGGCAGATAGCCCTGCTCGAGCGAGGCGTCGGCCGGGGTCTGCTTGCCCCAGACGCAGAAGCCACCCTCGCCGTCCAGCATCTCGCCGGCCTTGAGGTCGCGCTTGGCGGTAGCCACGACGTCCGAGTTGAAGCAGATCGGCGCGCCGGTCGGCTCCTTGCGCAGGGCGGCGGAGGCGACCGAGTAGCCGAGTTCGAGGCCGATCATGTGGATCGGGCGATAGAGGCAGGAATACTTGCCGGAGGCATCCTGCAGCATGGAGTACTCGCGGAAGCACTCCTGGCTGTAGGCGCTGTCGCTCTCGAAGACGACGTAGGTGCCCATGACCAGCGAGTGCGGCACGTCGGTGCCGTCGCGATAGACCGACGAGGTCACCTCGGTGACGCCGGCCTTCTCAAGCACGCCGCCGGCCGAGCGCGGCTTGCAGATCTCGGCATGCTCGAAGCGGGTCGCCGGCGGGAAGCTGAGGCCCTCCGACTGCGCGTGCAGGCCGGTGGCGTTGCAGACCGCCGTCATCTCGATGCCGGACTTCGTGCCATCGACGAAGGAGTTGAACATCTTCGGGTTGATGGAGTTCCGGTCGCGGATCTTCATGTACTTGTCGAGGATGTCCCACACCGTGTCGGGCGTCGACTGGTGGTAGGTGGGGTGGTAGCGCGTGCCCTTGCCGGCGGCGACGACCCGGAAGCCGCAGGCGCGGGCCCAGTCGACATGGTCGGCGATGAGGGCGGGCTGGTCGCCCCAGGCGAGCGAATAGACGACGCCGGCGGCCTTCGCCTTGCGGGCGAGGATGGGGCCGGCGACGGCGTCCGCCTCGACGTTGACCATGACGATGTGCTTGCCGTTCTCGATCGCCTTGATGGCGAAGCGGATGCCGGCGCCGGGATCGCCCGTGGCCTCGATGATCACCTCGATGGCGGGATGGGTGACGACGAGATCGGCGTTGTCGAGGATCGCCGTCCGGCCGGTCTTCAGCGCATCGTCGATGGAGGACGCGGCATACTGCTCCTCCGGCCAGGAGCCGAGCTTCAGCTGGGAGCGGGCGCGGGCGGTGTTGAGATCGGCCACGGCCACCAGGTGCATGCCGTCGGTGAGGCGGCACTGGCTGGCGAACATGGTTCCGAACTTGCCGGCGCCGATGAGGCCGACGGTGACCGGGCGGCCGGCCGCCTTGCGCTCGAGAAGCATCCGATGAAGGTTCATGCGACGGTCGTCCTCTGACAGCTCTGAACGCGGCGCGATGCGCCGGGGACCGTCGCGGACTGATCATGAGCTGCGAACAGGCGGCCGCGCCGCGGCCTGACGGCCCACCTGCGCTGCTGGCGCCGCATCCCGTGCGGCATCCCCGGCATCCTCCCCGCAGCCCTGTTGACCGGGCCGTCGACGTGTCTTGAGGGAACGCTAACAAGGATATGATTTTCACGAAAACGAAATAAACTGGTGAAATCGACGAGGAGAGCTCACCAATGATCGGTGGCATGCCGCCCCTGAAATGCCTCCAGACCTTCACGGCCGTGATGGAGACGGGGAGCTTCGCGGGCGCGTCCGCCCAGCTCAACGTCACGCCCTCGGCGGTCAGCCACCAGATCCGCCTGCTGGAGGACATCCTCGGCAAGCCGCTCTTCGTGCGTCGCAACAGGACGGTGCAGCCGACCGAGGATGCCGTGGCCTATGCCAATGCCCTCGGCGAGAGCTTCACCCGCATCGCCGTGGCGACCAGCCGGTTCGCTTCTGAGGGCTCGGTCCAGCGGTTGATGCTGCATTCGGCGCCGAGCCTCGCCACCCTCTGGCTGGTGCCGCGCCTGCCCTCGTTCCGCGCCCGGCACCCGGAGATCGACCTGACCCTGTTCGCCGGCCACGAACCGGCCAAACTCGGCGACGACGGCTTCATGATCGACATCCAGTACAACCGCCCGGTTCCCGAGGCCTGCGAGGGCCTGGTGCTGTGCGAGGAGACGATCATGCCGCTCGCCAGCCCGGAGTTCGTGGCACGCCACGGCCTGACGCGGGTCGAGGACATCAGTGCCGTGCCGCTCATCCATTCCGTGCGCAGCGTGGTGCAGTGGGACCAGTGGATCGCCCGCCATGCGCCACACGTCATGCTGGCGCGCCGCGGCATGACCTTCGACCGCGCCTATCTCGGGCTGATGGCGGCGCGCGACGGGCTCGGCCTGATGCTGGAATCGACGCTCCAGGCGGGCGGCATGCTGGCAGCCGGAGAGCTCGTCGCCCCCTTCGGAGCACTCGGGGTCACCGCCGTCGCACACAGGCTCGTCTACAGGCGCGAGGACCGGGCGCGCCCGCAGATCGAGGCCTTCATCGGCTGGATCACCGAGGAGATGGCCGCAGACAGGGCGCGGGCCGAGGCGCCTCAGCGCGTCAGAAGGGCCGCAAGGTAGAGGCCGAGGCCGAAAACGGTGTGGCCGAGGATGTTGAGCATGCGGATCTGCATGGCATTGGCGCGCTTCGAGGCGGCAACGCCCGCGCCCATGCCGGGCTGGAGGATGAACCAGCCGCAGCCGATGGTGACGTAGCCGACGATCAGCGCCGGGATGAGCGTCGGCATGCGCGCCCAGCCGAGGCCCCAGACGGCGAGCAGCGCGGCTGCGAAGACGATGCCGACGGCGTAGTGGAAGACCCAGCCGATGGCGAGTTCGTTCGCCACAGGTTCGGCCTGGCCGATGTCGTCATGCACCAGCCGACCCTGAGGCAGGTGGCCGACCCAACGCCCGACCATGGCCCAGTTGGGCGGTGCGATCCCGAAGGCGCGCTGCAGGAACATCGCCCAGACATCGAGCAACGCAGTGGCCGCGACGCCGAGCACGACAGATCGCCAGATGAATTCGGACATGGACGCAGCCTCCCTCCCGCACTCTCGCGGCGCGGCACATCGGGCCAATCTGAACGATTGAATTGAGGACGGGAAGGCCAACTCGGGTGGATGGCTGGGTTGCGCCGGGGCAGGCTGTGCCGCCTCCCCGAAACGGGAGCAGGCTTGCCCCCTAGCCGAGGTGGCGCTTCATCTCGTCGCGCGCCTTCAGCGCCGCACCCTGGCGGCCGAGGATCTTGGCGATGCGCTCCGGTGCGAAGCCGAGGTCGACGAAGGCCGGCCCGGTGTCCGCCACCTCGCGGTAATCGGCGATCTTCCCGTCCCTGAGGCGCATGATCGCAACACCCTCGAACATGGCCCGGGCTCCCTTGGCCTCCGGCAGGGTCGAGCGATAGGAGAAGGTGTAGCGCGCGTAGAGGATGTGGCCGTCGCTGACGGGATCGTGGAAGTCCCAGCGGAAGTCTTCCGCCGTGCGGTAGAAGACGTCCTCGATCATCGCGGCGAGGCCGTCGGGCCCGCGGAACTCGCCGTAGAAGACATCGTGATAGACGCCGTCTGCGGTGAACAGCGCCGCGAAGGCGCGTCCGTCGCGCCGGGCGACCGCATCGCGGAAGGCCGCGAGGAGCGCCGCCGGCTGCATCAGCGCAGGCTCGCGTTGATCCTGGCGAGCGCCGCCGCGCCCGGCACCAGATCGCGGTCGGACATGGCGTTGAGCGGCTTCTTCGCCGTTCCGAGCCGGGCATGCATGTCGCTCGCCGTCTCGTCGAGATAGATCAGGCCGGTGGCGATCTCGCCGCTGGTCGCCACCTCGTGCAGATAGGCCATGGCCGCGCCGCGGTCGGTGACGTCGTAGTGCGAGGCGAGCTTGCGCAAGCGGATCACCGAGCCGTCGTGCAGGCGTACGTCCTGCGCCGCCCCTTCCGGATATTCGGTGGTGATCGGCGCCCGTGTCGTCACGAAGTCGAGCGTGTTCAGGGCCTCGTTATGCGCGCGCACATAGTCGAAGCTCTTGGTCGAGCCCTCGTGGTTGTTGAAGGCGATACAGGGCGAGATGACGTCGATGAAGGCGGCCCCCTCGTGCTCGAGAGCCGCCTTGATGAGCGGCACGAGCTGGTCCTTGTCGCCGGAGAAGGAGCGGGCGACGAAGCTCGCGCCGAGCTGCAGCGCCATGGCGGCGAGGTCGATGGGCGAATCCGGGTTGGCGACGCCCTTCTTGCTCTTCGAGCCCTTGTCGGAGGTCGCCGAGAACTGCCCCTTGGTCAGGCCGTAAACGCCGTTGTTCTCGACGATGTAGACCATGTTCACGGCGCGCCGGATGGCGTGGGCGAACTGGCCGAAGCCGATGGAGGCCGAGTCGCCGTCGCCGGAGACGCCGAGATAGATGAGGTCGCGGTTGGCGAGGTTCGCGCCCGTCAGCACCGAGGGCATTCGCCCGTGCACCGAGTTGAAGCCGTGGCTCTGGCCGAGGAAGTAGGTCGGCGTCTTGGACGAGCAGCCGATGCCCGACAGCTTGGCGATGCGGTGCGGCGGCAGCGACAGCTCGAAACAGGCCCGCATGATGGCGGAGGAGATCGAGTCGTGGCCGCATCCCGCGCAGAGCGTCGAGATGGCGCCCTCGTAGTCGCGGTGGGTGAAGCCGAGATCGTTGGTCTCGATCTTCGGGTGGTGGAACTTCGGCTTGGCGAGATAGGTCATGGCGAAGGTTCCGGGATCAGGACAGGACCTGCCGCTTCTGCGGCGAGGAGACGACGGCGGCCTTGGCCGCGATCTCCCTGCGGATAAAGCGTGCGGTGATGGGCGTACCGTCGAAGTGGAGGACGGGCACGAGCTGGGCCGGGTCGATGCCGCATTCGATCATCAGCAGGGACCGCAACTGGGCGTCGCGGTTCTGCTCGACGACAAAGACGATCTCGTGCGCGGCGATGAAGTCGGTCACCTCGTGCGAGAAGGGGAAGCCGCGGACACGCAGCGCATCGACATGGACGCCGTCGGCGGCGAGAAGCTTCACCGCCTCGTCCATGGACGGCCCGGTCGAGCCGTAGTGGATGACGCCGATGCGCGTCGGCTGGGCGCCCCGCATCAGCACCGGAGCCGGGACGAGCGACTTCGCCGTCTCGAACTTCTTCAGCAGGCGCTCCATGTTGTCGACATAGGGACCGCCCTCCTCGGTGTAGCGGGCGTAGCGGTCGCGCGAGGTGCCGCGGGTGAAGAAGGCGCCGCGCGTCGGATGGGTGCCGGGATAGGTGCGGTAGGGGATGCCGTCTCCGTCGACGTCGAGATAGCGGCCGAAGTCGCGGCCGGCCTCGAGCTCTTCCGCCGTCATCACCTTGCCGCGGTCGAGGACGCGGGAATCGTCCCATTCCAGTGGCGCGCAGAGATGCTGGTTCATGCCGATGTCGAGGTCGAGCATGACGAAGATCGGCGTCTGCAGCCGGTCGGCGAGGTCGAAGGCCTCGGCACCGAAGACGAAGGCCTCGTGCGGATCGCGCGGGAACAGCATGACGTGCTTGGTGTCGCCGTGCGAGGCATAGGCGCAGAGCATGAGATCCGACTGCTGGGTGCGTGTCGGCATGCCGGTGGAGGGTCCGCCGCGCTGCACGTCGAAGAGCACCGCCGGGATCTCGGCGAAATAGGCAAGGCCCAGGAACTCCTGCATCAAGGAGATGCCGGGTCCGGAGGTTGCGGTGAAGGCGCGCGCGCCGTTCCATCCGGCGCCGATGACCATGCCGATGGAGGCGAGCTCGTCCTCGGCCTGGACGATGCCGTAGCGCTTCTCGCCGGTGTCGGCGTCGACGCGCAGCCGCTTGCAGTAGCTCTCGAAGGCTTCGGCCAGCGAGGTCGAGGGAGTGATCGGATACCAGGCGCAGACGGTGGCGCCGCCATAGACGGCGCCGAGCCCCGCCGCGGCATTGCCCTCCATGAAGATGCGGTCGCCGATGCGGTCGGCGCGGCGCACCCTGAGGCCGATGGGGCAGGAGAAATGGTCGCGCGCGTAGTCGTAGCCGATGTGCAGCGCCTTGATGTTCGGCGCGATCAGCTTGTCCTTGCCCTTGAACTGCTCGCCGATCAGCTTCTCGACCTCGTCGATGGCGATGTCGAGAAGAGCCGACAGCGCGCCGACATAGATGATGTTCTTGAACAGCTGGCGCTGGCGCGGATCGGTATAGGTGCGGTTGACGATGTCGGTCAGCGGCATGCCGAGGACGACGATGTCGTCCCGAAACTTCTCCGGCGGCATGGGGCGGGAGGAATCGTAGAAGAGATAGCCGCCGGTCTCGATCGAGGCGATGTCCTTGTCCCAGGTCTGGGGGTTCATCGCCACCATCATGTCGGTGCCGCCTCGGGCGCCGAGATGGCCCGCCTCGGTCACCCGCACCTCGTACCAGGTCGGCAGGCCCTGGATGTTCGAGGGGAAGATGTTGCGCGGGCTGACCGGCACGCCCATGCGCAGGATCGACCGGGCGAAGAGTTCGTTGGCCGAGGCCGACCCGGATCCGTTGACGTTCGCGAACTTGACGACGAAATCGTTAACGGCGGCTATTGCTTGCGGCATGCGTGCTCCGCGTGTGTCATTTCGATGTAGTACTTGCGCATGTCCCATGCGCCGGTCGGGCAGCGTTCGGCGCACAGCCCGCAGTGCAGGCAGACATCCTCGTCCTTGACCATGACCCGCTGGGTCTTGAGGCCGGCGCCGATGTAGAGGTCCTGCGTCGGGTTCATCGCCGGCGCGGTCAGGCGCGTGCGCAGCTCCTTTTCCTCACCGTTCTCCGTGAAGGTGATGCAGTCCATCGGGCAGATGTCGACGCAGGCGTCGCACTCGATGCAGAGCTTCGCCTCGAACACCGTCTGCACGTCGCAGTTCAGGCAGCGCTGGGCCTCGGCGTGGCCGAGCTTGAAGTCGTAGCCGAGCTCGACCTCCTGGCGGATATCCTTGAGCGCCACCTCGTTGGCGACCATCGGCACCTTGTAGCGCTCGTCGAGCGCGATGGCGTTGTCATAGGACCATTCGTGGATGCCCATCTTCTGGCTGATGAGGTTCATCATCGGCGGCGGACGGTCGCTGACCGGCGCGCCGCGGCAATAGGCATCGATGGAGATCGCCGCCTCGTGGCCATGGGCAACGGCGGTGATGATGTTCTTCGGGCCGAAGGCGGAATCGCCCCCGAAGAAGACGTTCGGCAGCGACGACTGGAAGGTGTCCTTGCCGAGGACCGGAAGGCCCCACCTGTCGAAGACGATGCCGGCGTCCGGCTCGATCCAGGGGAAGGCATTCTCCTGGCCGACGGCGATGAGGACATCGTCGCAGGGCACCAGCACGTCCGGCTCGCCGGTCGGCACCAGCTTGCGGTTGCCCTTGTCGTCATAGACCGCCTCGACCTTCTCGAAGGTCATGCCGGTCAGGCGACCGTTCTCGTGCTCGAAGGTCTTGGGCACCATGAAGTTGAGGATCGGGATGCCCTCGTGCATCGCGTCCTCCTTCTCCCAGGGCGAAGCCTTCATCTCGTCGAAGCCGGAGCGGACGATGACCTTGACCTCCTCGCCGCCAAGACGGCGCGAGGACCGGCAGCAATCCATGGCGGTGTTGCCGCCGCCGAGCACGATGACGCGCCGACCGATCTCCGTGACGTGGCCGAAGGCAACGGACGCAAGCCAGTCGATGCCGACATGGATGTTGGCGGCGGCCTCCTTGCGGCCCGGCAGGTCGAGGTCGCGGCCGCGCGGCGCGCCGGTGCCGACGAAGATCGCGTCGTAGCCCTCGGCCAGCAGGCCCTTCAGGCTGTCGATGCGGCGGTTCGCCTGGAACACGGCACCCGCGGACAGGGCGAAGCCGACCTCCTCGTCGATGACGCTGTCCGGCAGGCGGAATTTCGGAATCTGCGAGCGCATGAAGCCGCCGGCCTTCGCCTCGCCGTCGAAGACGGTGACCTCGTAGCCGAGCGGCGACAGATCACGGGCCACCGTCAGCGATGCGGGCCCGGCGCCGATGCAGGCGATGCGCTTGCCGTTCCGCTGCTCGGGGGGCTTCGGCAGGTAGGCCGCCACGCCGTTCTTGTTGTCGGCGGCGACGCGCTTCAGCCGGCAGATGGCGACCGGCTCCTCCTCCACGCGCCCGCGTCGGCAGGCCGGCTCGCAGGGCCGGTCGCAGGTGCGGCCGAGGATTCCGGGGAAGACGTTGGACTTCCAGTTGATGAGATAGGCGCCCGTATAGTCCCCCGCCGCGATCCGGCGGATGTACTCCGGGACCGGCGTGTGTGCCGGACAGGCCCACTGGCAATCGACGACTTTGTGAAAGTAGTTCGGATCAGCGATATCCGTCGGCTTCACGCATGTCCTCCCATTCCGAAGACGCCGATCGATCGACGCTCCAGCACGGCAGGCACGGCGTGACGCAATGCGCGCATGCGCTGAACTTCCGATCGACGCAGGTCGGCCCGCTCTGTCGGCAGGTCTCCACCTTTGAACAAGTCTGAACAGAAATCGGACAATATGTCGATGACCTGACAGGAATTATCCGCAGGCCCGGCTGCGCAGGAAGGCCAGGCAACGCAACGGGCCGCATGGCTGCCGAAGGGTCCGCGAGGCCAGGCGGCAGGCGCCGGCAAGGGTGCACCGCAACCGGCGCGGCAGGCCGTGACCCTCACCCGCCCGCGTGCATCGCAACATTCGTCCGCCAGCGTTCCCTAGAAGGGAACGAGTCTTCATGCTGCGAGGCACAACAAATTGGTATCATACAAACTCTTGAATATTGTGCGATGCAGGATGTTTTCTTGGACTGCGTGAGTATCCGTATCTAGGACTAAATCGATTTTTGTCGTTTACTGCATCCAGCGCCCAAGCTGGCATGCGCTCCCCCGCCCCCGCCGGGACAGGGTTGCGAGAGATGCACAACAAGCTCGGCACGGCGTCCAATCTGGGCGGCCTTCCGGCCGCAACAGCCTTCGGGAGGATCAACCATGCGCAGACAATCCCTGAGCCGTCGCCGGTTCCTGGCGGCCACGGCGATCACCACAGCGGCGCTCGCCACGCCCTTCGTCCGCCACGCCCATGCCGCCGGCAAGCTGTCCATCGGCCTGTGGGACCACTGGGTTCCCGGCGCGAACAGGGCCTCGACCGAGGTCGCCCAGGCATGGGCGGCGAAGGAGAAGGTCGAGCTGACGATCGACTACATCCCCTCGCAGGGTAACAAGAACCTCCTGACCATCGCCGCCGAGGCGCAGGCCAAGTCCGGTCACGACATGCTGGCCATGCCGACCTGGTGGCCGCAGGCCCATGCCGATCTGCTTGAGCCCTGCAACGACATCATGACCCAGCTCATCAGCCAGAACGGCCAGGTGAACGACACGGTGCAGTATCTGAACAGGGCCGGCGACAAGTGGCTCGGCGTGCCGGCGACGATCGGTTCGCAGATCAAGGGTCCCTGCACCCGCATCGACCTCCTGAAGCAGCATGCCGGCATCGACATCCAGGCCATGTATCCGGCAGGCGCCGCGCCGAAGGCCGATGCCTGGAACATGGACGCCTACCTGAAGGCGGCCGAGGCCTGCCACAAGGCCGGCGTTCCCTTCGGTGTCGGCCTCGGCGAGACGACCGATTCGGTCGACACGGCCGGTGCCTTCTTCCAGTCCTTCGGTGCGGCGCTGGTCGATGCCAAGGGCGACTTGACGGTGAAGTCGGACGCGGTGCGCCAGGCGCTGGAGTATTGCGTCAAGGTCGCCAAGTTCTATCCGGCCGACGCGCCGGCCTGGGACGACGGCTCCAACAACCGCTGGCTGGTCTCGGGCCGTGGCGCGCTGATCATGAACCCGCCGAGCGCCTGGGCGGTGGCCAAGCGCGACGCGCCGCAGATCGCGGCCCAGTGCTGGACCCACGGCATGCCGGTGGGCCCGAAGGGCAGGTTCTCGCCGTTCCTGCCCTATTTCTGGAACATCTGGTCCTTCTCGCAGAACAAGTCGGCCGCCAAGAGCCTGCTCGTCGCGCTGTCGCAGCCGGATGCCGTGGCGAAGTTCGTGGCGGCCTCGGCCGGCTACGACATTCCCTCGTTCGAGAAGCTGACGACGCTTCCGACCTGGGCCGAGGAAGGGCCGCCGAAGGGCACGCTCTACCACTACCCCAACCCGCACAACCACCAGACCCTGTCGATCGCCGCCTCGCCGGCGCCGCCGAAGATCGCCCAGCAGATCTACAGCCAGGCGACGCTGACGAAGATGATCGTCCGGCACCTGCAGGGCGAGCCCATGGAGCGCACGCTCTCCTGGGCCGAGAGCGAGGTGGAGGGCTTCCTGCGCGGCTGATCCGCGCGGGTGTTCCGCGCCGGCCGAGGGGCGCCCCCGCGCCCCTCCGATATCGACGGCGGCGCGCCACGGGCGTGCCGCCGCGGGAAAGCGTCACCTGTCCGATCCGAACGACCAGAATGCGAGGCGGCGACCTGATGGCAGATGCAGTCCTTTCGACCAGCCCCCCGGCACGCCGGGCCGCAGTCAAACCCAATGCGGTGAGACGCTTCTTCCAGCGCAAATCGACCATCGCCTTCCTGATGGCCCTGCCGCTGATCCTCTTGATCGCGGTGCTGGTGATCTATCCCGCCTTCTATGCCATCTATTTGTCAACGCTCAGGAAATCGATGACGAGCGTCGCCTGGATGCGCAACTGCTCCTGGCTGCCGGACGCCATCTGCACGCGTCTGCCCTTCGGCAACATGCAGTTCCTGTTCACCCGCGAGACCTTCTGGAAGGTCGTCTACCAGTCCTGCCTCTTCGCCATCACGGCGGTGATCTTCAAGGCGCTGCTCGGCTTCATCATCGCCCATTTCGTCCACAACATCCCGGCGAAGGGCCAGCGCAAGTGGCGCGGCATGCTGCTGATCCCCTGGGTCATCCCGCCGGCCATGTCGACACTCGCCTGGCTCTGGCTGTTCGACCCCTCCTACAGCGCCTTCAACTATGTGCTCACCGGCATGGGCTTCGGCCGCATCCCGTGGACGGGAGACGCGAGCTGGGCTCGGTTCTCGGTGATCCTCGTCAACATCTGGGTCGGCGCGCCATTCTTCATGATCATGTACCTGGCGGCGCTCAAATCGGTGCCCGAGCAGCTCTACGAGGCGGCCGAGATCGACGGCGCCAACTGGTGGCAGCGCATCTGGTACGTGACGCTGCCGATGATGCGGAACATCATCGCCATCACGGCGCTGTTCTCCACCATCGTCACCTTCGCCAATTTCGACATCGTCCGGGTGCTGACGGCGGGCGGTCCGCTCGACCAGACGCACCTCTTCGCGACCTGGGCGTTCCGACTCGGCATCGAGGGCGGCGACATCCCGCTCGGCGCATCGGTCTCGCTGTTCATGGTGCCGATCCTGGCCATCGCCGCGGTCTTCATCCTGCGTGACATCAACCAGCGGGGGAACGAGGCATGACCGCGGCCACCACCACCCCAGACAAGGGCGCCCCGAACCGCAAGGTGAAGTACGGCTCGATGAGCCGCGACAGGACCTGGGCGCTGCGCTGGTCCTACTTCTTCCTCGTCATCTTCGCGGCCTTCTTCCTGCTGCCGCCCATCTACATGTTCATCACCTCGCTGAAGACCAGCGCGGAGATCTCGGCGGCGACGAACCCCTGGTGGGTCTACAATCCCACCCTGTCGAACTATGTCGAGCTGCTGACCAAGCCCGAGTACCTGACCTTCTTCAAGAACTCGGTGATCGTCTCGGTCTTCGTGGTGACCATCACCATGCTGATCTCGATCCCCGCCGCCTTCGCCCTGTCGCGCATGCGCTTCTGGGGCTCGGCGACGCTCGCGACGGGTGTCTTTCTCACCTACCTGGTGCCGGACACGCTGCTGTTCATCCCGCTGTTCAAGATGTTCGCGGTGTTCCACGAGCTCACCGGCATCCAGCTCCTGAACCGCTGGTGGGTACTCCTCGTCGTCTATCCGACACTGACCGTGCCCTTCTGCACCTGGATCATGATCGGCTACTTCGCCTCCATCCCCAAGGAACTGGACGAGGCGGCGATCATCGACGGCGCCTCCTGGTTCCAGACGCTGACGCGAATCTTCGTTCCCGTCGCGCTGCCGGGCATCATCGCCGCGACCATCTTCGCCTTCACGGTGAGCTGGGCGCAGTTCCTCTATCCGCTGGCCTTCACCACCTCCGTGGACCAGTTGGTGCTGCCGGTTGGGATCATCACCACGCTGATCCGCGGCGACGTCTTCGCATGGGGCCAGATCATGACGGGTGCGCTGCTCGGCGCGCTGCCCCCGCTCATCATCTACGCCTTCCTCATGGACTACTACATCGCAGGCCTGACAGCCGGCGCGACCAAGGGCTGACGGGGGTTCACATGGCAGGCGTAACACTCAGGAACGTCGTCAAGCGTTACGGCGACGTGGAGGCCGTCCGCGGCATCGATCTCGACATCGCGGACGAGGAATTCGTGGTGCTGGTCGGCCCGTCCGGATGCGGCAAATCGACGACGCTGCGCATGATCGCGGGGCTCGAGGACATTTCCGGCGGCGACATCGCCATCGATGGCGACATCGTCAACGATGTGCCGCCGAAGGACCGGGACATCGCCATGGTGTTCCAGAACTACGCGCTCTATCCCCATATGACAGTGGCCGAGAACATGAGCTTCGGCCTGCGCCTGAAGCGCTATCCCAAGGCCGAGATCAAGGCGCGGGTCGACGAGGCCGCGCGGATCCTCGACATCAGCGAACTGCTGGAACGCAAGCCGAAGGCCCTCTCCGGCGGCCAGCGCCAGCGCGTCGCCATGGGCCGCGCCATCGTGCGCAACCCCAAGGTCTTCCTCTTCGACGAGCCGCTGTCGAACCTCGACGCCAAGCTGCGCGTGCAGATGCGCACGGAGATCAAGAAGGTGCACCTCAAGGTGCGTACCACCACGGTCTACGTGACCCACGACCAGGTGGAGGCCATGACCCTCGCCGACCGCGTCGTGGTGATGAACAACGGCCGGATCGAGCAGATCGGCCCGCCGAACGAGCTCTACCACCATCCGAAGACGCGCTTCGTCGCCGGCTTCATCGGTTCACCGGCAATGAACTTCGTGCCGGTGAAGCTGGAGCAGGCCTCCGGAGGCCTCAACCTGCACATCAACGGGTCGATCGTCCTGCCAGTGCCGGCAAGCCGCACGGAGCGCTACAAACCGCTGGCCGGCAAGGAAGGGCTGGTGCTGGGCCTGAGGCCCGAGCACATCACCGAGACCTCGGCGACGATGGAGCCGGGCGTCGCGCCCTTCGACATCACGCTCGACGTGATCGAGCCGATGGGCAACGAGACGCTGGTCTATTTCACCGTCGCCGGGGAGGCGCTGTGCGGCCGCGTCAACCCGAATGCCGGGGCCGCGGACGGTCAGCCGATGCGGCTCGCCGCCAACCTCAACCACATGCACCTGATGGATGCGGAGGGCGTGGTGCTCTGATCAGACGAACAGGTCGACGAGCATGGCCACGACGATGGTCGTGACCAGCGCCAGATCGATCAGCCGCCGGCGCGGCGAGTAGCGCATCAGCATGCCGGAAAGGGCGACGCAGAAGGCGAGCACGCCGCTGAGGATCGACAGCAGGGCGATCTTCAGGTCCAGCATCAGCGCGACCGCCAGCAGGGTGGAGACGGCGACAAGTCCCGAGATGACGATGGCGAAAAGGCCATAGGCGCCGGAGACGTCGGTGAATCGCAGCAGGGCGCGCTGCCAGGCGCGAATGTCGCGCGGCGGCACGCTGACGTCGTAGAGCGCGCCGAGCGCCCGTCCGCTGGCGAGGAAGGCCAGCGCCGCCGCGCCCGGCATCAGCGCCAGCAGGGCGAAGCGGCGATCGGTGGCGATGCGGTCGATGCCGACCATGCGCTCGACGAAGCCGAAGGCCGTCAGAAGCACCGATCCGATGGTCAGCGCGCTGGCGACGATGACGCGCGTCACGTCGATCAGGGCCTTGTCGCGGTCGATCGGCGGCGGCACGGCGGGTGATGTCATGCGGGGCTCGGTTCGGCGGGCAAGGGACAGGAGGGGCCAGTTGGCCCCTCAACGTCTCATCCTCCGCTTAATGGCGCGTTGCCCGCGCTGGCCTCAGGCCGGCGTGAAGTTCAGCGCCACGCCGTTGATGCAGTAGCGAAGCCCGGTCGGCGGCGGCCCGTCCGGGAAAACGTGGCCGAGGTGGCCGCCGCAGTTGGCGCAGTGCACCTCGGTGCGCACCATGCCCCAGGACCGATCGACGGTTTCCTCGACCGAACCGGGAACCGGCTGGTCGAAGCTCGGCCAGCCCGTGCCGCTCTCGAACTTCTTCGCCGCGACGAAGAGGTCCTGGCCGCACCCGGCGCAGGAGAAGGTGCCGGCGCGCTTCTCGTGGTTGAGGGCGCAGCTTCCCGGCCGCTCCGTGCCGTGGCCGCGCAGCACCTGGTACTGCTCGGGGGTGAGGATGCGGCGCCATTCCTCGTCGCTCTTCATGACGGGAAAGGTCCTGGTGGCAGCGGTCATCGTGTCGTCTCCCTTCAGTCCGAACAGTG
>CAZPMD010000009.1:0-71891 GCA_964587395.1 uncultured Hyphomicrobiales bacterium
CGCGGCGGGAGCCGCAGCTGCCGGAGCTGTCGCGGCGGGAGCCGGGGCGGGTGCCGGGGCCTGGGCCAGCAGGGGTGTGACAATGGCGCTCGTCGCGAGAAGAGCGGCGATGGCTGCGATGCGCATGGTTCAGTCCTTCGGGGATAGCGCCCGGTCGGCGGGTCACCGCCGTCCGGGCTGGGGGCGCGGCACCGGCCGCGTTCGATGGTGCCCCAGAGGGGCGAGGGTCAGGTGAACATGTCGGCGATGATGCCGGCGTACCAGCCCATGTTCTCCTCCTGGGTCTGCTTGCGCAGATCGGCCGTCTCGCCGGTCTTGGAGATGAAGGTCTCCACAGCGGTGATCTTGCCGTCCTTGGCCTCGTATCGTCCGCCGACCTTCACGGTGTCGTCGGTCTCGATAAGGCTCCAGCAGGTATTGGCATAGCGGGCCGGGAAGGTGCGGGCATTCACGAGTTCGCCGCGCAGCATGAGCGCCGCCACCTTGGCCTGGCTGTTGGCGGAGAAGCCGGACTTCGGCATGTCGCCGGCGATGGAGGCATCGCCGAGGACGTAGATGTTGGGGTCGCTGGCCGATTTCATGTTGGTCGGATCGATGGGGCAGAAGCCGGAGGCGTTGGCGAGACCGGCATCACGGGCGATGGCACCGGCCATCTGCGCCGGGATGACGTTGACCAGCGCCACCTTCTCGTAGGTCTCGAAGCCCGTGACCACCGTATTGGTCTTTGGATCGACCGACTTGATGCCGTCGTGGACCTTCGGGCCGATCCATTCGACCATGCCCGGATAGTGCTTTTCCCAGCCCTCCTGGAACAGGCCCTGCTTGGAGAAGCTCTCCTTGGGATCGAGCACGATGATCTTGGCGCGACGCCGGCCGGAGGCTTTCAGCGCATGCGCCATCATCGAGACGCGCTCATAGGGGCCGGGCGGGCAGCGGTAGGGATTGGGCGGGGCAATCATCACGATGACGCCGCCGTCCGGCACGGCATCCAGCCGCGCCTTGAGGAGCTGGGTCTGCGGTCCGGCCCGCCAGGCATGCGGCATGGTCTCCTCGTGCTCGCGTCCCCAACCGGGCACCGAGTCGTATTTCAGGTCGATGCCCGGCGAGATCACCAGCCGGTCGTAGCCGAGCCTGGATCCGTCGGCGAGAAGGACTTCCTTCTTCTCCCGGTCTACGCGGCTGGCCATCTGGTGGTTCATCCGGAAGCCGTGGGCCGCCGAGACCTTGTCGTAGCCGTGGGTGATCGACTCGAAGGACCGGTAGCCGCCGAGATAGAGGTTCGAATGGAAGCAGGTGGTGAACTGGCGCTGGGGCTCGACCAGAACGACGTCGATGCCGCCCTGGCTGTCCTTCGCGATGTATTTCGCGGCTGTAACGCCGCCGGGGCCGCCACCCACGACGACGACCCGAGGCTTGGCCTGTGCGAGGGCGGGTGCGGCCAGGGCCAGGGTGGCGACGGCCGAGCCCGTGGCCAGGAAATCTCTGCGGTTCATCGTCATGTCAGCTCCTCCCGTGGATGTTGTCCGCCGGTTCGCCCGGCCTGTGCTGGACAGTCTATCCGACCTTGAGATAGGCGAAACCCTTGCTCTGCAAGGCCGCCACGGTGGCGACGCCCGAGGGCACAAAGGTGATGAAGTCGGCTTTCCGCACCTTCGAGCGATCGAGGTTCAGGCGCTGGAAGGTGATGTCGCACAGATGGACCTTCAGGCCGTTCTTCGCCTGGGCGAGCACGCGGTCGAAGATCTGCGGGACCATCGCCTCGTCCCGCCAGTTCGTCCCCTCAAGGCTTTCAAGGAAGAACTTGACGCCGGGGCCATGGGCCACGATCACCAGCTGGACGGCGAAGGGATCGGCGCCGTAGGCGGAGAAGTGGTTGCCGACGTTGGTGAGCATCTGCACGAAGCGCGGCGGGTCGCCAAAATCGCAATGATAGACGCAGGCGACATCGGCCTCCTTCTTCAGGTCGGACAGCTGCAGCATAGGCGTCGCGGCGGCCGTCGTCGCCACGGCTGCCGAAGCCAGCACGGCTCCGCCGAGAAGCACCCTGCGATCAATGTCCGACATGGCTTTCTCCATCTCCTGGCGATTCTTGCGCCGGCTAGTTCCCACGCGGACGCAGACTGCCGAAATAGGCCGCCAGCGCCGCCACTTCCTCCGCCGTCAGCCGCGCGGCCATGGCCTGCATGACCTGATTGTCCCGTTCGCGGCGCCTATAGCTGTCCATCAGGGCGACGAAGGCGTCCTGCGGCAGGCCGATGATCGCCGGGATGCCGCCGACCTGCTGTCCCGAGACCTGGTGGCAGGTGACGCATTCCGAGGCCAGATACTCGCCGAGCGCCGCATCGCCGCCTCGGGCCGGGACCACGGCCACGGTGGCGCAGGCCAGTGCCGCGAGGGCCAGCGCGGGGGATCGCCGGCCCTGTCTCATTCGACCCTCGGACCGCTGCGGCCTTCCGGCGTGACGTCGATCACGCGGGCACGGCCGGTGACCTGCGGCGCCGTCGGCCGGCAGTTGGTCATGCAGGGATTGGTGTTCCAGAAGGCGCGCTCGGTGGTCTCGCGGTCGTCGTCGTAGAAGTTGTCGACGTTGGGCAGGCGCACCGACGTGAAGTTCTCCCTGCTCAACTCGAAACTCTCCGGCACGATGTCGTTGAGGAAGAGGAGATAGGCCGTCAGGGCATAGACGTCATCGTTCGACAGCGACTGGGCGTTGCCATAGGGCATGGCGCGGCGGACGTAGTCGAAGGCTGTCGACAGATAGGGCCAGAAGGATCCGATCGTCTTCTCCGGGCTCTCGCCGCGGAGTGAACCGCGCCCGCCGGCCAGGACCGGCCAGCGACCCGTGCCCTCGCCGAACTCGCCGTGACAGGCGGCGCACTGGGCCTGGTAGACCTCCTCGCCGTGCTTCACCGTCCCGCGGCCCGGCGGCAGGCCCTGCCCGTCCGGACGGACCGCGATGGCCCATGCGGCAACCTCCGCGGAATGCGCCTCGCGGCCGAGGCCGACCTTTTTCGGGGTGGCCGCAGCAGCTGGCGCGGCGGGTTGCTGCTGACGCTGCGGTTGCGGGCGCTGCTGGGCCAGGACCAGGCTCGCGCCCGACAGGCCGACCACGATCGTCAGCGCCGTGAGGAGCTTAGCCGATCTCGACATTTTCGGTCTCCCCGTTCGGACGCACCAGCCAGGTCTGGATGCCGTTGTTGTGGTAGATGGAATTGGTGCCACGAACCTTCCGCAGCTCGTCCTTGCTGGGCTGGACGTAGCCGGTCTCGTCGATGGCGCGGGACTGGATCATCAGTTCCTGGCCGTTCCAGTCGAAGTCGACATAGAAGCGCGTCAGCGACATCGGCAGCACGGGACCGTCGATCCGCGCTGTCTGCCAGTTGCGGCCGCCATCCAGGGACACGTCGACGCGGCGGATCTTGCCGCGACCCGACCAGGCCAGCCCGGTCAGGACGTTGGGGCCCTTGTGCTTCAGCGGCGCCTGCGGCGAGGGGTTGGTCACCACGGACTTGGCATCCATGATGAAGGTGAAGCGGCGGGACCGCCCGTCGGCGAGCAGGTCGGTATATTTCGACGTCTCCTCGCGCTGCTGCCAGGGCATGTCGCCGACCTCGATCCGGCGCAACCACTTGATCCACATGTTGCCTTCCCATCCGGGCACCACCAGGCGCACCGGATAGCCCTGTTCGGGTCGCAGCATCTCGCCGTTCATCTTCCAGACGACGAGGCAGTCCTTGAGCCCCTTCTCGAGCGGAATGGAGCGCGTCATGCCGGATGAATCGCCGCCCTCGGCGAGCAGCCACTTGGCGTTGGTCTTGACGCCGGCCTCGTCCAGCAGGGTCTTCAGCGGAACGCCTGTGTACCAGACGTTGTGGACCATGCCGTGGGTGAACTGGCAGCCGTTGAGCTGGGCGCCCCGCCACTCCATGCCAGAATTGGCCGCGCATTCGAGAAAATAGGCGTGGTTCTGCCGGCCGGGGAAGCGCTTGAGGTCGTCGAGCGTGAACACCAGCGGCTTGTCGACGAGGCCGTTGATCATCAGGCGGTACTTGGCCGGGTCGATCTCGGCGATGCCGCCATGGTGGCGTTCGAAGCAGAGGCCCGACGGGGTGATGATGCCGTCGAGCTCATGCAGCGGCGTGAAGTTCACCGAGGACTCACGGCTGGCGGTCAGCCATTCGACGTCGCGCCGCACGACATGCCTCTCGAACTGCGACGGGCTGCCATAGGGGCGGGCCTGGACGCCGTCGCCGAGCGTGCGGGCCCAGTCCTGGACATCGGTGATGAGCGGGTCCGGGGTGGCGGGGGGGGCGGCCACGGCGGGAACCGATGCGGCGGCGACGCCGGCGCCTGCCAGGCCGGCGGCTCCCAGAAACCTGCGCCTGTTGAGAATGGTGGCTTCGCTTGTCATGCGCACCTCCTCGGGGGGGATCCTCTTCATGCTCCGGTCACCTTCACGGCGGAGTTGGGGTCGATGCGGACCGTCTTCAGCCGGGCGACGTGCGCCTGCACGACATCCCAGATCGGCGGCCCCTGTGTGCCCTGGTTGACGCTGGCCCAGCCAGCGACGGTGTAGGATTTCGATGCCTCGAGCTGTTGCCCTGTCTTCAGCAGCGTCAGCTCGGAAATGCGCCGGCCCATAGGCGCGGAGACATCGATCGCATAGCCGACGCCGCCGACGCGCACCATGTCGCCACCGCCCTGGAAGTAGGGATCGGGGTGGAAGATGTTGTCGGCGACATCCTCAAGGATCTCCTTCAGCTGTGCGCCCGTCATCTGCATCCGGTAGCAGGCCGGATAGGTCATGGCGGTGGCGTTGGCGATGGCCTCGAAGGTGATGGGATCGCCCGGCAGCAGTGTTCCGCCCCAGCGGAATCCGGGCGAGAGGGCGATTTCGGCGTCGCGTTCTGCCAGCATGGCCTGGGCGATCAGGTCGTCGAAGGTGCCGTTGAAGTTGCCGCGCCGGTAGAGGAGGCTCTCGGTCCTGCCGACCTCGCGCGCGAGGTCCGCCGCGAAGGGCTTGCGGACGGTCTCGACCAGCGACGTCATCGCTGCATCCGGCTGGATGGCGTCGGTGAAGACCGGCATCAGCTTGAACCGATAACCAGCCACCTTCTTGTCACGGATGTCGAGGTCGAGGCGCGACACGAACTTGCCGTGCGAGCCCGAGCCGATGAGGATGGTCTTGCCGACTGTGACGACGCCGGGCATGGCGTCATGGGTGTGGGCTGTGAGGATGACGTCGATGCCGCTGACGCGGGTCGCGAGCTTGGCATCCACATCGAAGCCGTTGTGCGACAGCAGCACCACGACATCGGCACCTTCGGCGCGCGCCTCCTCGACCTGCTTGCGCAGGTCGTCCTCGCGAATGCCGAACTCGAGGTCCGGGAACATCCAGCGCGGATTGGCGATGCCGGTGCGCGGCAGGGCCTGGCCGATGACGGCGACCTTGGCGCCGCCCTTCTCGTACATCTTGCGCGCCTCGAAGACCGGCTCCTGCCACTCGATGCTGCGGATGTTCTGCGCCAGGAAGGCGATCTTCGACTTCTCGGCGATCTCCTTGACACGGTCCTGGCCGAGGGTGAACTCCCAGTGCGACGTCATGGCGTCGACGCCGAGCGCCTCCATGGCGGTCACCATATCCTGGCCCTTGGTCTGAAGCGACGACCAGGACCCCTGCCAGGTATCGCCGCCGTCGAGCAGCAGCACGCGGTTGTCGCCGCGCTCGGCGCGGATCGCCTTCACCAGGCGCGCGATCCGGTCCATGCCGCCCATGCGGCCATAGTTGCGGGCGAGCTGGGTGAAGTCGTCGGCGGTCAGGGCGTGAGCTTCAGCGGAGCCGGCGGCGAGCCCGAAATGGTCGCGGAACGCCTTGTCGGTGAGATGCGGCGGCTTGCCCTTGGCCTCGCCGACGCCGAGATTGACCGACGGCTCGCGGAAATAGAGCGGCATGAGCTGGGCGTGGATGTCGGTGACGTGAAGGATCGTCACCTGTCCGAGAGGCTCGAAGCGCAGGATGTCCTGCTCCGTGAGACGCTGCTGCGCGGCGGCGCGGCCGAGAGGCCCGAGGCCCGACGCAAGCGTCAGGGCATGGGCAGCCGCCGTCGCCTGCAGGAAATGCCTGCGCGAGATCATCGTTCTGTCCTGTCGTTGGGAAGCGGCGGACCACGGGCGCCGTGCGGCGCCCGCAGTCGTCCGGTCAGCTCACCGCGATGCGGCTGGTGGCCGTGTATTCGGAGCCGTCGTCATCCCGCCACACCATCTTCAGCTCGCCGGCTTCGGTCGCCTTGAAGAAGAAGGACTGGTAGGGGTTGGCCGAGATCGCCGCATGCCAGTCCGCCTCGAAGACGGGCTTGCCGTTGAAGGTGGCGGTGAAGCGGTTGATGATCTTGCGCGGGATCGGCTTGCCGTCGGAGCCGCGGCGCTGGCCGCTCTCCATCTCGTGCGAGATCAGCGTCTTCACCTCGACGACGTCGCCGGCCTTGATGTTGCCGGGAACGCGGACACGGGGAGTGGGTCGCGTGGTCATGTGTTGATCCTCCCTCAGCCGCCGCAGCCGCCGATGGTGACCTTCACCTCGGCCTTCGTCGTGAACAGCGATCCATCCGACATCTCGGCGACCGCGATGATGTTCTGGGTCTGGGCAAGCCTCATGCGGGTCGATGCCGAGGCGCGGCCGGACATGGGCGTGAAGCGGAAGGTGAGCACGCCGGGCAGCGGATTGCCGTCGGCGAAGACATGCACCGCTTTCACGTAGTTCTGCTCCGTCATCGGGCTCTCGACATCGACCGTGATCGGCACGACGAGACCGTTCTCGGCGATCTGCGGCACGTCGAGCTTGACGCGCCCATCGGCCATCGTCTTGCCGTCGTAGAGCTTCTTGAGTTCGGCCTCGACGGCCTTGGCATCGGCGTGGGCAAGGCCCGGTGCGATGACTGATGCGGCGGCCGCGAGAGCCGCGAAACGCAGCACGCTGCGCCTCGTCTGATGGACGATTGGACCCGCCATGGGGACCTCCTTTCGTGTTTCCCGACCAGGACGGCTCTCTTGCGGAACCGCTCCATCTTCTTCTTGACGCCGCAATCCGACGACTGCAAGCTTGGATATATTGGTATATAGTTTTTCGTGAATGTAAAGCGCGAAACGATGCCAGATGGATCGCCCCGGCAGAGGGCGACCGGGAGAACGCAAAGGAGGAAAAGCGATGGGTCGCAGGCTAGGTCTGTTTGCCCTGATGGCCGCCGCCGTCACCCTCGTCGGTATTGCTGGCGTGATGGCTCAGGCGCAGGACGAGAGCGAAAAGGAAATCGAGCGCTATCGCGCCATGATCAACGACCCGATGGCCAATCCCGGCTATCTGGCGGTCGATCGTGGCGAGATCTTGTGGGCGCAGGCGCGCGGCTCGAAGAACGTCTCGCTCGAGACCTGCGATCTCGGTGAAGGACCAGGCAAGCTGGAGGGCGCCTATGCCAAGTTGCCGCGCTTCTTCGCCGATGCCGACAAGGTCATGGACATCGAGCAGCGGCTCCTGTGGTGCATGGAGAAGATCCAGGGGCTGGACACGGCCGATGTGATTCGCCGGCGCTTCTCGGGCCCGGGCCGTGCCTCCGACATGGAGGATCTCGTCGCCTTCATCGCCAACAAGTCGAACGGGATGCGCATCCAGCCGCAGACGGCCCATCCGCGCGAGCGCGAGATGACGGCCATCGGCGAGGCGATGTTCTATCGCCGCGCCGGCGTCATGGACTTCTCCTGCGCCACCTGCCACGCCGAGCCCGGCAAGCGCATCCGCCTGCAGGGCCTTCCGGACTTTTCGACGCCCGGCAAGCAGGCGCAGGAAACCATGGGGTCCTGGCCGACCTACCGCGTCTCGCAGAGCGCGCTCAGGACCATGCAGCACCGGCTGTGGGACTGCTTCCGCCAGCAGCGCTGGCCGGAGCCCGCCTATGCATCGGACGGCCTGACGGCCCTCCACATGTTCCTCAATGTCCAGGCTGCGGGCGGTGAGATCACCGTCCCCTCCATCAAGCGCTGAGCGGGGGTCGCCATGTTCCGAACTTTCTCGAAGTCCCTCCGACTGGTGCTGGCCTGCGGGCTTGTGCTTTCCGTCACCTCGGTGACGGCGCAGGACCATCCGGCCGCCGATCCGGCCAAGGTGGACGCGCTGATGCGCGCGATGTTCGCGCGGGTATCGCCGGAGTGGCAGGCGCAGGCGCAGCTCGACGAGACGCAGAGGGCCTGCACCGAACGCCGCAACCAGGTCTCGGCGGCGGAAGCCGATGCGATCCAGGCACGCGAGCGCAGCGCGGTGGTCATGCCTTCCGACGGCAATTTCCTCGGCGACTGGCGCAAGGGCTTCCAGATCGCCAACAACGGCCGCGGCTTCCAGTTCTCCGACGGACCGGGAACCGTTGCCGGGGGCAATTGCTACGCCTGTCACCAGATGGATCCGAAGGAGGTCAGCTTCGGCACGCTCGGGCCGGGTCTCGCCGGCTATGGGCGTGACCGCAACTACGACCCCGAGGTGATCCGCGACACCTATATCAAGATCTACAATTCGCAGGCGGTCGTGGCCTGTTCGAACATGCCGCGCTTCGGTGCCCAGAAGGTGCTGACCATCGAGCAGATCAAGGACGTCATGGCCTATCTGTTCGACCGCCAGTCGCCGGTGAACCAGCCCTGACGGAGCTTGACGCGTGAGACGGCTGGTCTGGATCGTCGTCCTGTCGCTGATCTTCGGCGGCGGAGCCTTGCGCCCCGCCGCCGCCCTCGAACTGCTGATGTTCGAGCGCGCCGGCTGCCCCTATTGCCTGCGCTGGAACCGGGACGTCGAACCGGCCTATACCGCCTCCGAAGAGGGGAGGCTCGCGCCTCTGCGCCGGATCGACATGGACCGGCGCGAGGACCCGCGCGTCGCACTGAAAGTGCCGGTCCATTATTCGCCGACCTTCGTCCTCGCGGATGAGGGGCGAGAGATCGGCCGGCTGATCGGCTTCATTGACGCCGCCACGTTTTGGGGGTTGTTGAGCAAGATGATCAGCGATCATCGCAGCCGGCCCGGAACGACCCCGACGCCCGGACCAACGGGGGGGCGCCCAGGATGACGGAATCGATCGTTCCTGCCTCGATCGAGGAGCAGCTGAGGAACGGCCCGGAGTACTCGGTGGAGCTCGAGGAGCTCATGCGCAACGCGCGCGATGCGAGCGACTTCCTGAAGGCACTGGCCCATGAAAGCCGGCTGCTCCTGCTCTGTCTCATCTCGGAACGCGAACGTTCGGTCGGTGAGCTGGAAGCGATCCTGTCGCTGCGCCAGCCGACCGTCTCGCAGCAACTGGCCCGCCTGCGCTACGACGAATTGGTGACGACCAGGCGGGACGGCACGACCGTCTACTACAGCCTCGCCAACGAGGATGTTCGACAGGTCATCCGCGTCGTGTACAATATTTTCTGTCAGGGCGGCAGCAAGACCGCCTTGTGCCGGCCCACCTGAGCGAAGCGGCACGATAGGGGGCTCCTTCCGGCCCCCGAGGGAGGATGCATGTCTGGTCTTACGGCTGTTGCCGTGGGGCTGGTCGGGTTGGCCGTCGGCTTTGCCGCGGGCTTCACCGTTCAGCGTGCGCGGCTCTGCACCTTCGGGGCGCTGGAAGATGCTTTGATCGGCGGCAACTGGCGTCGCCTGCGTGCCTTCGGACTGTCGCTCGCCATTGCCATCGCCGGCACGCAGTTGCTCATCCTCGTCGCGGGTTTCGATCCGGCCGCGACCACCTACATTCCCAGCCGCGTCGCGCTGGCCGGGATCATCGCCGGTTCGATCATGTTCGGCCTCGGCATGGCCCTGGTGGGGACCTGTGCCTTCGGATCCCTGGTGCGGCTGGGGACCGGTGACCTGCGCAGCCTGGTGACCCTCCTGGTCTTCGGCCTGGCGGCCTACGCCATCCTGCGCGGCGCACTCGCCGGGTTCCGGGTCGGAACGGTCGAGGCCCTCGCCCTGTCGATGCCAGGCGACACTCCGGGCTCCTACGGGTCGCTCGCCGCCGCCCGGTTCGGACCGGCTGCCGCCATGGCGCTCGTCTTCGGTCTCGTTCTCCTTCTCCTCGTGCTGGCGGCGCGCGATGCCCGCCTCAGGGCATCGCCACGGCTGCTGACGGCCGCCGTCACCCTCGGCCTCGGCGTCGTGGCCGGCTGGGCGGCGACCGCCCTGTTCGTCGATCCCTTCGAGGAGGGTGTGCGGGTCCAGAGCCTCACCTTCGTCGCGCCCGTGGCCCGGGGGCTGGCGGCGGTCCTCTTGAGCGAGGGCTCGCTGGTCGACTTCGGCGTCATGAGCGTGATCGGCGTGCCGCTCGGCGCCGCGACGGCGGCGCTGCTGGCGCGGGAATATCGCTGGGAGGCGTTCGACGATCACCGCGAGATGCGGCGCCATCTCGCTGGTGCGGTCCTGATGGGCCTCGGCGGCGTGCTGGCCGGCGGGTGCACGATCGGGCAGGGCCTCACCGCGGGGTCGCTGGTCGCCGCCTCCTGGCCGGTGTCGGTCGTCGGCATGGTGCTGGGCGCGCGCCTCGGGATCGCCATGCTCCTGGAAGGATCCATTCTCGGATGGCTGCGCGCCATGGCCAGACCCGGCCAAGGCGGTCGCTTCCCCGCAGAGTGACCGCTGCTCAGGCCATGGGCACGAAACGATAGGCCGTGCCGGATGCCTCCACATGCCCGAGGCCGCCGCGCGGCAAGTGGTAGGCGGCGAGCGGGATCTTCTCGGAGACGAGCCTCGACAGGAGCCGCCTGCGGCTGACGGCTGCCTTCTCCGGATCCTGGTCGAAGCCGCCCGCCCAGTCGGGCCGCGCGAAGGAGAGGACGGGATGGGTGACGGCATCGCCCGCGACCAGGAAGGGCGCGCCTCCGAGCCTGACCTCGAAGGCGACGTGGCCGGGCGTGTGGCCGGCGGTGTCAACGGCCGCGACACCCGAAATCACCTCGTCCCCCGGCTTGAAGCGCTTGATCTGCGGTTCGAGCGCCTTCAGCACGCGCTGGGCCCCGGCGGCGAAGGCCTGCCTGTCCTCGGGAAGCTGCGAGAAGATGTCCGCGCGGAACCAGAAGTCCCATTCGGCCTGGGCGATGTGGTAGGTCGCATTCGGGCAGGCGGCGGTGTCGAAATCGTCGAGCGCCCCCCAGAGGTGATCCGGATGGGCATGGGTGAAGAACACATGCTTCACCTTCGCCGGGTCAATGGCGGCCTTCTCCATGGAATCGGGCAGCCGCCCCGTGGTCGGCATGAAGTTCTTGCCCGAGCCGCTGTCGAACATGACGAGATCGTCGCCGACGCGCACGACGGGAACGTTGAGACTGTTGGTCACCTCGTCGAGCGGCAGTCCCGCCTCCGTCAGGAGCCGCGAGACCTCCTCCCGCGGCGCGCTGCGTGCGAGGAGCGAGCCCGGCAGGGTGATGGTTCCGTCGTCGAGGATGAGGACTTCCGCCTGGCCGATGCGGGATCGGGCCGTCTGGGCGCGCAGGCTGGATAAGGACATCGTCCACGCTGCCGCAGCATATGCGAGATCACGACGAGTGAGCGCCATCGGTTCCTCCCGGCTTTTGGTGATCATAGCGTGGGGATGGAAGCTTGGGGATAAAAATTCGCATATCAGAATAAAGCTGGCTCCGGCATCGAGGCCCAGCCCCGGGATCGTCACTCCGTGCTGCACCGGGCCCTAAAGCAACGTCCTTGCCTGTCGGGCATTCGCAAGCAACTCAAGCGACATTTTGTCGCTAGTTGTAGCGGTCGGCGCGGCAGAGACAGCGCCTCGGGCCAGGCATGGCCCATGGCCTGAGCATGCAATCGCCGTTTCTCTCATGCATTTCACCGAGCGACACGCGAAGCCGCGGCCACGGGAGCGGCGATACAGGCAAATCTCATCGGTTACTGCAGCAACTTCAGTGTATTCGAAGAGCGTGCGACTGGAGTGACAATTGTGGGAAACTGCCGTTTCCCGTACGTTTCTCCTGAGCGGAGACGTCTGTGTAGAAAAAAATCAACCGTCTGCACTCTTGTCCGGCCAAGTGTTAACGCCCCCTTCACTACTTCGCATCAATCTTCCATCATTCCCCAGCGACAAAAGGCCGCGAACATGTTCGGATTCGGAAATAGCAAGGATGGTTCGGCGAAACTCGCGGCATTGGACCGTTCGCAGGCGATCATCGAGTTCGAAACCGACGGCAAGATCGTCACGGCCAACCAGAATTTCCTCGATGCGCTCGGATATTCCCTTGGGGAGATCCAGGGCAAGCACCATTCGATGTTCGTCGAACCGAAGGAGCGCGACGGCGTCGAGTACCGCCGCTTCTGGGACGACCTGCGGGCCGGCAAGTTCCAGCAGGCCGAGTACAAGCGCATCGGCAAGGGTGGCAAGGAAATCTGGATCCAGGCGACCACAATCCGCTGCTGAACAGCGCCGGCAAGGCCTTCAAGGTGGTGAAGTTCGCCACCGACGTGACCGCAGAGAAGCTGAAGAACGCCGACCAGCAGGGCCAGCTTCAGGCCATCCACCGCGCCCAGGCGGTGATCGAGTTCGACCTCACCGGCAAGATCCTCACCGCCAACGACAATTTCCTCAAGACCCTCGGCTATCGTCTCGAGGAGATCGCCGGCCAGCACCACCGCATGTTTGTCGCACCGGAGGATCGCGACAACGCGGCCTATCGCGAGTTCTGGGTGGCGCTCGGCCGTGGCGAATTCCAGTCGGCTCAGTACAAGCGCATCGGCAAGGGTGGCAAGGAGGTCTGGATCCAGGCGACCTACAACCCGATCTTCGACATGAACGGCAAGCCGTTCAAGGTGGTGAAGTTCGCCACCGACATCACCGCCGAGATCATGGAGCAGCAGCGGCGCAAGCAGGTGCAGGGCCAGATCGACACCGACCTCAAGTCGATCGGCGAGGCGGTGACCAGCGCCACCAGCGAGGCGACAGAGGCCGCCGCCGCTTCGACCCAGACCAGCGGCAACGTCCAGGCCGTCGCGGCCGGCGCCGAGGAGCTCGCCGCCTCGGTGAGCGAGATCAGCCGCCAGGTCACCCATTCCCGCGAGATCTCCATGCAGGCGGTCGAGCAGGCGGCCAAGACCAACGATATCGTCGCCAGCTTGTCGGTAGCGGCCCAGCGCATCGGCGACGTGGTCCAGCTCATCAACAACATCGCGGCCCAGACCAATCTCCTGGCGCTCAACGCCACGATCGAGGCGGCGCGCGCCGGCGAGGCGGGCAAGGGCTTCGCGGTGGTCGCCTCCGAGGTGAAGAGCCTCGCCAACCAGACCTCGAAGGCGACCGACGAGATCAGCGCACAGATCGCGTCGGTCCAGTCCTCGACAGAGGGTGCCGTGAACGCCATCGGCGACATCTCCTCCACCATCTCGACCATCAGCGAGATCGCCACGGCCATCGCCACGGCCGTCGAGGAGCAGAGCGCGGTGACCGCCGAGATGTCGTCGAACATGCGCGTTGCCGCCGAGGGCGTGACCGCCATCTCGCAGTCGATGAGTGCCATCGCCCGCTCGACCAGCGAGATCGACGTCTCCGCGCAGAAGGTGCGCGAGGCGTCGCGGTCGATCGCCTGACGCGGCCGAAGCGCATCATGGGCGAGCCGCCTGCCGACAATGTCGCCCCGTTCCCCTGGCGGGAGCGGGCCGACCTTCAGGCTTCCGTCCACGGCCCTGTGCTCCGCGGCTTTGATCTGACGATGCGACAGATCAATGCCCTCTCGGTGATGATCCTGGAGACAGAGCTCGGGGCCGAGGACAAGAACGAGGCGTTGGAATACATCTCCACCGCCGCCACGCGGATGCTGCAGGCCAATCTTCTCTATGTTGAAAGATGTGTCCTGAGGGACGGGGTGCCGTCGGGGAAGGCCTAGGCGGCATGCCGTCTGTTCGAGAAGAGATTTCGGGGTGGCGCGCTTCCTGAACAGGGGTCCATGGGACGCCAGCCGGGCCATCTGACCTTGGCGATATACTGAAATTGACGATGGCGGTGATCTGTGAATCAATCGCGCATGTTGATTCCAGGTTCTGAATAATGTCGCAAATCCTTGTTACATCCCTCAAGCCAGCCGCCCCCGGACCGCTGGAGCGGACCGTCTCAGCCGCCTGGTCCGGGCTGGTCGTGCAGTCGAGCCGCCGCACGTCCGACTACAGCATCAGCTACAAGAGCCGCGCGACGCAGCATTATCTCGGGCTCCACCACTTCGTGCGCCGCGAGGGCGAGACCCGGATCGAGGGCCTGCCACCGTCGCCCCTGACGGACCTGCGCGGCAAACTCACCCAGATCCCGGCCGGCTATTCCGCCGAGGGCTGGACTGTGGAACCCTCGAACGGCGGTCATGTGACCATGCTGTTCTTCGAACCTGAGAAGCTGTCGGAGGATCTCGGCAAACTCTACAAGGCGGCGGCTCCGCGCCCGCGGCTCTATTTCGAGGACGCGGACCTTGCCGATGCCCTGATGAAGCTCGATCGCCTGCTGACCAGGGATGGCGACCTGACCGATCTCTATGCCGAGTCGCTCGGTCTTTTCATCAGCGCCCGCATGCTGGAGCTGTCGCGTGCCGACGTCGAACCTCCGCGCCCGCACTCGGGCTCGCGTTCACGGATGGCGGTGCTGGAGGACTATCTGCGGTCCAATATCGGCAAGCCGGTGTCCATCGAGGATCTGGCCGGGATGGCTGGCCTCTCCCGCTTCCACCTGATCCGGTCCTTCCGCGATGTCTTCGGACAGACGCCCTACCAGTATTTCCTGCGGCTGAGGATGGACGAGGCCCGACGCCTGCTGCAATCGACGAACCTGCAGGTGTCGGAGATCGGGGCACGGGTCGGTTTCTCCAGCAGCACGCAGTTCGTGAAGATGTTCCGCGCCCTCGAGGGCGTGACACCGGGCAGCCTGCGCCAGCGCTGAACGGGACAATGCGTCCCGCCTCAGCCCGCAGGCGGTTCGGCGTCCTTCGTCCCGGGCTTCGGGAACATGCCCGATCCAGGCGTCTTCTCCCCGTCGATGAGGTCTGGACGGGCGTGCGGCCCTTCAGGCGGAGTGCCCCTGCGAACCGGCTTCGGGGGGCTCGTCCGCGAGGCGGGTTGCGTCGGTACGGTCTTGGTCATGACGGATCAATGCGCCGGAGGCTCCGCGGTTCCAGCATCAGCCCGCTGTCCCGATCGCCTTTCCGCCGTCGCCGAGCGCCCGCAGCGCATTGAGGATCACGGCGACGTCGATCACCTCCTGGAGCAGGGCGCCCTGGACAGGGGAGATCAGTCCGAAGGCGGCGGCGATCATGCCGACCACAGACAGGCCGATGCCGGCCGCCACGCTCTGGAGAGCGATGTCGCGGGACCGCACGGCGATCGCCAGCGCTTCCCGTACACGTCCGAGGTGATCGACGAGCAGCACCACGTCGGCCGTCTCGGACGCGGCGGACGAGCCGGTGGCGCCCATGGCGACGCCGACATCGGCGACGGCCAGGGCCGGGGCGTCATTCACGCCGTCGCCGACCATCATCACCGGCCCCCGTTCGCGCTCGGCCAGCACCACCGCCACCTTGTCCCGGGGGGCAAGTTCCGAGTGGATGGCGTCGACCGACAGGTCGGCCGCCATGGCCTCGGCCACGCCGCGGCGGTCGCCGGTCGCCAGAACGACACGCGTGATCCCCTGGGCGCGCAGGCCCGCGAGAAGCTGTGGCGTGCCCTTGCGCAATTCGTCGATCAACAGCAGGCCGCCGGCCAGCTTCCCGTCGATGGCCACCGCCACCACGACGCCGTTGCCGGTCTTGAGGCTGCGCAGGCGGGCGGCGTCCTCGTCTGCCGACTGGGCGGTGACGTAGCCGATTCCCCCCACCGAGACGGTGCGGCCGTCGACGCGACCGGTGACGCCCTCGCCGGGGCTCTCGTGGGCGTCTCGCGGAATGGCAAGGACGAGGCCCCGTTCCGCGGCTTCGGTGACAAGCGTGCGGGCGAGGACGTGCTTGGAGACCTGATCGACGGAGGCCGCGAGGCGCAGGAGCTCGTTGGGGGTCATGCCGTCGAAGACGACCTCCGAGACGATGCGCGCCTGTCCGTGGGTGAGCGTGCCGGTCTTGTCGAGGATCAGTACGCGGACGCGCGCGAGGGCCTCCAGTGCCTTGCCGCCCTTGATCAGGATGCCTCGCGCGGCCGCGCGCGACAGGCCCGCGACGATCGCCACCGGCACGGCGAGGATGAGCGGACAGGGGGTTGCGACGACCAGAACGGCGACGGCGCGCACCGGATCGCCCGTGGCGAGCCAGGCAGCCACCGCGATCACGACGGAGACCACCAGGAAGACGATGGCATAGCGGTCGGCGAGGCGGGACATCGGCGCCTTGGAGCGCTGCGCCTGTTCCACCATGCGGATGATGCCGGCGAAGGTGCTCTCCTTCGCCACACGCTCGGCACGCATGTCGAAGGGGCCGCCGACATTCAGCGAGCCCGAGATGAGCGCCTCGCCCATGTGCCGCTGGACCGGAAGCGACTCGCCGGTGATGGCGGATTCGTCGATGACCGCGACCGAGGCGCTGACGGTGCCGTCGACCGGCACGACATCGCCCTGACGGACCAAGATTCTGTCACCGACGGCCACGGCGTCGAGCGGGATTTCCTGCAGACCGCCGTCGCCGTAGCGCATCGCCTTGCGCGGCGCGCGCGCGAGCAGGGCCGACATCTCCCGTTGCGCCCGGCGCTCGGCAAAGGATTCGAGGTTCTGGCCGCCGGCATACATCAGCGCGACGACCGCAGCGGCCAGCGTCTCGCCGACGGCGAGGGCCGCCGTCATCGACAGGAGCGCGACGATGTCGAGCCCGACCTCCCCCCGCCTCAGGCTGGTGACGATCTCCGCGGCAAGGGCGAGGATCACCACCACGGTCGCCGCGGTCCAGACCGGATCGGACCACTCCGGCTGCCCCAGCCAGCGGGCAAGGAGGCCCGCCACGAGGCCGGTGGCCGGGACGACGACGAGTAGGGACTTTAGCCGCGTCAGCAGCATGGCGCGACCCGCCGCGCCGGGGCTTCGGGGAACATCGGCACCTCCTGTAACGGTCGACCTTCCATCGATCGCTACAGGAGGCTGTAGCAGGATAGAATGATTCAAAACAAATCGCCGCGCTGCAGGACGGCTCCGTCCGGCTCCGGCTCTCAGGCCCCGGCGCGCGCCTTCGCCAGATAGGCGTCACGCAGATGCCGCTTCACCAGCTTGCCGGTCGGCGTGCGCGGCAGCTCGGCGAGGAAGTCGATGGTGCGGGGGCACTTCAGCGCCGACAGCCGGCCGCGGCAGAAGGCGATGAGTTCGGCCGCGAGATCCGGCCCGGCGAGCGCCATGTCGCGGGGTTGGACGACCGCCTTCACCTCCTCGCCCATCTCGGCGTTGGGAACGCCGAAGACGGCGACGTCGGCCACGGCCGGATGCAGGATCAGTGCGTCCTCGGTTTCCTGCGGGTAGATGTTCACCCCGCCGGAGATGATCATGTAGGCCTTGCGGTCGGTGAGGTAGAGATAGCCCTCGGCGTCGAGATAGCCGATGTCGCCGAGCGTCGACCAGCCGCGGTCATTGTAGGCGCTGGCCGTCTTCGCGGGATCGTTGTGATAGGCGAACGCCGGGCCGTCTGCGAAATAGACGGCGCCGATCTCGCCGGCGGGAAGCTCCTCGCCGTCCTCGCCGAGGATCTTGATCTTGCCGACCAGGGGACGCCCGACGGTGCCCCGATGGGTGAGCCAGTCGGTGGAGTTCACGACGGTGACGCCGTTCGCCTCGGTGCCGGCGTAGTATTCCATCAGGATCGGTCCCCACCACTCGATCATCGCCGCCTTGACGTCGACCGGGCAGGGAGCGGCGGCATGGACGGCCGCCTTCAGCGACGACAGGTCGTAGGCATGGCGGACCGCCTCGGGCAGCTTCAGCATCCGCACGAACATGGTCGGCACCAGCTGCGAATGCGTTACGCGGTGCTTCTCGACGAGGCGCAGGAACTCCTCGGCGTCGAACTTCTCCATGATCACGGAGGTGCCGCCGAGGGAGGCCACCATCATGTTGTAGCGCAGCGGAGCCGCGTGATAGAGCGGCGCCGGCGAGAGGTAGATGCTCCCCACCCCCATGCCGCACATGTCCTGGCAGAGCAGCTTCAGGAGTGGCGAGAGCTGGCCGATCGGCTGAAGCTCGAAGGGCTTCTTGACCCCCTTGGGCCGGCCGGTCGTTCCCGACGAATAGAGCATGTCGAAGCCGCCGGTCTCGTCGGTGATCGGCGTTGCCGGCATGGCGGCGCGCTCGTCGTTCCACGCGCGGAAGCCGTCGCGGCGGCCACCGGCGATGAACAGGGCGAGGCCCTTGTCGCCACGCACGGCCTCGACCTGGTCCGCCGTCTGCGGCGTCACCACCAGCACCTTCGCGCCGCAGTCGCGGACGATGTAGGCGATCTCGTCGGTGGTCAGATAGCGGCTGATGGCGGTGTAGTAGATGCCCGAGCGCTGGCAGGCCCAGCAGAGCTCCATGAAGGCGAGCGAGTTCTCCATGATGAAGGCGATGTGGTCGCCCGCCTTGAGGCCGAGGCGGCGCAGGAGCTGCGCGCCCTGGTTCGAGAGTCGGTCGAGTTCGCCATAGGTCAGCGCCTCGCCGGAGCCGGCCATCCGATAGGCGATGCGGTCCGGCGCCACGACGGCATGGCCGGAGGGATGGGTGATGGGCGCACTCATGATGGTCCTCCCGGGGGCGGCGGCTTCGGGCCGCTCTTGCTCGGTCTTGCAGAAACGACGAAGCCGCCCGTGGGCGGCTTCGGGAAGGTCGGGCTCAGAGGGCCTCGACGATGGTGACGTTGGCGATGCCGCCGCCCTCGCACATGGTCTGCAGGCCGTAGCGCTTGCCGCGGGCGCGCAGGGCGTGGACGAGGGTCGCCATCAGTTTGGTGCCTGAGGCGCCGAGCGGGTGGCCGAGGGCGATGGCGCCGCCGTTGACGTTGAGCTTCGCGGGATCGGCGCCGGTGTGCCTCAGCCAGGCGAGCGGCACCGGCGCGAAGGCCTCGTTCACCTCGTAAAGGTCGATGTCGCCGATGGTCATGCCGGCGCGCTTCAGCGCGCGGTCGGTGGCGGGAAGCGGCTCCTCCAGCATGATGACGGGGTCGCCGGCGGTCACCGTGAGGTTGTGGATGCGGGCGATGGGCTTCAGGCCATGCGCCTTCACCGCCCGCTCGTTGGCGATGATGACGCCCGAGGCGCCGTCGCAGATCTGGCTGGCGTTCGCAGCGGTGATGACGCCGCCCTCGACCAGGGTCTTCACCGAGCCGATGCTCTCCATGGTGGCGTCGTAGCGGATGCCCTCGTCGCGCAGATGCGCTTCGCCATCCACGTCCACGCCGACGATCTCTCGTCCGAAGGCGCCGGCCTCCGTAGCCGCAGCGGCCCGGCGGTGGCTCTCCAGCGCGAAGGCGTCGAGCTCGTCGCGGCTGAAGCCGTACTTCTTCGCGATCATCTCGGCGCCGGTGAACTGGCTGAAGCCCTGCACGCCGAAGCGCTTCTGGATGCGCTGGGAGAAGGGCCCCTCGCCGACACCCGCCTTCGCATAGAGAGCGACGTTGGTGCCCATCGGCACCCGCGTCATGCTTTCGACGCCGGCGGCGATGACGATGTCCTGCGTGCCCGACATCACGGCCTGCGCCGCGAACTGCATCGCCTGCTGCGACGAGCCGCACTGGCGGTCGATGGTCACGGCCGGAACGCTCTCGGGCAGCTTCGAGGCCAGCACGATGTTGCGGCCAACATGGAAGGCCTGCTCGCCGCCCTGGGTGACGCAGCCGACGATGACGTCGTCGATGGCGGCGGGATCGACGCCGGAGCGGTCGACCAGGGCGTTCAGCACCTCGGCGCCGAGATCGGCCGGGTGCCAGCCGGCGAGCTTGCCGGCGCGGCGGCCGCCGGCCGTGCGCACCGCTTCGACGATATAGGCCTCGGCCATCTCTCGATCCTCCCTTGTGGGGCGCCCCGTTGACGGGAGCCCTCGTTCATCCGCTCACAGCGCGTGGTCGTGCTTCCAGTCGTGCTTGATCTTCTTGGCCAGCGACCATTTGTGCACCTCGGTAGGGCCGTCATAGATGCGGAAGGCGCGGACCTCGCGGAACACCTGCTCGACGATGGTGTCGCCGGAGACGCCCATGCCGCCCATCACCTGCACGCAGCGGTCGGCGATGCGCATCAGTGCCTCCGAGACAGAGACCTTGGCCATCGAGCTCTCGGTGGTGCCGAGCGAGCCGGAATCGAGCACGCCGGCGCACCAGTCGATCATCAGTTCGGCCTGCTTCAGGTCGATGAGGTTCTCCGCCAGCATGAATCCGACGCCCTCGTGATCGACCAGAAGCTTGCCGAAGGCCTCGCGGCGGCAGGCATAGTCGGTGGCGATCTCGTGTGCCCGACGACAGGCGCCGAGCCAGCGCATGCAGTGCGACAGGCGCGCGGGCGACAGGCGAACCTGGGCATATTTGAAGCCCTCGCCGCTCGCCCCCAGCATCTGGTCGGCGGGGACGCGCAGGTTGTCGATGGTGATGACGGCATGGCCGCCGGGCATGGAACTGTCGATGGTGTCGAGGACGCGATCGATTCGGATGGCCGGGTCGGGCAGGTCGACGAGGAACATGCAGGCGCCGTCGTCGGACTTCGCCATGACGATGCCGACCTTCGCCCCTTCGGCGCCGGTGATGAAGGTCTTGCGGCCGTTGATGACCCAGTGGTTGCCGTCGGGGCGGCAGGTGGTCGTCATCATCGAGGGGTCGGAGCCGGCGCCGCCGTCGGGCTCGGTCATGAAGAAGGCGGAGCGCGAGCGGCCTTCCACCAGCTGCTTCAGGAAGCGCTCCTTCTGCGGCTCGGAACCGACCTTGCCGAGGAGGTACATATTGCCCTCGTCGGGGGCGGCGGTGTTGACCGCGACAGGTCCCAGCGGCGACAGGCCGCTGCGGATCAGCACATAGGCGGTCTCGACCTGGCTCAGGTGGTCGCCGTCGCCGAGGATGTGCGGGGTGAGGACGCCGGCGGCGCGCGCCTTCTCCCTGAGCTCGTGGACGAGGTCCTCAGAGGGGCCGTGGGGCCCAAGGCGCGGATCGCGCTCGTAGGGCACCACGACCTCGCGCACGAAGGCCTCGACCTTCGCGGCGATGGCCTTGGCGCGGGGCGTCGCGCCCGCCGCTTCCGGCGCCGGACCGGCGCTCATTTGGGCGACATGCGGATGGCGCCGTCGAGGCGGATCGTCTCGCCGTTCAGCATCGGGTTGTTGACGATGGCCTCGACCATCATGGCGTACTCGTCCGGGTGGCCGAGGCGCGAGGGGAAAGGCACCTGGGCGCCGAGGGAGTCCTGGGCCTCCTTCGGCAGCGAGCCCATCAGCGGGGTGAGGAAGAGGCCCGGGGCGATGGTGACGACGCGGATGCCGAAGCGGGCGAGTTCGCGCGCGATGGGCAGGGTCATGCCGACGATGCCGCCCTTCGAGGCGGCATAGGCCGGCTGGCCGATCTGGCCGTCGAAGGCGGCGACCGAGGCGGTGTTGACGATGACGCCGCGCTCCTCGCCGATCGGATCGGCGGTGTGGAGGCGGGCGGCGAACTTCGACAGCACGTTGAAGGTGCCGATCAGGTTGACCTGGATGATCTTGTTGAAGTCGGCGAGCGGCAACGGCGAGCCGTCGCGGGCGATCACCTTCGCCGGCGGGCCGATGCCGGCGCAGTTGACGCAGATGCGCGCCTTGCCGTGCAGGCCCTCGGCCTCGGCGAGGGCCGCGTCGACGGCGGCGTCATCCACCACGTTGACCTTGACGAAGTGGCCGCCGATCTCGGCGGCGTGCTTGCGGCCGAGCTCCTCGTTCAGGTCGAAGATGGTGACCTTCGCACCGGCCTTAGCCAACCGCGCCGCGGTTGCCCCGCCGAGCCCCGAAGCTCCGCCCGTGACGATTGCTGCCGTGCCCCGTGCATCCATGATCCGCTGCCTCCCGCGCCCTGCCCATCGGCTTGCCCGATGGCGGCGCTGCTCTGCCTGTTTGACCGGCCAGCACCTTTGTCGGGGCAGGGCAGATGGTCAATCGGTCGAGCGGGGGATGGCCGCCGCGGCGGCCCTGTCGGCTGCTGTCATGATCCTGTGACGGGCAGGCGTAACATGCCGGTGAAGCATGGCGCCTCGTCTTGTTGCGCCGGACAAATGCCCATACATACGCAGCCTGACATTTTTCATCACGATTGCCGCCTGCCGTTCCCCCGAGGACTTTGGGCAGGATCGAGGACATCATGCGCATTGTTCGTTTGTGTGCCGCCGCGGCGCTGACCCTGGGGCTTTCCGCCTGCAATGACAGCGGAAGCAAGGCGCCGCAGCAGGCGGCGGCTCCTCCGCCGGCTCCCGTCGGCATCGTCGAGGTCAGGGCCGAGCCGGTCCCGATCGTCAGCGAGCTGCCGGGCCGCATCGCGCCGACGCGCATCGCGCAGGTGCGCCCGCGCGTCTCCGGCATCCTCATCGCCCGCGTCTTCCAGCAGGGCAGCCTGGTGAAGGAGGGCGACGTCCTCTACCGCATCGACCCGGAGCCGTTCCGCGTCGAGGTCGAGCGGTCGAAGGCCACGATGCAGCGCGCCCAGGCGACGCGCCTGCTCGCCCAGCAGCAGAGCGACCGCGTGGAGCAGCTGCGCGAGCGCAACGTGGCGAGCCCGCAGCAGCTCGACAGCGCCGTGGCGACCCTCGCCCAGGCCGACGCCGACGTCGCCAGCGCGCGGGCGGGTCTCGCCGCCGCCGAGCTCAACCTGAAATATGCCGACATCACGGCACCGATCAGCGGCCGCATCGGCCGGGCGCTGATCACCGAGGGCGCGCTGGTGGCCGCCAACGGCGCCGAGGCTCTCGCCACCATCCAGCAGCTCGACCCGATCTATGCCGACTTCACCCAGTCGGCGACCGACCTCATCCGCCTGCGCCGGGCCATGCAGGCGGGGGCGGTGACGCCCGACAAGACCGACGAGGCCGCCGTCAAGCTGCTGATGGACGACGGCAGCGCCTATCCTCACATGGGCCGGTTGCTCTTCTCCGAGGCGACCGTCGATGCCGGCACCGGACAGGTGACGCTGCGCGGCGAATTCCCCAATCCGAACGGCGATCTGTTGCCAGGCATGTATGTCCGCGTGCTCATCGAGCAGGGCATCCAGCCGGGCGCCATCACCGTGCCGCAGCAGGCGATCCAGCGCGACACGGCCGGCCGCGCCCAGCTCTACGTGGTGAAGGCGGACGACACGGTCGAGGTCAGGGTGGTGCGCACCTCGCGGGTCGTCGGCACCAATGCCGTCATCGACGAGGGGCTCGCCGCTGGCGACCGCGTGGTGGTGGACGGGTTCCAGCGCCTGCGCCCCGGCGCCAAGGTGACGGTGCGGCCGTGGTCCCCCGGTCCGCAGGCGGCCGCCGCGACACCTGCCCGGTAAGGACGCCAGCATCATGCCCCAGTTCTTCATCAGCAGGCCGATTTTCGCCTGGGTGATTGCGATTCTCATCATGCTGGCGGGGCTGATCTCCCTGCCGCAGCTGCCGATCGCCCAGTACCCGGAGGTCGCCCCTCCGCAGATCACCATCAACACCTTCTACCCCGGCGCCTCGCCGGAGGATGCCTACCAGGCGGTGACGCGGCCCATCGAGGAGGAGCTCAACGGCATCCAGGGGCTGCTCTATTTCGAGTCCGTCGCCGACACGACCGGCTCCATCCAGATCACCGCCACGTTCCAGCCGGGCACCAGCGGGGCCTCTGCCGCCGTCGAGGTGCAGAACCGCGTCAGGCGCGTCGAGCCGAGGCTGCCGCGCGCCGTCACCCAGCAGGGCGTGCAGGTCGATCAGGCCCGATCCAACTTCCTGCTCGTGGTGACGCTGACCTCCACCGACGGCATGCTCGACGCCATCGGCCTCGGCGACTACATGAGCCGCAATGTCATCGGCGAGATCCGCCGCGTGCCGGGCGTCGGCCGCGCCCAGCTCTTCGCCTCCGAGCGCGCCATGCGCATCTGGCTCGACCCGGACAAGATGGTCGGCCTCAACCTGACGGCCAGCGACGTCACCGCCGCCGTCACGGCGCAGAACGCCCAGGTCGCCGCCGGCTCCATCGGCTCGCTGCCGAACCCGATCAACCAGCAGGTCACGGCCACCGTCATGGTGCGGGGCCAGCTCACCTCGCCCGACGAGTTCGGCTCCATCGTGCTGCGCGCCAACCGCGACGGTTCGCTGGTCAGGCTGCGCGACGTCGCCCGCATCGAGGTCGGGGCCCAGGCCTATTCCACCTCCGCCCGCCTCAACGGCAAGCCGGCCGCCGCCATCGCCGTGCAGTTGTCGCCGACCGGCAACGCCATGGCGACCGCCGATGCCGTCCGGAAGCGGATGAACGAGCTGGCCGGCTTCTTCCCGCCGGGCGTCGAATACGCGATCCCTTACGACACCTCGCCCTTCGTGAAGGTCTCCATCGAGAAGGTCATCCACACGCTGCTCGAGGCGATGGTGCTGGTCTTCCTGGTGATGTTCCTGTTCCTGCAGAACCTGCGCTACACGCTGATCCCGGCCATCGTGGTGCCTGTCGCCCTGCTGGGCACCTGCGCGGTGATGTATGTCACCGGATTCTCCATCAACGTGCTGACCATGTTCGCCATGGTGCTCGCCATCGGCATCCTCGTCGACGACGCCATCGTCGTGGTCGAGAACGTCGAGCGCATCATGTCGGAGGAGGGGCTGCCGCCGAAGGAGGCGACGCGCAAGGCCATGGGCCAGATCACCGGCGCGGTCATCGGCATCACCACCGTGCTGGTCTCGGTGTTCATTCCGCTCGCCTTCTTTCCAGGCGCCGTCGGCATCATCTACAAGCAGTTCAGCCTGACCATGGTGGTGTCGATCCTGTTCTCGGCCTTCCTGGCGCTGAGCCTGACGCCGGCGCTCGCCGCGACCTTCCTCAAGCCGGTCGCCGCCGGTCATCATCACGCCAAGCGCGGCTTCTTCGGCTGGTTCAACCGCAGCTTCGACCGCACCTCGCGCGGCTACAGCAGCATGGTCTCGCATCTGGTGCGGCGCGGCGGGCGTTACATGATCATCTATCTCGCCCTGCTCGCCGGCCTCGGCTACCTCTATCTGCGGCTGCCGACCTCGTTCCTGCCGAGCGAGGACCAGGGCTATGTGATCGTCAACTTCCAGGCGCCGTCGGACGCCACCGTGAACCGCACGATGGTCGCCATCGAGGCGGCCGAGAAGCAGTTCGCCTCCGAGCCGGCGGTCGCCCGCATCGTCACCGTGCGCGGCTTCTCCTTCTTCGGCCAGGGCCAGAACGCGGCGCTGGCCTTCGTCACGCTGAAGGACTGGAGCGAGCGCGGGCCGAAGGACGCCGCCAGCGCCATTGCGCTCCGCGGCACCATCGCGCTCTCCCAGCTGCGCGACGCTATCGTCTTCGGCCTGTCGCCGCCGCCGATCCAGGGCCTCGGCAATTCCAACGGCTTCTCGTTCCGCCTGCAGGCCCGCGGCGGCCAGACCCAGCAGCAGCTCGCCGCGGCGCGCGACCAGCTTCTGGGAGCGGCCATGCGCAGTCCGGTGCTGGCGCAGGTCTTCGTCGAGGGTCTGCCGGACGCGGCCCAGGTCTCCCTGATCATCGACCGCGAGAAGGCGAACACCTTCGGCGTCACTTTCGCCGACATCAACGCCACCATCTCGACCCAGCTAGGCTCGAGCTACGTCAATGACTTCCCCAATGCCGGGCGCCTGCAGCGCGTGCTGGTGCAGGGCATCGAGGCGAGCCGCATGCAGACCTCGGACCTGCTCAACATCAACGTGCGCAACTCCAACGGCGGCATGGTGCCGCTCTCGGCCTTCGCGCGCATCGAGTGGCAGCGCGGTCCCTCGCAGATCATCGGCTACAACGGCTACCCGGCCATCCGCATCTCCGGCGCCACCAGGCCCGGCTTCTCCTCCGGCGACGGCATCGCCGAGATGCAGCGCCTCGCCGCCGAACTGCCACCCGGCTTCGGCTACGAATGGACGGGCCAGTCGCTGCAGGAGATCCAGTCGGGGTCGCAGGTGCCGCTGTTGCTGGCGCTGTCCTGCATCCTCATCTTCCTCTGTCTCGCGGCGCTCTACGAGAGCTGGTCGATCCCCATCGCCGTGATGCTGGTCGTGCCGCTCGGCATCATCGGCTCGGTGCTGGCCGTGACCATGCGCGGCATGCCCAACGACGTCTATTTCAAGGTCGGCCTCATCGCCATCATCGGCCTGTCGGCCAAGAACGCCATCCTCATCATCGAGTTCGCCAAGGACCTCAGGTCGGAGGGCAAGGGCCTGCTGGAGGCGACGATCGAGGCCGCGCATCTGCGCTTCCGGCCGATCATCATGACCTCGCTCGCCTTCGCCCTCGGCGTGCTGCCGCTGGCGATCGCGTCGGGCGCCAGCGCCGCCAGCCAGCAGGCGATCGGCACCGGCGTTCTCGGCGGCATGATCTCGGCGACGGTGCTGGCGGTGTTCTTCGTGCCGGTCTTCTTCGTGGTGGTGAGCCGCGTCATGGGCTGGCGCGACAAGCCGGCGCCGGCCGTCGGGGCGGCCGTGCCCCCGGACGGCGCGGCGTCCGCGGAGACGCGGGCCGACGAGCCGGCAAAGCATCCGTAGGGACAAGGGAGAGGCGGGGCCACCTCTCCCGATCCTCGAAACGATCAGGGCGGCGCCACGATGACCGTGACGCCGCCCTTGTCTTGTCGGTTGGGAGCGGCTTTCGCCGCTCCGATCACGCGAGGTCGAAGCGATCCGCGTTCATCACCTTGGTCCAGGCGGCGACGAAGTCCTTCACGAACTTCTCCCTGTTGTCGTCCTGGGCATAGACCTCGGCATAGGCGCGCAGGATGGAGTTCGAGCCGAACACCAGGTCCATCCGCGTCGCCGTCCACTTCACCGCGCCGGTCCTGCGGTCGCGGATCTCGTAGTGGCCGCCGGCATTGGACCACGTATAGGCCATGTCGGTCAGGGCGACGAAGAAGTCGGTCGTCAGCGCCCCCGGACGGTCGGTGAGGACGCCGTGCTTGGTGCCGCCGTGGTTGGTGCCCATGGCGCGCATGCCGCCGACCAGGACCACCATCTCAGGCGCGGTCAGGCCCATCAGCTGGGTGCGGTCGAGCATCAGCTCCTCGGGGCTGACGACATAGTTCGCCTTCATCCAGTTGCGGTAGCCGTCGGCCAGCGGCTCTAGCGGGGCGAAGGACTCCGCGTCGGTCATCTCGGCGGTCGCATCGCCGCGGCCGGGGCTGAAGGGCACCGCGATGTCGAAACCGGCCGCCTTTGCCGCCTGCTCGACGCCGACATTGCCCGCCAGAACGATGACATCGGCGATGCTCGCGCCGGACTGTGCGGCGATGGGCTCGAGCGCCGCCAGGACGCGCGCCAGGCGGGCGGGCTCATTGCCCTCCCAGTCCTTCTGCGGAGCGAGGCGGATGCGCGCGCCGTTGGCGCCGCCGCGGTAGTCCGACTGGCGGAAGGTGCGGGCGCTGTCCCAGGCCGTTACCACCATGTCGGCGACCGACAGGCCCGAGGCGGCGATCCTCGCCTTGAGCGCCGCGACGTCGTAGGAGGTGGAGCCGGCGGGGACGGGGTCCTGCCAGATCAGGTCCTCGGTCGGGGCATCCGGGCCGATGTAGCGCGCCCGCGGACCCATGTCGCGGTGGGTCAGCTTGAACCAGGCGCGGGCGAAGGTCCGCGAGAAATACTCGAAGTCGTTCATGAACTTCAGCGAGATTTCCCGGTAGATCGGATCAACCTTCATCGCCATGTCGGCATCGGTCATCATCGGGTTGTGACGCTGGCCGGGGTCGCTGGCGTCGAGCGGCTTGTCCTCCTCGCGGATGGTCACCGGCTCCCATTGCCAGGCGCCGGCCGGGCTCTTGCGCAGCTCCCACTCGTGGCCGAACAGCATCTGGAAGTAGCCATTGTCCCATTGCGTCGGCTTCGAGGTCCAGGCGCCCTCGATGCCCGAGGTCACGGCGTTGGCCGCCTTGCCGCCCATGTTGGGGTTGGTCCAGCCCATCCCCTGCTCGGTGACGTCGGCGGATTCCGGATCGGGCCCGAGCACGGCGGCGCTGCCATTGCCGTGGGCCTTGCCGACGGTGTGGCCGCCAGCTGTCAGGGCCACGGTCTCCTCGTCGTTCATGGCCATGCGGGCGAAGGTCTCGCGCACCTGCGCCGCGGTCTTCAGCGGGTCAGGCTTGCCATTGACGCCCTCGGGATTGACGTAGATGAGGCCCATCTGCACGGCGGCGAGCGGGTTCTCCATCGTCTCGGGCTTGCCGACGTCGGCGTAGCGCTCGTCGGACGGCGCAAGCCACTGCTTCTCCGAGCCCCAGTAGACGTCCTTCTCGGGATGCCAGATGTCGTCGCGGCCGAAGGCGAAGCCGTAGGTCTTCAGCCCCATGTTCTCGTAGGCGATGGTGCCCGCGAGGATCATCAGGTCGGCCCAGGAGATCCTGTTGCCGTACTTCTTCTTGACCGGCCACAGAAGGCGGCGGGCCTTGTCGAGCGAGACGTTGTCCGGCCAGGAATTGAGAGGCGCGAAGCGCTGGTTGCCGGTGCCGCCGCCACCGCGGCCGTCGGCGATGCGGTAGGAGCCGGCCGCGTGCCAGGCCATGCGGATCATCAGGCCGCCGTAGTGACCCCAGTCGGCCGGCCACCAGCCCTGGCTATCGGTCATCAGCGCATGGACGTCGCGCTTGATCGCGTCGAAGTCGAGCGACCTCACCGCCTCGCGGTAGCTGAAGCCTCCGCCCATCGGGTTGGTCTTGGTGTCGTGCTGATGCAGGATGTCGAAATTCAGCGCGTTCGGCCACCAGTCCATCACCGACCTGGTCATGGCCGTGTTGCCACCGTGCATCACCGGGCATTTGCCGGCGGATGTCGTTCCGTCCATCTCTCTCTCCGATCGTGTCTCGTCGCCGAAGGTTCGGTGGAACCAGGTCCCGGCCGTTCCCTTCACTGCAATTCCGGCTGGCGGCGGGGGACAACCCTCATCCGGTCGGATGGACCCTGCGGGCGTGGCCGCCGCCACCGGTTCGCCTCGCGGCGAACGGCGGGCGTCGCAGTGTCCGCAGCGATCCCTCTCCGGCTCCCTTGTAGCGAAGGCTTGTGATTAGACTAAGTTGAATTTGCTGATTGCGACGATAAGTTCACCTGATGATCAACTTCACGTTCAAACAGCTCCGCTATTTCGACGCGCTGGCGCGCCACGGCCATTTCGGCCGCGCCGCGGACGCCTGCGCCATCTCGCAGCCGGCGCTGTCCATGCAGATCAAGGAACTGGAGGAAGCGCTGGAGATGCCGCTGTTCGAGCGCAGCGCCCGGCAGGTCCGGCTGACCGCCTTCGGCGAGGCGTTCTCGGTCCGGGCGCGCGACATCCTGCGCGCCGTGGACGAACTGGCCGATCTCGCCCGCGCCTCTCGCGAGGGGCTGGTCGGCCGGCTGCGCATCGGCATCATTCCGACGGTCGCGCCCTATCTGCTGCCGGCGATCATCGCCGACCTCACGCAGATCCATGCAGGGCTCGACATCCATGTGCGCGAGACTCAGACGCCGAAGCTGATCCAGGAACTCGCCGAGGGGCGGCTCGACACCGCCATCGTCGCCCTGCCGGTCTCCGAGCCCTCGATGACGGAGGTGGCGCTGTTCTCGGAGGATTTCGTCCTGGTCCGTCCGGGAGAGGATGAGGGCAAGCCGGTGCCGAGCGGCGAGATGCTGCGCGAGATGCGGCTGCTGCTGCTGGAGGAGGGCCACTGCTTCCGTGACCAGGCCCTGTCCTTCTGCGGCATGGCGTCGACCCGGCCGAAGGAACTGCTCGACGGCAGCTCCCTGTCGACCCTCGTGCAGATGGTCGGTGCCGGCATGGGCGTGACGCTGATCCCCGACATGGCGGTGGCGGTGGAGACGCGGTCGGCCCCTGTCTCCATCGCGCGCTTCGACACTCCGCGGCCGTCGCGGACCATCGGCATGATCTGGCGGCGGACCAGCCCTCTTTCGGCCCAGCTCTCGCAGATCGCCGAGGTCGTGCGCCGGTCGGCCGAGGCGATGCGAAGACCCTTCCATCAAGCCTGATCGCGTCCGGGAACCGCCGGCCTGTTGCGAGCGTTGTTCCCCTGACAACGCAACCGAAGGAGACGTGTCATGGGCCTTGGACGTGGTGCTCTCTTGTGGCTTCTCGGCATTCCCCTGCCGATCATCATCTTGCTGGCCATCTTCTGGGGCAATTGATCAGGCGTAGCGAAGCCCGTCAGCGACAGGCGTGAAGAGGCGGAAGGCAGGTTCCGCCCCTTCTTCGCGCGTGCTCCACGTTCATACCGAGGACAGGGTCCTGACGGCCCGCCCGGATCAGCGCACCAGTTGCTCGATCGGTGCGGCGAGAGTGACGCGAAGGCTCCCGGCCGACCAGTCATAGCTCATCACGCCCTTGAGCTGGCGCTGGACACTCATCTCGATGAGCTGGCTGCCGAAGCCGCGATGGGTCGGAGGATCGTCCGTGGTCGTCGCCGTCCGCTCATGCCATTCCAGCTTGAGGTCGGTCGGGGAGCACCCCCATGAGACGCGGAGCTCGCCGCTCTCGGCGGCGAGGGCACCATATTTGGCGGCGTTGGTCGCCAGCTCGTGGAAGACGAGGGCTAGGCTGGTGGTGGCATTGGGGCCGAGCATGAGGTCCGGCCCTGAAACGACCAACTGCTCTGGACGGGCGACATGCGGCGCCAGGATCCGCTTCAGCAGGTCGGCAAGCTGGATCGTCTCGGCCATGTCGGTCTCGCCGAGCACCGCCGAGCGAATGAGATCATGGGCCGCCGACAGCGCGCTCAGGCGCCCGCGCAGGGCATCCGCCATCTCGCGCGGGCTGGCCGCGCTGCGCGCTGTCATCGAGATCAGGCCGGAGATCACGGCGAAGATGTTCTTCACGCGGTGATTGAGCTCGCGCAGCAGGATGGAGCGCGCCTCCTCCGATTGCTTCAGCTCGCTGATGTCGACGATGGCGCCGGGAAAGCGCGCCGGCCGGCCCTCGTGGTCGTAGAGGCATTCGCCCCGCGCGATCACCCAGTGCCAGGCGCCGTCATGGCCGAGGAGGCGGTACTCCTCCGAATACTTCTCCTTGTCCGCAATCGCGCGGGCTAGCGAGTCGCGCACGCGCTGGCCATCCCCGGGATGAATCGCATCGAGGAAATCCTCGACAGGGATGCCGATGTCGGCTCCGCGCGCCCGGCTGCCGAGCAGTTGCGCAAGGCGTGCATCGGGAAAGAAGAGGTCCGAGGCGATGTGCCAGTCGAAGGTGCCGATCATGCCGGCGGAATTCAGTGCGAAGGCGAGCCGCTCGCGACTGCGGACCAGTTCCTGTTCCGCGCGAACCCTGAGGGTCGTCTCGGTGACAATGCCCAGCACGGCGATCGGAGAGCCGCTGTCGCCCATGACGGGGCTGTAGTGAAGGTCGAACCAGACATCCTCCGGCCCGCCGTTGCGATAGAGAACGAAGGGTTTGTCTCGGTAGGACAGATCTGCGCCGGCGAGGCACGAGCGCACCACGTTGTCGTTGAAGTCGGTGGCTTCCGGCCAGGCTTCGCGCACGCCCTGGCCGAGAAGTCCGGGATGGCGCGACTCCGCCATCTGCGCATAAGCATCGTTGTAGATCAGGATGCCCTGCGGCCCGGCGAGGAGCGCCTGGGGAACAGGGGAGCGGAGGATCGTCATCGCCACCGATCGCAGGGCGAGAGGCCATTCGCCGATGGGCCCGATAGGCGTGGACGCCCAGTCGAAGCCGGCGACCAGCCGGCCGACTTCGCCGCCGTGCTCTGCGAACAGGTCTTCCCAATCGGTCCTAGCGATCATTCTGCCTCATGCCGTTGACGGAAATTCTGGCACTGTGGGGCAGCCCCTCGGGGTTCCCGGCCGGCGATAGGTGATCGTGGAAGGAGACCAGGGCGTGGAGAGCATGCTCGTGGTCCAACGCTGAGCTCTTACATGGGCAGCCAAATCCGGCGCTGGTGAGGCGGTTCCCCGACCATGCGCGGACGGGCCGCAGTCGCAGGGCCTGTCGCGCCAGCAACCCGCACCGGCGGGGGACCGGGCGGGTTGCAGAGCGGGCGAGGCGGCAGGAAGCAATGTCTGCCGGCATCAGGCGCGGCGTAGCAGGCCGGCGACGACCGAGACGACGAACAGAACGATCGCCACCCAGAACAGCATCTGCGCGCCGCCCATGGCCGTTCCGGCGACGCCGCCGAAGCCGAGGAAGGCCGCGACGAGCGCGACGACGAGAAAAACGACGGCCCAGTGCAGAAGGGTACCCATGACGTGCTCCTGATGTGGTTGTGACAGGACCTTTGTGATCCCGGCGACATGGAGATGTCTGGCAATCAACGTCGTCGCCCGACCCAGGTTCCCTTCAAGGCGGACGGAACTTTCTGCAGGGTCGTGGCGTTTGGGCCATCGCGGGCGCGTCCGGGAATGGACGCCAGTCGGCATGCACGGAGTCGGAGAGACGAGACATGACGACTGATCGCCCGCCCCAAGCGGCTGCATACCGCTTACCCGATCGCGTGCCCGCCACGCCGGTCTGCCAGAACGGCAGGCGCATCGCGACGTCGCCTGACCAGTCAAAGCGTTGCCATGAGTGACGGCCGCCCCGTGGCGGAGAGGAGCGGGCAGGTCCCGCCACCGCATACGCAGGTGCAACGGCAGGACGACGGCGACGAACGCAGGCGGCTTCATGCGCTGCGGGTGCGCCTGCTGCTGCTCGTCGGCGGCATGGCCATCCCGTTGCTGGTGCTCGCCCTCGGAGCCGTGTGGCAGGCGAACCGCAGCGAGCGGGCGCGGATGGAGACGCGCCTTGTCGAGCAGGCCCGGGCGATCGCCGCCAGCGTCGACGGCGAGATGAAACAGGCCGAGGTCTATCTGCGGGCACTGGCCTCATCGCCCTCGCTAGCCAGCGGTGACTGGCTGTCAGTTTACCAGCAGGCGACGAGGTCGACCCGGCGTGGCACCTTCGTGGCCATTCTGGACGAGCACGGGCGGCGGCTCCTCAACACCTACTTTCCCGTCGGCGCGGGCGGCGTCAGCCTTACCCAGACGCGGGGCATCGACATCGCCCGTCAGGCGCTGGGCGAGGATCGGCTGGCGATTTCCGGCATCCTGACAGGCGACGCCATTGGCGAATCGGCGGTAGTGGCCGCGTTGGGAGCAGCGACGCGCTCGGGCCAACGGGTGGTGGTCGCGCTCATCATTCCGTCTGCCGTACTTGCCGGAGCATTGCAGGCGCAAAACCTGCCAGCCGAGTGGATCTCGGCCATCCTCGACGCCGATGGTCTCGTCACGGCGCGGTCCCGCGACAGCGCGCGCTTCGTCGGAACGCAGGCGATCGCGCCGGTCCGCCAGGTCCTGGCCACGCAGGCGAGCGGGCTGATCCATGCCCGGACCGTGGAGAATCTGACGGCGAGTCTTGCCGTTGCCCGCGCGCCGGAAAGTCGGTTCGCGGCGGTCATTGCAATTCCGGAAGCGGTGTTCGGGCGCAGTTTCGGCTCGATGCTCGGGCCGGTCGCCCTGATCGGCATCGGTCTCGTTCTCGCTGCCATGACCATCGCCATGCTGGCCTCGACCCGGATCCTCGCCGCCGTGCGCCGCGGCTATGCGGAAGAGCGCAGCCTCCGCGACGAGGTGACGGAAAACCTGCGTGTCGTGGACGCCGAGCTGCAGCGGAGCGAGCGCCGCTTCCAGACCATCGCCGACGCGATGCCGCAGTTGGTCTGGTCGACGCTGCCCGACGGCTACCACGACTATTTCAACCAGCGCTGGTACGAGTTCACGGGGATGACGCCCGGCTCGACCATGGGCGAGGTGTGGAACGATCTGCTCCACCCTGACGACCGGGCGCGCGCAGCCAGGCGCTGGCAGAATTCGCTCGACACCGGCGAGCCCTACGAGATCGAGTACCGGTTCAAGTCGGCCGATGGTGCCTATCGCTGGTTCATCGGCCGCGCCATGCCGATCCGTGACCGCTCGGGGCGGATCGAACGCTGGTTCGGGACCTGCACCGACATTCACGACAAGAAGCTGGCGGAAGAGGCGCTGGTTGCGGCGCAGGGCCAGCTCAAGGCCCGCGTGGCGGAGCTCGCGCAGGAGAAGGCCCGCCTTGAGCGGCTGATGATCTCGGCGCCGAACCTCATCTTCATCAACGACCTGAAACGGGGGCGGAACGCCTACATCAACCCGCAGGTCTTCGAGGCACTGGGCTACGGCCCCGCCGAGCTGACGGGACGACCGCTCAAGGCGCTCGGCGAGCTGGTTCATCCAGAGGACCGCCGGCGCGTCGCCGGGTTCGTCGCGCAGATTCGCCGGGTGGCCGATGGCGAGGTGCGCGAGATCGAACACCGCATGCGCCATGCCGACGGCTCCTATCGCTGGTTCCTGTTCCGGGAGACGCCGTTCCAGCGCGATGCGGCCGGCCAGGTGACGCAGGTCCTCGGTACGGCGCTCGACATTGGCGCGCGCAAGCAGGCCGACGAGCGCCAGCAGATGCTGATCCGCGAGTTGCATCACCGGGTGAAGAACATTCTCGCCACCGTGCAGGCGATCGCGTCGGCGACCGGGCGGTCGTCCCGCTCGTTCGAGGCGTTCCGGCAGGACTTCTCCGAAAGGCTGGTGTCGCTCGGGCGTACCCATTCACTGCTCACCCGCGAGGCCTGGGCCGGCGCCGGACTGCGCGACATCCTGGAGAGTGAACTCGCTCCCTATCTCGACCCGGCGGACGGGCGGGTTGTGATCGACGGCCCCGCCCTGGTGATCCCGCGCGACATGACGGTGCCGGTCGGCATGGCGATCCACGAATTGACGACCAATGCGGTGAAATATGGCGCGCTGTCGGTGCCCGCGGGGCACGTCGACGTCACGATCGAGAGCGACGGGGCGGTGCCGGAGCCCCGCATGACCCTGGTATGGCGCGAGAGCGGCGGGCCGCGGGTCGAGCCACCGCAGCGCAAGGGTTTCGGCACGCTGCTGCTCAACCGGTTGCTCGCCTCGCAGCTCGGTGGCGAGGTGGCTATCGACTATCGGCCCGAAGGGGTCGTGGCGCGCCTGGACGTCGTGCTGCGCAAGGACGATCTGCGCTGAAAGACGCAGCGCAACCGGCCAGCCCATGATGGAAACTCACGGAGTCTGCGGAACGATGCCGGTCCTGATGCGTTCTTCGATCTGAAAACCACCAGCACAGACAGGAGCCATCCATGCCCACTCCCTCAGGCCATACCCGAGCCATCGTCGCCTCGCGCGTCACCGGCACCAGCGTCTATAATCCGCAGGGTGAGAAGATCGGCCACGTCGAGGACATCGTTCTCGACAAGATGTCCGACAAGGTGATGTTCGCCGTTCTCGGCTTCGGCGGTTTCCTCGGCATCGGCGAGCGCTATCACGCCATGCCCTGGTCCATGCTCGACTACGACAAGGAGCGCGGCGGCTATGTCGTGTCCCTCGCCAGGGAGGTGCTGGAGAAGGCCCCGTCCTACGAGCTCAACGACCTTCTCAAGCAGGACGGCGCCGGCCAGGGTCCCTCGCTCGACTACTATGCGAAGTACAGCGTCCACTGACCCGCGGCGGCGGTGCGACCGTCCGTCGGTCCTCCCTCTTCCGTTTTCCGAGACGGCGGCCCGCAAGGCCGCCGTTTTGGCGTGCGGCGCCTAACGAAAGCCAAGCCGATGCAGGAAGAAGTTCCGGCTGCGGGAAGTCGTTCCCGCGAGCACCGCCCGGCGGTCCCGAACTGCGAGGCGCATCCGTGGAAGATCTGTTCACCAGCGTTCATCTGCTGGCTATCGCGGCCATCGCCTTCGCCGCCCATACTCTCTCCACGGGATGAGGGAGACCCGGGAACTGCAATGCGTCCGGCGCCCCGGCGGCGCCGCATCATGGTCCCGATGAACGCCTCCTCCGCGGCCTGTGCGGCAGTGGCGATCGTTCTTGCCGCCTCGGGCGTCGGCACAGTGGCCGGAGCCCAGTCATTGCCCTCCAGGGCTCCCTTGCCACAAAGCCGGCCTCAGGCCGCCTCACCGCCGGCGGTGGCACCGCAGGCACCTCCGCTCCCGTCTCCCCGTTCCACGACCCGCTCTCCGGCCGTTGCGGCGTCGGCGTGCCAGGCAAGGCTCGCCGTGACCGGTGTCCGCTTCGCATCAGTCGCGGCAACGGACCCGCGGGTGGACTGTGCGATCGAGGATCCGGTGCAACTCGACAGCATGGCAACGGATGGCGGCGAGGTCCGCTGGCCCGACCGGCCGATCGTGAGCTGTTCCTTTGCCGGCATGCTCGCCGACTTCACCCGCGACGTTGCAGAGCCCCTCGCCCGCGCCACGACCGGCCGGGCCATCGCCGCCTTCGGCACCGGCCCGGGTTTCGCCTGCCGGCCGCGCAACAGGGTCGAGGGGGGCCAGATGAGCGCCCACGGCCGCGGGCTTGCCATCGACATTGCCTGGTTCGAGTTCGCCGGCGGGCATCGCGAGACTGTCGAGGCGCCGGGAGACGAGAAGGTTGCACGCCTCATCCACGCCTTGCGCCGGTCCGCTTGCGGCTGGTTCACGACGGTTCTCGGACCCGGGTCGGATGCAGCCCATGTCGATCATCTCCACCTCGACGCGGAGCGCCGCGGGCAGCGTGGCGACAGCCGCCTGTGCCAGTAGGAGCCACTGTGGGGGATGTGCCCCGCGCCCCCGCTTCCCATCGTGCCTGCTGTCGCCCACGCGAAAGCCCCGCGCCGGTGGGCGCGGGGCTGACTGGTTCGACGAGATGGGTTGCGTCAGGTGCGGGCGGGCGCGAAGGTCGGCATGTCCTGCAACTGCTTCTTCGTGCTCGTCACGAAGCCGACCAGCGTGCCGTCAGACATGCGCATGAGCTTGATGTCGTTCAGGATCAGGGCGACGTTCTTCTCGCCGATGCCGAGGAAACCGCCGACGCCGAGGATGGCATGCGAGATGCGGCCGTCAGGACCGATGACGAGATCGTCGATCGTGCCGATGGAGTCGTGGCGGTCACGCATGGTGCGCCACTGCTCGTCGCTCACCGGCGTCACGGCCATGGCGGGCGCGGCCGGGGTTGAGCCGGTGGTCATCGGTGCAGCCGTGCCCGTCGAGGCCTGGCCCGGCTTCGGCGCATAGACCGAGATGCCGACGATCTTGCCAGTGGTCAGCTGATGCGCGCCCATCTCCGTCGCTGCCGGGGTTGCCGGACGCATGGGCTGGGTCTGCACCGGAGAAGCCGGCTGCTGCGGCGTCGGTGCCGCCGTCTGGGCCATCACGCCGGTGGCGAGAAGGGTCGCGACGGATGCCGTCAAAAGAGTGGTCCTGATCATGGCAGTTGCCTCCTGTCTGGAAAACCAGCGCGATGGATGCCGCCTCAGGCAAGATCCGAAGCATCGCGCTGTTGCCATGACAACTGTCCGGGCGGCCCGTTGTTCCGGCGGCAATCGTCGGATTCGGCCGGTGACGACATGTATTTAGCCGGCGTCACGAATATCGTTGATGGCCTGCCAGTGCTGCCGGCGGTACTCGGCCGACTGCGGGAAGCGCTCGCCTTCCACCTCCTCGGTGATCACGGTGAAGCGCGCCAGGGTATGCGGGCCGAAGGAATTGACGAAGGGCACGTCCGCCGCGTCACGTCCCCGTGCCACGACGATCCGGCCAATCCTAGGCCGGTTGTGCCGGGCATCGAAGGCGTACCAGGTTCCGTCGAGATAGACTTCGAACCAGGCGCTGAAATCCATGGGATTGGGATCCACCGGCACGCCGATGTCGCCGAGATAGCCGGTGCAGTAGCGGGCTGGAATGTTGAGGCAGCGACACAGGGTAACGGCGAGATGGGCGAAGTCCCGGCAGACGCCGGCACGCTCCTGCAGGGCCTCGGCGGCGGTGCGGGTGTGGCGGGCCGCCATGTAATCGAAGCGGATATGGCCATTCACGAAGTCGCAGACGGCCTGGACCTGCTCCCAGCCAGGACGCAGACCTGAAAAATTGTTCCAGGCAACCGACATCAGGCTGTCGGTCTCGCAATAGCGGCTGCCCAGCAGAAAACTCAGCGTCTCCGGTGGGAGCGCGTCGGGGGGCATGACCGTCGCCCAGGGCGCCACGGGATCGGGAAAGCCGGAATCGTGGATCTTCCCTTCGGCCGAGAGGCGCACGCCGCCTGCCGGAACGGTGATGCGCCGGCAGATGTTGCCGAAGCCGTCGATATAGATCTCCGTCGGGCAGGGCGCCCCCGTCGCGAGCGAAGACGCGGCCATGATGTCAGGTTCAGAGATGTCGGTACGCCGGTCGGGATGGACGTCGAGCATCAGGATCGCCGGCAGGGTCTGGTCGCAGACGATCTCGATGTCGTAGCCGTAGCGGATATGCATCGGTGGTCTCCTTCGCAGGGATGCGGACATCCGGCCGCATCCGCCGGGCGCGGCAGCTGATCATGATCGGTGAACGCCACGCTTGGCCAGCGGTTCCTTGCTCGCAGGTGAGCATTCCGCGCGATCAGAGAAAGGTCCGCTGTGTCAGGTCGCGGTCGTACCGGGCGGCGCTCCGTTCGGTGAGATGCGGGTTATCGAGGGTCGGCGGCCGGCCGAGCCGCGGGCAGGCGTGGCACCAGCGGTGGGTGGTGCCGGGCAGCGTCCTATTCGCGATCATGGGTCCCCTCGGCCTGCGTCCGCCGGAAAATATGCTGGCGCGACGATCCGCGCAGGGAACTCGCGGGCCGCGGTCGCGTTCCGTCCCCTGGCTCTCCTGATGCATTCCGCTGCCGCCGGCGCGGTGTGGCAGGCCGGGCAAGCTCCACCCGCGCGGAAACCTCTCCATGTCCTCTTCCGAACCCGATGTCGTCGACCGGCCCTACCGGTCGCGATCGCGATCCTTCCTGCGCATGGCAACCGGCTTCTGGACGGGGTTCTCCGGGGTACGGGCCTGGCTGCTGACCATCGTGGTTCTCGGCTTCGCCTTCGCGCAGATTGCGGCGCAGGTCGGCATCAACAGCTGGAACCGCATGTTCTTCGACGCGCTCGAGAAGAAGGAGATCGGCGACGTCGTCACCGCCATCAGCCTCCTGCCGCTGCTCGTTGGCGTTGCGGCGATCACCATGTCCGGGCTCGTCGTCTCGCGCATGCTGCTGCAGGTGCGTTGGCGCGAGTGGGTCACGCACCGGCTGGCGGGATGGTGGATCGCCGACCAGCGCTACTATCGCCTGGGCTTCCTGGCCACGGAGCATTCGGCACCGGAGTTCCGTATCGCCGAGGACGTGCGCATCTCCACCGAGCCGCTGGTGGAATTCGCCATCGGACTGATATCGGCCCTGGTCACAGCTCTCACCTTCGCGGCCATCCTCTGGACCGTGGCCGGATCCATCACCTTCGAGATCGCCGGACGGACGGCCCTCATCCCCGCCTATATGGCGATCGCCGCGGTTCTCTATGCCGTCATCGCCTCGACGACCGCCTACTATGTCGGTCGCGCGCTGGTGGGAAGGATCGCCACCAAGAACGAGACGGAGGCGCTGTTCCGCGCCGAGATGACACGGCTGCGCGAGAATGCCGAGAGCATCGCGCTGATCAAGGGCGACGCGGACGAGCGGTCCTCGGTCAAGGACACATATTCAAACGTCGTCCGGGCTTGGATGGCGGTCGTCCGCCGGCAGGGCTTCATCGCGCTGGTGCTCAACACCAATGGCGCGCTCTTTCCAATCGTGCCGCTGCTGCTGGTGGCGCCGAAATACCTGTCGGGCGAACTGACGCTCGGCGCCGTCATGCAGGTCGCCGCCGCCTTCAGCGCCGTGCAGGCGGCGCTCATCTGGTTCGTCGACAATTTCGTGCGCCTGTCCGAATGGTACGCCTCGGTGGTGCGCGTCGACGAGTTCGTCGAGACCCTGGAAGAGGTCGATATCGGCACGATCATGGAGGACGAGCAGCAGATCAGGCTAGGCGAGAGCGATGACGACACCATCCAGATCGACAATCTGTCGCTCGCCCACCGCAACGGCCGGGTCGTCATCGACGATGCGTCCATCCGCATCCAGCCCGGAGAAAAGATCCTCATCGCCGGGGAGAGCGGCACCGGCAAGAGCACGTTCATCCGCGCGCTCGCGGGGCTCTGGCCCTGGGGCTCGGGGAGCATCGCCTTCCCGCGCAACACCCCTCATGCCTTCGTGCCGCAGAAGCCCTACCTGCCGCGCGGCACATTGAAGGACACGCTGATCTACCCCGAAAGCGGGGCTCAACTGGACGAGGCGGTCATCCTGCAGGCCATGGAGCGCTGCGGGCTCGGTTATCTGGCGAAGCGCCTCAACGAGGAGGACGACTGGGATCGCGTCCTGTCCGGCGGCGAGCGCCAGCGCGTCGCCTTCTGCCGCCTGCTCATCCACAAGCCGCCGATCATCATCATGGACGAGGCGACCGCAGCGCTCGACGAGGGCAGCCAGGACAGCCTGCTCTCCCTGTTCGAGAACGAGCTCGCCGCCTCGACGCTGATCAGCGTCGGACATCGTCCCGGGCTCGAGAGATTCCACGACCGCAAGATCACCCTCGTGCGGCGCCCCGCCGGTGCACGCATGCAGTCGACGCCGATCCGCAAGTCGATCTGGCGGCTTCTCAGCGGGGGCGAGGTGGCCTGACAGAAAGCGGAGTCGTTTCCTGGCGAGGGGCGGGAACCATAGCGGGAACCATTCCACGCGAGGAGCGTTGATGGAGCGATCATCGCACGTCCCTTCCCGCGATGTGGACCTCTCCACTCAAGCCGCCTCTGGCGGCTTCTTTTTTTCACCAGGTCCGGGTGCGAAGCTGTGTCGAAGCGCGCCCCGGAGTTTGACGGCCACGATGGATCTGCACCTGCGTCACGTCACGACCTATCAGTATGCGGGGCCGGTCCAGTTCGGCCCCCACCGGCTGATGCTTCGCCCGCGCGACAGCTTCGACCTGCGCATCCTCGATACGCAGCTGGACATCTTCCCGAACGCCGAGCTGCACTGGTCGCATGACGTCTATGGCAACCCGATCTGCGTCGCGACCTTCGCCGGGATGGCGGACAGGCTCGAGATCACGTCGGGCCTCGTGCTGCGCCGCTATGCCTCCGCCTTTCCGCGCGCCCATACGATGGCCGGTGCAGCCTTCGCTCCCCACTACACCGATGGCGAACGCATCGTGCTGCAGCCCTTCCTGGTCCCCGCCAGCGGCGACGAGGGCGGGGTGCTCGCCGCCTGGACCGCAGCGGCCCTTTCAGGCGAAGCGCAGGACCTCGATCCGCTGAGCCGCCTGTCGCGGGCCATCCATGCCGGCTTCGGCTACGCGGCGCGCTACGAGGAGGGCACCCAGACGCCGGCGCAGACGCTGAACCTGAGGTCCGGCTCCTGCCGGGATCTCGCCTGGCTGTTCATCGAGGCGGTCAGGCGGCGCGGCTATGCGGCGCGCTTCGTGACCGGCTATCTGCACGACGGCCGCGCCGCCGACCCGTCGTACCGCTCGGTCGCCGGCCTGACCCATGCCTGGGCCGAGGTCTTCATTCCCGGCGACGGCTGGGTGGAGTTCGATCCCACCAACGCGCTCGTCGCCGACCCGCATCTGATCCGTGTCGCGGTGGCGCGGGTGCCATGGGATGCGTCGCCTGTGTCGGGCAGCTTCATCGGCCCGGTCGGCGCCCTCATCAGCCTGTCCGTCGGCGTCGATATCGCGCCGACGGAGAGCTACGCGAGCGTCGCCTGAGCAGGCATCAGAGAGGGATGGTCCAGCGCCCAGAGCTGGCGCCGTCCGGCCACTCCGTCTGCGTCGCGCCGATCTGGCGCAGCAGGCCGACAGCAACCTTGGTGTTGACGGCGCCGGCGCGGCGGTGATCCGTGGCGACGTCGAGCGTCAGGCTGTCGCCGCCCGATCCGGTGCTGATCCTGACCGACACGCTGTCCGCCTCATCCTCCTGCAGCGCATGCGACGCAAGCTCGACGACGAGCAGTCCCAGGGGAATGGCGCGATCGACCACCAGGGCGGCATCGTCCGGAGCGGTGGCGGTGATCCAGGGGCGGCCGGGCTGGAGCAGGCCGTTGAGCATGGCCGCCACCTCGTCGAGGAAGGGCTTCAGTTCGACGGGCCGCATCTCGCCCTGGGCGAGGGCGTGGCGATAGGCGATCGACAGCACGTGGACCTTCGCCTCGACCGCTGCCAGGACCGGTCGGTGTTCCGTGCCGTGCTGTCGGCGCGCCAGGCTGAGATAGCTCTGGATCACCTGAAGGCTGTTCTTCACGCGATGATGCAGTTCGCGCACGAGGTGGCGGTTGGCGCCGATCGTCTGGTTGAGCCGCTCCACGCGGCCAGCCTGGTCGATGACCAGCGTGTTGAAGGCCTCTGAGACCCGGCGGATGTCCTGGGGCATGGCGGGATCGACCGGCGCGAGTTTGGCCTCGTGCGAGCTTCGCGCCACCGCCGCCGCCTCGATGCCGCGGATCCAGCGCACGATGTTGGCGTCGATGGCCAGCGAGTAGACCGCGAAGAGCACCATCAGGGTGACAAGCGGTGTGAGAAGAAGCGCGATGAACTGGAGGAACGCGGCCCGCTCGGCCTGCTGGTCGAAACGCGCGAGGACATAGAGGTCCGGCTCGGCGACCCGCTGCATGCCGTAGGTCGCCGTCTGTCCTGCACGGCTGACGGCCTCCCAGCGCTGCAACTCGCCGGTGTTGCGCCCCTCCAGGGGAAGCCAACTCATGTCGGATTCGTCCGCGCCACGCGCCGCCACGACGTCGGAACTGCCGCGGACGATGCCGACGATGACACCGGGGTTGACCACACCCAGTTCGAAGGCGCGATCCATGATGACGGAATCGACGAGCAGCAGGGATTCGAGAACCTGGGTCTGCGGACCGCTGTTGCGGCGCGCATAGATGACCATGAACCGGCGCTGCCCGATCTGCGTGACACCGTAGCTGGCCTCGGCGAGATCGCTGCCGATCCACGTGCTGCTGCGGCTGCGGGTCCGATAGTCCTCGACGATACCGACGAGCACGGCCTCGCTGAGCTCCGCGGTCTGTCCCGCCATGCATCCGGGACGATCCCCCGCGCTGAGCGCGATGGCGCTGATCCCGATGTTGTCGCCGACGATGCGCCGGGCGATGGCGCGGCACTGCTCGGGCGAGGCATCCGTGGCCGCGACGCTCGCCGTCGCGGCCAGGAGCACCCTGAGCGATTCCCGGAACCAGACGCGGGTCCGGACCGCGAAGTTTCCCACCGTCTGCGACTGCGACGTCTCGATCGAGGAGAGGACCGAGCGATAGGTCGCGGTCGCCGTCACCGCCGTGATGACGGCGATGGGCAGGATCACCAGGACCATCAGGGCGAGGAGGCGGCCCCGGACGGTGCGGAATACGGTGACATTCATCGCGATCAGGTACGCGCCATGTCTGCAGGGGACTGGTGGATGACAGCGGCGGTCCGGCGATCCGGCCCGATCTCGTCGACGCCGGTGATGCCCAGGAGATCGGCGAGCTTGGCGCGTGCGCGATTGACCCGGCTCTTGATCGTGCCGACGGCGACGCCGCAGATCTCCGCCGCCTCCTCGTAGGACAGGCCGCTGGCGCCGACCATGATCAGCACCTCGCGATGTTCCTCCGAAAGCTTGGCGAGCGCCTTGCGGAAATCGGCGAGATCGAGCGCGCTTTCCTGTTCGCCCGACACGGTGAGGCGCTGGGCATAGGTTCCGTCGCTGTCCTGCACCTCGCGGCCACGCTTGCGGTAGAGCGAGTAGTAGGTGTTGCGCAGGATGGTGAACAGCCAGGCGCGCAGGCTCGTCCCCGGCTGGAACTTCTCGGAATTGCCCCAGGCCTTCAGCATGGTCTCCTGCACGAGGTCGTCGGCCTGCGTGACCGAGCCGCACAGGGAGACGCCGAAGGCGCGCAGGTTCGGCAACTCCGCAATCAGGCCTTCGCGGAACTCGTCACTGGGCATTGCGACGCTCCTTGGCTTCGAGTTCGGCAAGGAGAACGAGGAAGCGATCGGGCATCGGCGCCTTGATGAGGTCGTCGTAATGGGCCTTCAGCGATTTGCCGATGGCCTCCTGGATGCGCGGGTCAAGGACGATGTCCCTGTCGTCGTCCTTCCGGTCCTTGTCGTTGTTGTCCCGAATCTCACCCATCGACCTCTCCTCGCGTACCTTTTGGAGGCGCGCACCTGATCCAACCCAGAACGCCCCTTTCCGGCATTGGTTCCCGGAAAATGGAAAAATAAAAAACTTGCCAAAACAAGGGGTTCCGGGCTGCTCTTGGCGTCATTCGACAGGAGTCTAGAATGACCATTGCTGCGGAAATTGCCCCGCATCTCCCCTATCTGCGCCGCTTCGCCCGTGCCCTCAGCGGCACGCAGGCCGGCGGTGATTCCTATGTGCTGGCGACGCTCGAGACGCTGGTGGCCGATCCTTCCTCCTTCCCGAGAGACGTGTCCGCCCGCATCGCCTTGTATCGGATCTTCCTCAAGCTCTGGTCGTCCATGCCAGTGAACATGTCGCAGCCGACGACCATGCTGGTTCGTGCCGGCGCTGTGGAGCGCAATCTCGAAGCGCTGACGCCGATCTCCCGGCAGGCGTTCCTGCTCAGGACGGTCGAAGGTTTCTCTGTGGAAGAAGTGGCCGGCGTCCTCAACGTTGACCTCGATCGGGCCGGAGCCCTCATCCAGCAGGCCGGACGCGAGATCGCCGAACAGGTGGCGACCGACGTCCTCATCATCGAGGACGAACCGATCATCGCGCTCGACATCGAGACGCTGGTCCAGGAACTCGGCCACTCGGTCACCGGCATCGCCCGGACCCACAAGGAGGCCGTCGCCCTCGTCGCGAAGAAGCGCCCGGGTCTCGTCCTCGCCGATATCCAACTGGCCGATGGTTCGTCAGGGCTGGAGGCGGTCGCGGAGATCCTGGAGAGCATCGACCTGCCGGTCATCTTCATCACGGCCTATCCGGAGCGCCTGCTCACCGGCGAGCGGCCGGAACCGGCCTTCCTGATCACCAAGCCGTTCCAGCCGGAGGCGGTCAAGGCGGCGATCAGCCAGGCGCTGTTCTTCGACCGCCGGTCGGAGCGGAAGGTGGCCTGACCGGGGCCGCCCGGTCAGAAGGCGATTTTCCCCGGACCTTGGGGAACCTTGACCGGGGATGCCGGTTGTCCGGTTCAGGAATGCGGTTCTCAACCGCTCTTTGCCCGGATGTCGCCATGGGGATCATGCCCTCGGCCGTGACGATCCTGATGGCCGTTGCCGTCCTGTCTGGCGCCACGGTCAGCCGGACGCCGGTCATCGTCGACGCGAGCCTGCCTGCGCTCGCGCTGGCCGGATTCCATCTCGCCGTCGGTTTCGCCGATGGCGCCGCATGACCCGAGCCGCAACGCGGTCGGAAGGCATCGGTCAGAGGTCTCCCGTGTCGGGCGGTTGCGCGCCGCCCGTCCGCGGGAGATCGTCGTTAGTGGTATGTTCGCTTAGAGCTGGTTCTCTGCTCAGGCAGACCCTGGTGCGATGCGGGGCTCGCTCGCTGAGGCAAGTCAAGGTCATGGTTAGGCAACGCATTCTCATTGTCGAGGACGACCCGTTCATCGCCATGGACATCGAGGCCGCAGTCCTCGAGGACCTCGGGCCGCGGACAGAAGTCATCGTCGTGGACAGCCTGCGCGAGGCGCAGGCCGTCGCCGTCGACGCGGTGGATTGCGCCCTGCTGGATGTCGATGTGGTCGGCGGCAAGACCTTCGAGGTCGCACTGAAGCTGCGCGAGCATGGGACCCCGTTCGCCTTCGTCTCGGGATCGTTGCCGTCCGATCTGCCCGCCGAACTCACGGGCGCGACCTTCGTGCGCAAGCCGTTCCACTCCCGTGACATCCTTGGCTTCGTGTCTGCTGCGATAGCGTCCCGCGAGGTGATGGACGCGGGCGAGGCCATGGAGACGACGCCCGCGGAACCGGTTGGCGGTCCCTTGTCGGGGTCGTGACGCGCAAGCCGGGAGGTTTCGAGTCGCGCAGGACTCGCGTCGGGTTGCCGGATGCGCAGGCAGGCTTGACCGGCCTTTGCCGTCAGGTCGAGCGATTCTAGAACCGGTCCGGTCGGATCACCTCGACGTCGGTCAGCCAGACACGCAGGCTGTGTGTATCGAGCATGGGTGTCAGCGCCTCGACAATTTCCGCCGCCTTTTCCTCGGTGGTGATGGTGAAGATGAGCGTCTTGGCCGAGGCTCCCGACATCTGATCGTCGCTCCAGGTGCCGCGATAGCCCCCGCCCCTCGTCACCGGCATGACGGTATGCCCGGTCACCCCGCTGCGTTCGATGATCTCGACGATTCGCCGGGCCAGCGGCCGGTCAGCGAGAATGTCGACCTTCCTGCGTCGTTCCGTTGTGGTCATGACGACAACCATCGTGTGAGGGCGGAGACGGCGGGAATGCCGATCGCGATGTTGAAGGGGAATGTCACAGCCAGCGACATCGCCAGGGAAAGCCCCGCATCCGCCTGTGGCAGGGCGAGGCGCATGGCGGCCGGCACGGCGATGTAGGAGGCACTGGCGGCGAGGATGCCGAGGCCGGCGGCGGAGCCGGCATCGAGCCCGATGAGGTGGCCGAGCAGCGTCCCGATCGTTCCGTTGACGACCGGCAGGAGGATGGCGAGTCCTGCGAGGCGCAGCGTCAGGGCGCGGGTCTCGCGCAACCTGCGGATGGCGACGAGGCCCATGTCGAGGAGGAACAGGCAGAGAACGCCGCGGAACCCGGAGTCGAAGACCGGGGCCACGGTGGCAAAGCCCTTCTTGCCCACGACAAGGCCGATGACGAAGCTGCCGAGCAACAGGACGACGGTGCCGTTCAGCAGGGTCTCGCGAAGCAGCTCGCGGCGCTCGTGCGCGTCGCCGGCACGCACACCCCTGGCGAGGAGGAGACCCGCGATGATGGCCGGCGTCTCCATCAGGGCGAGCACGGCCACCATGAAGCCGGCCGGCGGCATGCCCGCCGCCGCCAGCATCTCGCTGCCCGCCACAAAGGTGACGACGCTGACCGAGCCGTAGTGCGCGGCCACTGCCGCCGCATCGAGACGGGGCAGCCGACCGAGACTCCTTAGCAAGGCGAAGGCGCCGACGGGAACGAGACAGCTCAGCGCAAGCCCCGCAACCGCGGCAGAGGCCATGAGCGGCGAGAAGCCGCTCTCCGCGACCTGGACGCCACCCTTCAGTCCGATGGCAGCCATGAGATAGAGCGCCATCCCCTTGGCGATCTGCTCGGGGATGGCAAGGTCGGACCGGGCGGCGGCGGCGAGGACGCCGAGCACGAAGAAGAGGATGACGGGAGAAAGAAGGACCTCCATGGCGCGACGATCCTATGCCATCCGCGCCGCTGTGCTCGCCCGCCTTCGGGTCTTCCACAGGCTGTAGATCACGCCGCCGGCCAGAAGGCCGAGAGTGACCGTCAGTGACAGGACCGGGGGCAGCTTGTCGATGCCCATGAGGTCCGCGGCGAAGACCTTGCCGCCGATGAAGACCAGGACGAGGGCCAGCGCCGTCTTGAGATAGTGGAAGCGATGCATCATGGCGGCGAGGGCGAAATAGAGGGCCCGCAGGCCCAGGATGGCGAAGATATTCGACGTGTAGACGATGAAGGGGTCCGTGGTGATGGCGAAGATCGCCGGCACCGAATCGACCGCAAATATAACGTCGGCGATCTCGATGAGAACCAGGGCCATGAACAGCGGCGTCATGAACCAGACGCTGCGGCCGCTATCCGGCGCCTTGGGATCCGGCAATTTCACGAAGAACTTCTCGCCGTGATGCTCCTGCGTCACGTTGAAGCGCCGGCGCATGAAGGCGAGGACGGGGTTGGTGGAGATGTCGGTCTTGCCCTCCTTGAACACCAGCATCTTGATGCCGGTGGCGACGAGGAAGGCGGCGAAGATGGTGAGGACCCAGGAGAACTGAGAGACCACCGCCGCGCCGACGCCGATCATGATGGCGCGCAGCACGATGACGCCGAGGATGCCCCAGAACAGCACCCGGTGCTGGTATTTCCGCGGCACCGCGAAGAAGGAGAAGATCATCGCGATGACGAAGACGTTGTCCATCGCCAGCGCCTTCTCGACCGCGAAGCCGGTGAGGTAGTTCATGCCGGATTCGGCGCCCAGCGCCCACCAGACCCAGACGCCGAAGGCGACGCCGAGCGAGATGTAGATGGCGGATAGAAGGAGGCTCTCGCGTGTCCCGATGTCGCGGTGCCCCCTGTGGAGCACGCCGAGGTCGAGGGCGAGCAGTGCGATGACGATGGCGAAGAAGGCGAGCCACATCCAGACCGGCTTGGTCAGCCAGACGGAGAACACGAAGGTGCTGAGAAGTTCCATGACCGGACCCATTCTCTCGAGGTTGACGAGATAATCCGACATCATGGCGGGACGCCATCAGAGGGGCCCGGATCGCGGCGGAAGACGCCGCAGGACTGTGGCGACAATCGGGCAGTGCGGCGTGGCTGCGACCAACCGCCTCAGGATGTGTGACGGACGCAGGGGCGATCGGGGGGCTCAGCCACCACCCTCACCGCCGGAGTCACCGCCAGAGGTGTAGGTGTCGCGGGGCGTGGGCGGTGCCCCATCGTCGCCGGAGACGAGCTCCTGAGAGGCGCCGGCCTCCTGGTTGCGCCCGAACATCCAGTAGAGACCGCCCGCGAGGCCGCCGCCGAGCGCCATGGCCACGATGATCCAGGTCATCTGCCGATCCCCGTCCGTTATTCCAATACCGTCAGTCAGACGTGCCGGCGACGTCACGTCAAGAGCGCACGGTCCGGCGCTTCGCAAGGTCCGGCCGGGTTCCCCGCGTCGCGACCGCTCTTGCATCCGCGCGGTTCTCGCAGAAGGATGGCCACCCCATCGTGCAGGAGGCGTCGTGCCCACAACTCGTCTGGACCCCGTCGACGTGGTCGTCGTCGGATCGGGGCTTGGGGCTTCGGCCTTCGTTCGCCATCTCGTCGACACGGCGCCCGGTCTCAGGATCGTCGTCATCGAGCGTGGCGGCTGGGTTGACCGCTCGACGCTTCCGGCGCTGAAGGCCGACTTCCAGCGCGACGTGCTGGGCGGCTATGCGACCTCGCCGAACGTCCGGCTTGCGGCAGGAGGCCACGCGCCCTCTGCCGACTACGCGATCGACGACAGCGGATCGGACTTCAAGCCGCTGATGTGGAGTGGCGTCGGGGGCTCGACCATCAACTGGGCCGCGCATTTTCCACGGTTCCACCCCTCCGACTTCCGCACCCGGACCCTCGACGGGGTCGGCGACGACTGGCCCTTCTCCTATGCCGATCTCGAGCCCTTCTACGACCTGAACGATGCACGCTTCGGCATTGCGGGCCTCGCCGGTGACCCGGCCTATCCGCCGAAGCCCGTGCGACCCATGCCGCCCATCGGGCTCGGCAAGCTCGGAATGACGGCGGCGCGCGGCTTCGACAGGCTCGGCTGGCACTGGTGGCCGGTCGATTCCGCCATCAACAGCCGCGACCACGATGGCCGCCCCGCCTGCAATCACTGTGGCCCCTGCCAGCAGGGCTGCGTGACCGGTGCGAAGGCCTCCACCGACATGACCCACTGGCCCTATGTTCTCGACCGTGGCGTGGAGCTGCGCACCGGCGCGGTCGTGCTGCAGGTGGAGATCGAGGCGGGCCGGGCGAGGGGCGTGACCTATCGCACGGTCGACGGTGACGTCTTCCAGCCGGCCCAGACGGTGGTGGTCGCCGGCAATGGTGTCGGCACGGCGCGGCTGCTGCTGGCTTCGGGACTTGCGTCCCCGGCTCTCGGCAAGAACCTGATGTTCCACGGCGCCGGCTATGTGCGCGGTTTTTTCGCCGAGGAACTCGACGGACCGGTCGGGCCGACGGGCTGCGCCATCTACAGCCACGAGTTCTACGAGACCGACCGCTCGCGTGGCTTCGTCCGCGGCGTCCACCTGCAGGTGACGCGGGAGAACCCGCTGGCCGTGCAGGCGGCACGTCTCGCCGAGCCCTGGGGCGCGGACGCGCACAAGGCGCTGCTGCGGGAGTTCCGTCGCTCCATGGCTATTCTGGTGGTCAACGAGGACTTCCCTGAAGCGGAGAACCATGTCGCCCTGACGGGTGAGACGGGGCCGGATGGGTTGCCGGGGGTAAAGGTGGTCTATCGGATCTCGGAGCACACCCGCCGGTCGCTCGACTTCGGTCTCGACCGCGCCGAGGAGATGCTGCGGGCGGCCGGTGCCATCGAGACCGTGCGCGTGCCGCTTGCGCCCTTCACCGGCTGGCACCTGCTCGGCACGGCGCGAATGGGCCTCGATCCCGCCACCTCGGTCACCGACGGGAGGGGCCGCGTCCATGGCGTGGAAGGGCTCATCGTCGCCGACGGAAGCCTCTTCACCACCTCGGCGGCGGTCAACCCCGGATCGACGATCGGTGCGGTCGCCACCAAGGTGGCCGATGATTTCGCGCGGGAGGCCGCATGAGCACGTCTTTTGAACGGGCGGTGGCCGATACGCTGTTTCCGGGGGAGGGGGCCATCCCCTCCGCATCGCGGGCCGGGCTCTCGCTGGCCGCCATCGCGGATCGCCATCGCCCGGTGATGGAGGTGATTGCCGGAGAGGCTGGGGGCGAGGCCGCCTTCACGGCCGCCGGTGCGCAGCTGCGCGCAGCGGTCCTCCGCACGGTTGCGGCGAGGGAACCGCAGGCGTTTCAGGCTTTCGTTCTTTCGGTGTCGGCGCTCTATCATTCGAGCGCCGCGGTGCTGGAGGCCTATGGCTGGCCGTCCCGGGCACCGCAGCCCCAGGGCTTCGCCGTCGGCTTGCCCGCCGACGAGGTCGAGACGGTGCAACTTCTCGGCCGCGTCCGATCACGTCCGCCCCTGTGGCGCAGGGCGTGACCAGGCGGCTGTGACGCCCGATGCCGTCAGGAGGCGCGAGCGGCGCGGCGTGCGCGGGCCCTGGGAGGGGCCGCCGCGGCCGCCGCACGGGCGACGGCATCCTGCTGTTCCCGGGCGAGCCTGAGCTGGCGCAGCTTGTTCATGTTGTCGGTGCGCGCCGTGTTCGAATCCGCAATGTCCGACAGGATGCGGTCGCGCGTCATCGACTGCTTCTGGACCTTGAGGAAAGCGGCGTTGGCCTTCTGGTGGGACGGCGAAAGCGGACTCATGAAGAGACCTCCGGAAGTGTGCTGGCGGCGTGCCGCCTCAGGAACAAAAAAGGCCAGGCGTGAGCCCGGCCTTCCCCATCAGATCGCCTCGTCGTCGATCCCAGTACATCCGTGGTAACCGGACAGAGGCGAAGTGCAATCAAGCGGCCTGGAGCTGTTCGGCCGCCATCTTGCCCGACTTGTTGTCGCGCATGACTTCGTAGCCGAGCTTCTGGCCCTCGACGATTTCGCGCATTCCGGCGCGCTCGACGGCAGAGATGTGGACGAAAACGTCGGCGCCGCCGTCATCCGGCTGAATGAAGCCGAAACCCTTGGTGGCGTTGAACCATTTCACTGTGCCGGTGGTCATGACAAACCCTCCCTTTTGGCAAATGCAGACCTCCGCGCGAATGCGCGTCGGGGCAGAACGATTTTCGAAGGGGGAAGTTCGTCAGAAGCGCGCCGAAGCGGCAATAAAACAAAGTTCAGCCGAGCAAACATCGATGGCGCCTTATGAGCCTCAATGGAACCGAACGCAAGGAAAATCGTCATGTGACCTCGATCATCGATGATTCTTCCGAGATCACAGTGATGATATCGTTCAGAATTACTGATTTTATTTTGCTCCGACGGAAGTCCTTTCCATAGCCTCTCCGGGTCCGGGTCCGGGTCCGGGTCCGGGTCCGGGTCCGGGGGAAGGGCGCCCGCTCGTCGGGCTGCCCCGGGGATGCGTGCGGCCGCGGGTACGGCGCGGAATCCGGCAATGGCCACTGACCCGTTTGCTGCACGGGCTCGTAGAGGGTCGCGTGGATTGCCGGTGACAGGGGGATGAGCCGATGCTGGCGAAAGAGGCGAGCGATGACGGCGAGGCCATGCCGGCCGTGACGCTGTGGCTTGGGCTCGGCGGGCTCGTGCCCTTCATCGTGCTGGCGGGGGCGCTCGTCCTCGGCACGTCGCTGCCGCTGGTCGGCGGCGTCGATGCCATCCGCCAGGCGCTGATGATCTATGCCGTTGCCATCCTGTCCTTCCTCGGTGGCGTGCGATGGGGCATCGCCATGGGCTACTCCGACAGCAAGGCGGCGATCCGCGACTTCCTCATCTCGGTCGTGCCAGCCGTCCTGGGCTGGGCCGCGGCGCTGGTGGCGCCGGCCTCCGGACTCTGGATGATGACCGTCGCCTTCGTGTTGCTGGGGCTCTACGACTACGGCCTCGCCTGCCGCACGGTGGTGCCGGAATGGTACGGGCGGCTGCGACTCGGACTCAGCGCCGCTGTTTCGGCGCTGCTGGCGGCTGCGGCTCTGGCCTGACGGGTTCAGGCGCGATCGGCGGGCGGCGTCCTGTCGCCATCGCCGAGCGGCCGCTGCATCAGCACGCAATCGACCCAGCGGTCCAGTTTCCAGCCGATGGACGGCAGCACGCCGACCACGGTGAAGCCGCAGGCGCGATGCAGCGCGATCGAACCGTGGTTGCCGAGATTGCCGATGACCGCGATCATCTGCCGGTAGCCGAGCGCGGCGCACTCTTCGATGAGGCGGGTGAGCAAGGCCCTGCCGACGCCCTTGCCCTGGGCTGCGGGCGAGACATAGACCGAGTTCTCGCAGGCGAAGCGGTAGCCGGGGCGTGCGCGGTAGGCGCTGGCATAGGCATAGCCGGCGACCGCACCGTCGATCTCCGCGACGAGATAGGGATAGCCGGCGTCGAGGATCGCAGCCTGTCGCTTCGCCATCTCCGCCTGGTCCGGCGGCTCGTACTCGAACGAGGCGATGCCGTCCCGGACGTTCGGGCCGTAGATGGCGGTGATGGCGGGAATGTCGGCGGGTGTGGCCGGACGGAGGGACAAGGGAGATCGGACGGACACGGTGGACCTGTTCAGAGCGGTGACAGGTTCTATTGTCCGCTCACGGCCAACGGCACAAGCCGGTTCGGCCCATCCCAGCCATCGACTATTGACGGAGCGGGCGTGCCGCTCAGCTCACGCGCACGAAGCGGCGGATGCGCGAGCGGGGCTTGGCGACGCGGCGGGTGACGGTGACGCCGCGGGTCGCAACCTCGATGCGGCGATCCTGCGAGGGCACGAAGAAGCGCGCGGTCTCGGAGGCGCCGTCCACCTTCAGGAAGTCGGCATCGAGGGCGCGCATGAGCGACTTCACCGAACCAAACGTCACGGAAAGCTCCCTCGTCACGCTCGACGACGAACTGAAGAAAATTGGAGCGGGAGAAGGGATTCGAACCCTCGACCCCAACCTTGGCAAGGTTGTGCTCTACCCCTGAGCTACTCCCGCATCCGGGTACCCGCCAGCGCCTGGGCGCCGGGGGAGGGCGGTTCTATGCCAAAGGACGCCGACGATTGCAATGGCCCGCCCGCACTTTTTTCCCGGGCGGAAGAGCAGCAGCAATCGCGGCGGCTTTGACGCTGCGGGAACGCCCGGCTATCCCCTTGGGTGACGGCATGACCGGCTGCCCTGCTGCGGCCGCGAGAAGCCGAGGTCGACGCGGCGGTGGAGAGGTTGCATGGGGTTCGGCTTTCTCGCGCTTCCGGACGCGGCGGACTATGTCCTCCAGGATGCGACGGTGCCTGCGAGCCTCGTCGCCGGGAACGCGCCGGCAGAGCCGCGCGACGGCCTGGTGAGGGCCGACATCACCGTGCGGGACGGCACCATCGGCGCCGTGACGGCGCCGGGCGCGTCGACGCCTGGCGGGCTCGCGCGGGTTCCGCTCGACGGGGCCATGGTCTTCCCCTGCTTCGTCGATGCCCATACCCATCTCGACAAGGGGCACATCTGGCCGCGCGCCTCCAACCCGGACGGCACCTTTCCGGGCGCGCTGGCGGCCGTCGGGGCCGATCGCGAGCGCAACTGGTCGGCCGATGACGTGCGCGCCCGCATGACCTTCGCGCTGAAGGCGGCCCATGCCTATGGCACCGCGGCCATCCGCACCCATCTCGATTCGATTCCGGCGCAGATCGACATCTCCTGGCCGCTCTTCGCCGAGATCCGGGAGGAATGGCGGGGCCGCATCGACCTGCAGGCCTCCTCGCTCTGCGGTATCGATATCGCGGTGGAGCCGGGCTATCTCGACCGCATGGCGTCGGTCGCGAAGGCGACCGGCGGTGGCCTCGGCTGCGTCACCTACATGTCGCCGAACCTGCCGGGGGGACTCGATTCCATCTTCCGCACGGCGCTCGCTTCCGGCCTGCCGCTCGATTTCCACGTGGACGAGACGCTCGACCCGACGGCGGATTCGCTCAGGCTCATCGCCGAGGCGGCGATCCGCCACGGCTGGCGGGCCAACGGCGACGGGACCATCGTGGTCGGACATTGCTGCTCGCTGTCGATGCAGGCCGAGGACGTCGTGCAGACGACGCTCGACCGCATCGCGGAGGCTGGCCTCGCCGTCGTGTCGCTGCCCATGTGCAACATGTACCTGCAGGACCGGCAGGCCGGCCGCACGCCGCGCCGCCGCGGCGTCACGCTGCTGCACGAGATGAAGGCGCGGGGCATCGCGGTGATGGTGGCGAGCGACAACACCCGCGACCCCTTCTATGCCTATGGCGACCTCGACATGCTGGAGACCTATCGCGAGGCGACGCGGATCCTGCATTTCGACCATCCGGTGGGAGACTGGCCGCGGGCCGCCACAGCGACGCCGGCCGAGGCCTGCGGCTTTGCCGGACGCGGCGTCATCGGGCCCGGGCTCGCGGCGGACCTCGTGGTGTTTCGCGGGCGGAGCTGGACCGAGCTGCTGTCACGACCGCAGTCGGACCGCACGGTGATCCGTGGCGGCCGCGCCATCGACACGACCCTGCCCGATTATCGCGACCTCGACAGGCTGTGGAGCTGATCCCATGACGACTGGTGAGACGACTGCCGGCGCGAGCCGCCCGCGCTACGACATCGACGGGCTGAAGGCGAAGCTCGCGGGCATCAAGTCCGAGGATAATGCCAATCTCGTCCGCCAGAAGAGCCGCGACTTCTACTGGTACTCGCCGACGCTGAAGCGCCAGCTCGACCATGTCATCGGCGACATCATCGTCTCGCCGGTGAGCGAGCAGGAGGTGGTGCGCGTACTCGCCGCAGCCCATGATCTCGGCATCCCGGTGACGCCGCGCGGCACGGGCACCGGCAACTACGGCCAGGCCATGCCGCTGTCCGGCGGCATCGTTCTCGACCTCTCCGGCATGAACAAGATACTCACCGTGCAGCCGGGCCGCTTTGTGGCGGAAGCCGGCACCATCGTCGCCGAGATCGACAAGGTCGCCCGGCCGCAGGCGCAGGAGGTGCGCATGCATCCCTCGACCTATGCGACCGCCTCCATCGGCGGCTTCATCGCCGGCGGCTCCGGCGGCGTCGGGTCCATCACCTGGGGTGGCCTGCGCGATGCCGGCAACGTCATCAGCCTCAGGGTCGTCACCATGGAGGCGAGCCCGCGCGTGCTGCAATTGTCGGGCGACGACCTCGCCAAGGTCGCCCATGCCTACGGCACCAACGGCGTCATCACCGAGGTGGAGATGCCGCTCGGCCCTGCCTACCCCTGGGTCGATGTCTTCCTCGGCTTCGAGACCTTCGAGCGGGCCGCCGCCTTCGCCAACATGCTCGGCGAGCAGGACGGCATCGCCAAGAAGAACATCTCGGTCATCGCGGCGCCGGCGCCGCAGACCTATTTCCTGCGCCACCAGGACTACATGCCGCCGGGCCAGCACGTGGTTGTGGCGGTCCTCGCCGACTTCGCCGTGGATGCGGCGCTGAACCTCGCGGCCAAGGCGAAGGCGGAGCTGCTGCTGCGGTCTGACAAACTCTCTGACGAGGAGCGGCGCAAGCTGCCGCCCGGCTTCGAGCTGACCTGGAACCACACTACGCTGCGGGCCCTGAGGGTCGATCCGGCCATCACCTACCTGCAGGTGCTCTATCCCTTCCCGAACCAGGTCGCGCTCTCTGCTGCACTGGAGGAGCGGTTCGGCGACGAGATGATCAGCCATCTCGAGTTCGTCCGCTTCGACGGCAAGGTCACCTGTTTCGGCCTGCCGATGGTGCGCTTCACCACGGAGGAGCGCCTCGAGGAGATCATGAGGATCCACGAGGACATGGGAGCACCGATCTTCAACCCCCACCGCTACACGCTGGAGGAGGGCGGCATGAAGCAGACCGACGAGGTGCAACTCGCCTTCAAGAAGGAGGCCGATCCGCAAGGCCTGCTCAATCCCGGCAAGATGATCGCCTGGGAGGATCCGAGCTACGACTACAAGGCGGGCGGCACCTTCCTGTTCAAGGGGCTGGCGGGGGAAGGGGCCAAGGCGTGACGGCCGCGGATCCCGCGCGAGGGAGCGCGGCCTGATGCGCGTCCTCGTCCTCTACTGCCACCCCAATCCCGAGAGCTTCGGCGCGGCCCTGCATCGCACCGTGGTACAGAGCCTCACGGCGGCCGGGCACGAGGTGGACGACTGCGATCTCTATGCCGAAGACTTCCAGCCGGTGCTGACACGCGAGGAGCGCCTCGGCTACCACGATCTTTCAGCCAACACCCGGCCCGTGCAGGGCCACGTCGAGCGGTTGCGCGCGGCGCAGTCGCTGGTTCTCGTCTTCCCGGTGTGGAACTTCGGATTTCCGGCCCTGCTGAAGGGCTATCTCGACCGCGTCTTCCTCCCCGGCGTGTCCTTCGGCCTCGTCGACGGCCGCACCCAGGGCATGTTGTCGAACATCGACAGGATCGGCGTCGTCACCAGCTATGGCGCGACCTGGCTGAAGGCGACCATGATGGGCAATCCGCCGCGCAAGTTCTGCACGCGCACGCTGAGGGCCGTCACCGGCTTCACCGCCTCGGTCTCCTATCTCGCCCACTACGACATGAACCGCTCGACCCCGGCGACGCGCGAGGCCTTCCTCGCCCGCGTGGCGACCACCTACAGGCGATGGTGAGCCGGCTCGCGGCTGTCATGGTCCTGTCACCATCGTCGGCGAAAGATGTGCCGGCTGCGCAGTCGCGGTCGCCGGGACGATGCGTCCCGCGAAGGGGGACGACATGACCCGGCAGAAGGATGCGGAGAAGGTTTCGCGCGAGCCCTACCGCAAGACCATCGGCGCCCATATCCAGCACGCGGCGAGGCTGCATCGCGCCCTCGTGGCCCGCAAGCTGACGATCCTCGGCCTCTATCCCGGCCAGGAGCAGGTGCTCAAGATCCTCGCCGAAGGCGGCGACATGACCATGGGCGAACTGGCGGCGGCCCTGAGAGTGCGTCCACCGACGGCCTCGAAGACGGTGGGCCGGCTCGCGGCCCAGGGTCTGGTCGAGCGGCGCAACGGCGGATCGTCCGATGGCCGCCTGGTCCAGGTCGGCCTGACGGAAGCGGGGATCGCCAAGTCTGAGGCGATCGACGATCTCTGGTTCGCGGCCGAGGACGAGATGCTGGCCGATATGGACGGCAAGGACGTCAAGCGCCTGCGCAAGCTGCTGCGTCGCATGGAAAAGACCCTGCGTCCGCATGCCGAGGAGCAGCCCGAAGACGAGGACGATGCCGAGGAGGCCTGACCGGCGTCAGGCCTTCGGTGCCATGGCCCGATAGGCCTCGATCACCAGGGCATCGTCGGCCTTGCCGAGGCCCATGCCGGAGGCCGCCAGGAAGAGCTGGTGCGCCGCGGCCGCCAGGAAAAGCGGCGCACGCGTCGCGTGGCCGGCGTCGAGGACGATGCCGAGGTCCTTGACGAAGATGTCCACCGCCGATGTGACCGGCGGGTCCTCCATCAGCATGCGTGGGCCGCGATTGTTCAGCATCCAGCTGCCGGCAGCGCTGGAGCCATAGATCTCCAGCAACACCTTGGTGTCGAGGCCGGCCCGCTCACCAAGCGCCAGGGCCTCGGCGGCGGCGGCAATGTGCACGCCGCAGAGCAACTGGTTGATGGTTTTCACCATGGCGCCGTCGCCGGCCTTCCCGCCGACGCGGAACAGGCGCGAGCCCATGACCTTGAGTACCGGCTCGGCGGCGTCGAGCGTTGCGGCCGTGCCGGAGGCCATGATCGTCAGGGTGCCGGCTTCCGCGCCCACCACGCCGCCGGAGACGGGCGCATCGACGAAGCGACGCTGGGTCGCCTCCACCTTCGCACCGATGGCGGCGGCCCGGGCAGGGGCACAGGTGGCGCAGAGCACCACGATGGCGTTGGGGGCGAGGGCATCGAGCGCGCCGGCCTCGAAAAGCACGGCCTCCGCCTGGTCGGCATTGACCACCATCAGAACCAGCATGTCGGCGCCGGTCGCGGCCTCGCGGGCGGTTGGGAATGCCTCGCCGCCGTTCTGCCTCAGCCAGTCGAGGGCGGCCGGATTGACGTCGGTGCCGCGGACCGCGTGGCCGGCCTTCACGAGATTGGCCGCCATCGGGCGCCCCATGGCGCCGAGGCCGGCAAAGCAGATGGTTGTCATGGGCAAGGTTTCCCGAACATCAGTGGGCGTCACGCCTGACCTCGATGCCCGCCCGTGGGCGGGACATCCACGCTCAACCGCGCATGGGTCCCCGACCTATTCCTTCACCGCACCGGTCATGGCCGAGACGTAGTGCTCGACGAAGAAAGCGTAGAGGATGACCAGCGGCAGCGAGCCGACCAGCGCGCCGGCCATCAGCGAGCCCCAGCGGAATACGTCGCCGTCGACGAATTCCGAGACGATGGCGGTCGGCACCGTCTTGTTGGGGTTCGAGGAGATGAAGGTCAGCGCGTAGATGAACTCGTTCCAGCACAGGGTGAAGGCGAAGATGAAGGCGGAGATCAGCCCGGGAATCGCCAGCGGGATGATGATCTTGACGAGGATCTGCCAGCGGCTGGCGCCGTCGATCAGCGCGCATTCCTCGAGTTCGTAGGGAATGGTCTTGAAGTAGCCCATCAGCAGCCAGGTGCAGAACGGGATCAGGATTGTCGGATAGGTCAGGATCAGCGCGAAGGGCGTGTCGAACAGCCCGTAGACGTGGATGATCGTCGACAGGGGAATGAAGAGGATCGACGGCGGCACCAGATAGGCGAGGAAGATGAGGCCGCCGACCGTCTGCGCGCCCCTGTAGCGGATGCGCGTGATCGCATAGGCGGCCAGCACCGAAGCGACGATGGAAAGGAAGGTGGCGCAGACCGCCACGAACATCGTGTTCCACAGCCAAGTCGGATAGTTCGATTCGAACAGCAGCTTGTAGAAGTGCCGGAAGGTCGGCTCGCCGACCCAGAGCGGATTGCCGCCATGCAGGTCGAGCAGGTCCTGGTCCGGTTTGATGGATGTGATGAACATCCAGTAGAACGGAAAGAGCAGCACGATCATGATGATGAAGAGCGGCAGGTAGACCGTCACGGTCTTGCGCGGCAGGCTCTCCAGATAGCTCATGCCCTCGGAATGGTCGTCCCTGGCGGCTGAGCGGCTGAAGGCGCCGCTGGCCGCGGGGTTCTTCGGATCGGTTCCGGCGGTGGCGGTCATGACAGGGCTCCGTCGGCGGGGAACAGGCGGGCGGGCGGGGTGCGGGGATCAGTCATTGCTCTCACCCTGCTGCCATTTGCGGCGCTGCAGCCCGAACCATGAGAACATGATGGCGGCGAGCAGGAAGGGCACCATGGAGATGGCGATGGCGGCGCCCTCGCCGAGATTGCCGCCGAGAATGCCGCGCTGGTAGGACAGCGTCGCCATCAGATGCGTGGCATTGACCGGCCCGCCGCGGGTCATCGCCCAGATCAGCTGGAAGTCGGTGAAGGTGAAGAGCACCGAGAAGGTCATCACCACGGCGATGATCGGCGTCAGCAGCGGATAGGTCACATAGCGGAAGTTCTGCCAACGGGTGGCTCCGTCCAGCGTCGCCGCCTCGTAGAGCGAGGGCGAGACGGTCTGCAGGCCGGCCAGCAGCGTGATGGCGATGAAGGGGATGCCGCGCCAGATATTGGCGAAGATCACCACGCACTGGGCCATGAAGGGGTCGCCCATCCAGTTGATGGGAGATCCGCGATCAATGAAGCCCATCTTCACCAGCCCCCAGGTGATGACCGAGAACTGGGTGTCGAAGATCCACCAGAAGGCGACCGCCGAGAGCACGGTCGGCACGATGAAGGGGATGAGCACCACGGAGCGGATGAAGGCCTTGAACGGCAGGTTGTTGTTGAGCAGCAGCGCCAGATAGAGGCCGATGGCGAACTTCACCGCCGAGGCGACGAAGGTGAAGACGATGGTGAAGATCAGAGCCCTGATGAAGTCGCTGTCCTCGCTCAGCCACTCGAAGTTCTCGAGGCCCACGAAGCGTCCCTCGCGCCCGATACGGGCGTCGGTGAAGCTCATCCACAGGCCCTTGCCGAGCGGATAGACGAGAAACAGCACGAGGAAGGCCATGGCCGGGACCATGAACCAGAAGCCCAGCCAGTTGCGGTTGACCTTGAGCTGTTGCCAAGCCGAAGGCGCGCCCGGCATCGGGCGGGCTTCGGTGCGTGCGACGGCGGCATCGGCCATGGGGCTCTCCGGGAGACTGTCGGGAACGGGGGCGGCGAGCCGCCCCCGTCCGGGATGCGTCGGGCGGCTCGGCCGCCCGGTCGTCAGCGATAGATGCGGCGCAGCTGGCGCTCGGCGAGGCGGATGGCGCCCTCGACATCCTCCTTGCCGGTGCAGTGGTTGGCGAAGAGGTCGACCACGATGAAGTCGGCGATGGCCGTGGCCGCCTTCTCGTTGATCGGGCCCTTGTAGCCGGCGGGGAACGAACGCTTCGCCGACTCACGGAACACCCGTGCCTTGGGGTCGCGCGTCCAGACCGGGTTGGCGTCATAGGCATTGAGCACGTGCGTCAGGTAACCCTCGGCGGCCTCCAGCCACGGGTTGAAGTTCTCGGCTTCCAGGATGAAGGCCATGAAGGCCTTGCAGGCGTTGGGGAACCGCGAATAGGTCATGCCGAACATCGGGAAGGCGAGCTGGATTTCCGCCGGCTTGCCGATCGGGCCGATGGGCCAGAAGGCATGGTCCATGTCGGCGGCGATCTCGCGCTGCTTGGCGTCCTGCGAGACGCGGGCGGCGGCATAGATGGAGATGCCGTTGGCCGTCAGCGAGATTTCGCCTGAGAGGAAGGCGCGGTTGTTGTTGGAGTCGTTCCACGCCGCGGTGCCGGGAATGAAGGTGTCCCAGAGCTCCTTGGCGTAGCGCAGGGCGGCCCGGGTCTCCGGCGAGTTGATCGTGATCTTCTCGTTCTCGTCGACCTGCGCCGCGCCGTGCGACCACAGCAGCCAGTGGGCGAAGGCGTTGCCGTCGCCGGTGGCGCGTCCCAGCGGGAAGCCGGAGGGCGTGCCCTTGGCCTTGAGCGCCTTGCAGAGCTCGAGGAAGCCCTTGGTATCCTGCGGCACCTCGTTGAAGCCGGCGGCCTTGATCATCGAGACGCGGTAGTTGATGTAGCCGCCGTTGACCGCGACCGGGATCGAGATCCACTTGCCGCCGGACTTGCCGTAGGCCTCGGCAAGCGGCACCCAGCCGCCATACTTCTTGCCGAGATAGTCGGCGACGTCGGTCACCTCCAGGCACTTCTGCGGGAACAGATGCGGCACGGAATAGAGCGACCAGATGAGGTCGGGCCCGGTGCCGGTGTTGGCGGCGACAGAGGCCTTGGGCTGCACGTCGTCGAAGCTCTCCGAGGAAACGTTCACCCGGCAGCCGGTCGCCTGGGTGAAGGCCGCCACCATCTTGTTGAACTGGGCGTCTTCCGCCTCGACGAAGCGGCGCCAGCGCAGGAGGTTCAGCGTCGCGCCGGCCTCCGGCTTGAACGGCGAGGCCTGCGCCCAGGCCTTCGCCCAGTCGGTCAGGCCGGAGCCGGTGAGCACGCCGGCCGCAGCGGCGCCTTTCATCAGGGTGCGGCGATTGAAGGTCGTCATGGTGCTATCCTCCCGATAAGGATTCCGGAGCCCGTCTTGAACGCGGGCCTTGCCGGTTTTTGGTTGGTACGGGTTTGCCCCGCCTGTTGGAATTCTCGGCGCCGGTCAGTGGCGGGCCAGGGTCTGGCCGGACTGGGCGTCGAAGAGATGCGTCACCCGGCGATCCGTACCGAGGCGGATGCGGTCGCCGGGCTTGAAGTTATGACGTTCGCGGAAGACGGCGATGACTTCCTGTCCGTCCAGCCGCGCCACGACCTGGATTTCCGATCCGGTCGGCTCGACCACGACGACCTCGGCTTCGGCGCCCGCCTCGTTGTCGATGAGGAAATGCTCGGGGCGGATGCCATAGATGGCCGGCTTGTCGTTCGAGGCTGCCGGCGCTTTGCCAAGCGGCAGGCGCGCGCCGCCGTCCAGGACGAAGCTCTGGCCGTCGATCTTGCCGCGCAGGAAATTCATGGCGGGCGAGCCGATGAAGCCGGCGACGAACAGGTTGACGGGGTTGTCGTAGAGATCGAGCGGCGCGCCCATCTGCTCGACGATGCCGTCGTGCATGACGACGATCTTGTCGGCCATGGTCATGGCCTCGATCTGGTCGTGGGTGACATAGACGGTCGTCGTCTTCAGCCGCTGGTGCAGTTCCTTGATCTCGGTGCGCATGGCCACGCGCAGCTTGGCGTCGAGGTTCGACAGCGGCTCGTCGAAGAGAAAGACCTGCGGGTCGCGGACGATGGCGCGGCCCATGGCAACGCGCTGGCGCTGGCCACCCGAGAGCTGGCGCGGAAAGCGATCGAGCAGGGCGCCGAGGTTCAGGATCTCGGCGGCGCGCTTCACCTTGGTGTCGATCTCGGCCTGTGGTGCGTTCCTGAGCTTCAACGAGAAGCCCATGTTGTCAGCCACCGTCATGTGCGGGTAGAGCGCGTAGTTCTGGAACACCATGGCGATGTCGCGCTCCTTGGGGGGCACGTTGTTCACCACGCGATCACCGATGGCGATCTCGCCGCCGGTGATGTTCTCGAGTCCCGCGATCATCCGCAGCAGTGTCGACTTGCCGCAGCCCGAGGGGCCGACCAGCACGACGAACTCGCCGTCCTCGATCGGCACCGAGACGCCATGGATGATCGCGGTCGAGCCGAAAGACTTGCGCACGTCGCGGATGTCGACGGATGCCATTCACATTCCTCCCATGGGTCGCCTCGACCCTGCCCGGCACCGGCCCTTGACCTGGGCTCTGCGATCCGGTCCCGTGGGACGGATGCGGCGACTGGCTGTTCTTCGGCGGGCAGTGTGGCACGCGAAAATCGGAAATCAAGTGTGATCACGGCTTGGCATGGCTGAAATTCAATCGGTTGAAACTGCGATGGAATGCGTCAGTCTCCCGCCGACAAGCCCAAGCCGCACCCCCAGGGAGAAACTCCATGACCAAGCCGGACCTGCTCATGACCGGCCCCATGATGCAGACGATCCAGGACCAGCTGGCGCAGCGGTTCACCGTCCACAAGCTGTGGCTGGCGGAGGACAAGGAAGCCCTGCTGCGCAAGCTTGCGCCCAGCCTCGTCGCCATCGCATCAGGCAGCCATGTCGCATGCGACCCCGCGCTGATGGGGCGGTTCCCCGGCCTGAAGATCGTCTCGTCCTTCGGCGTCGGCTATGACCACATCGACGCAGCATGGGCCGGCCGGAACGGCATCGTCGTCACCAACACGCCCGACGTGCTGAACGAGGAGGTCGCCGACACGGCGCTTGGCCTGCTCCTCTGCACCGTGCGTGAATTGCCGCAGACCGACCGTTATCTGCGCGCCGGCAAGTGGCTGGAAAAGCCCTATCCGCTGTCGGGGACGCTGCGCGACCGGAAGGTCGGCATCCTCGGCCTCGGACGCATCGGCAAGGCCATCGCCCGCCGCCTCGAGGCCTTCAACGTCCCGGTCGTCTACCATGGCCGCAGCGAACAGAAGGACGTGCCCTACCGGTACTACGCATCGCTCGTGGAGATGGCGAAGGACGTCAACGTCCTGCTCATCGTCGCTCCGGGCGGCGCCTCCACCAGCAAGATCGTCAACCGCGAGGTGCTCGAAGCCCTCGGCCCCGACGGCATCCTGATCAATGTCGGCCGCGGCTCGGTGGTCGACGAGGCGGCGCTGGTCCAGGCGCTGAAGGCGAAGACCATCCGCACCGCCGGTCTCGACGTTTTCGAGGATGAGCCGCGGGTCCCGGCGGAGCTGATCGCCATGGACCATGTCGTGCTGTTCCCCCATGTCGGGTCGGCCTCCGTCCACACCCGCAACGCGATGGCGCAGCTGGTCGTCGACAATCTCGTCTCATGGGTCGACGGCAAGGGGCCGTTGACCCCGGTCGACGAGACGCCCTGGCCGGTGAAGCAGTGAGAGGCAGCCTCGCGGTCCAGCCGCGAGGCTCCTGCTAGGCGAGCCGTCGCGCGACGACGAAGAGCCGAGGGTCCCGTTTCCCGGACCCGTGGCGCCCGCGCTCCTCGATGGCGAAGCCTGCCGCCACCATGTCGCCCTCGAGCTTCTCCGCCGTGAAGGACGACACGAAGGGCGCCTTGCCGAGGATCTGCATGACGGGGATGGCGAGGCGGATCAGCGGGTTCATCTCGGTCAGGCAAGGCGTCTTCGTGATGAACAGACCGCCGGGTTTCAGGGCCTGGTGCACCCGGCGCAGGACGGCCTGGCGATCCGTCACCAGGTGAAGCAGGTTCAGGGCCAGCACGGCATCGCAGGAGCCGTCCGCTTCGGCCGGCTCGTCCGCGGGACCGACCTCGAAGGAGGCGTTGGGACAGTTCGCGGCGGCGGCACGCTCCCTGGCAATGGCGATCATTTCCTCGGAAATGTCGCTGCCGACGATCCGCGCGACGGATGGAGCGAGCAGCAGCGCGCTGGTCCCGGTGCCGCAGCCGAGTTCGAGCACGCTGTGCGAGGCGGAAAGCCAGTCGCGGGTGCGGGCGATGGTCCGTTCATAGCCGGCCATGTCCCTGATCGGGTCGGCGGCGTATTTGCGGGCGGTCCGATCCCAGAATCGCGCGTCTGCGGACGTTCTCGACATGGCGTGCTCCTTCGGGCGATGCCCTAGCACATGCGTGAATGTTCAGAATTGCCGACAATCGTACCAGTGATATACGAATATGCATGATTCAGATTGACTGGAACCTGGCACGCGCGTTCTGCGCCACGGCGGACGCAGGCTCGCTCTCCGCCGCCGCCCGCAAGCTGGGACTGACCCAGCCGACCCTGTCGCGCCAGGTTGCCGCGCTGGAGGCGGGGCTCGCGGTCACGCTGTTCGAACGGATCGGCAAGCGGCTGATCCTCACTCCGGTCGGCCTCGGACTTCTCGACCACGCGCGCGCCATGGCGGCGGCGGCCGACGCTTTCGCCCTGGCAGCCGCCGGGCAGTCGCAGGACCTGTCGGGAGGCGTGTCGATCTCCGCGACCGACGCCGTTTCCGTCCACATCCTCCCCGACATTGTCGCCCGGCTCCGGCTGCAGGTGCCGCAACTGTCCATCACCGTGGTCGCGACCGACGCTCTCAGTGATCTCAGGCGGCGCGAGGCCGACATCGCGATCCGCCACCTGCGGCCGACGGAACCGGAGCTGATCGGGCGGTTCATCGGCGACATGAGTGCCCACCTCTATGCGTCGGAGAGCTGGATCGCCCGTCACGGGACGCCACGGTCCGCTACCGATCTCGGCGACGCCGACATTCTAGCCTTCGACCCGGTCGATCGCTTCCGCGCCCATCTCGGCGACTGGGGCGTCCCGATCTCGGCAGACCAATGCCGGATCACCTCGGACAATGCAGTGGTGCTCTGGGAGATGCTGCGCCGGGGCCTTGGCATCGGCATGATGCTGGACGAGGTCGCCTCGCGCATGCCGGATCTCGTCTGCCTCCTGCCGGACCGGTCGGCGGTGCCGGTGCCCGTCTGGCTCGTCGCCCATCGCGAGCTTCACACGAGTTCGCGCATCCGCCTCGCCTTTGACATCGTCGCCGAGGAACTCCACCGCATCGTCGTCGGCACGGCGCGCTCCGCCGGCCGCGACGAGGGGTCATTGCCATCCTGATGACCGATCGGCCGCATGCGACGCACGACAAGGCCGTGCGACGCGTGCGAAGCTGTCCCGGATGCCCGCCGGGGCGTCGGGCAGGGCAGACGCAGGGGGCAGGGATCATGGGCTGGTCATTCACCATCGGCCGCATCTTCGGGACAGAGGTCCGAATCCACGTCACCTTTCTGCTCCTCGTCGGCTGGTTCGCCCTGTCGGCGGGACTGCGCGAGGGGCAGGCCGGCGCGTTGCAGGCGGCGGTCTTCGTCCTCGCGGTCTTCGCCTGCGTCCTGGCTCACGAATTCGGCCACGTGCTGATGGCGCGTCGTTTCGGCATCGCCACGCCGGATGTGACCCTGCTGCCGATCGGCGGCGTCGCCAGCATGGAGCGGATGCCGGAGGATCCCGGGCAGGAGCTGTGGATCGCGCTCGCCGGTCCCGCCGTGAACGTCGTCATCGCGCTGCTGCTGGTCGGCGTCGTCGGCGTCCGCTTCGATCCGGCACAGGCGACGGCCGCCGTCACCGGCAGCTCCGCCGACTTCGCCACGCGGCTGGCGGCGGTGAACATCGTCCTCGTCGTGTTCAATATGCTGCCCGCCTTTCCGATGGACGGCGGCCGCGTCTTGCGCGCCGTCCTGTCCTGGTGGATCGGCCGGCCCCAGGCGACGCGCATCGCAGCCAGCATCGGTCAGGCGCTCGCCTTCGTGCTGGGGTTTCTCGGGCTCTTCGGCAATCCGCTGCTCATCTTCATCGCCCTCTTCGTCTTCCTTGCAGCGAGCCAGGAGGCCTATGCGGTGGAACTCGGCGAGGCCACCAGTCGGGCCGGCATCTCCCGCGCCACCATCACGTCGTTCGCGACCCTCGATACCAGCGCCTGCGTCCGCGACGCGGTCGACCTGCTGCTCTCGACCTCCCAGCGCGAGTTTCCCGTCACCGACGGGGCCGGTCGCCTTCGCGGCATCCTCACCCGCGACGGGATGATCCAGGCGCTCGCCGCCTCCGGCCCGGACACGCCCGTCCTCGAGGTGATGGAACGGGAGGTGGGGACCGTGAACCACCGCGCTCCCTTGTCCCAGGCCGTGCTGGCGCTGGAGAAGTCCGGTCGCCCGCTGGTCGGTGTGGTCGACGACCAGGAACGTGTCGTTGGGGTCGTGACGATGGAGAACCTTGCAGAATACATGATGGTGCAGAGGGCGAACCGCGACAGACCAAAAGGATAGGTCTGGCCCCCAGGTTGGCAGCGGCAAGTCGGGCATCACCTTCGGGAAGCGATGAAATGTCGCGGGTGGCGCTTGGCCTGGGTCAAATGATCGCCACGCGCCGCACCGTCTTATGCGCCGGTCAGGATGTCGCGCGCCGGCCTGGTCGTGGCCGCAGGGCAGTGGCCTTCCTCGCGGCGAAGGCGCGACGTATTCCCCATGGCGCGACGGGAAAGAGCATGGCAGCAGCGGCAGAACACATCCGGGCCTGGCATGCAGCACCGGTCGAAGACTGTCTGGCGGCTTTCGGCAGTGCGCCAGCGGGGCTGAGTGCGCGAGAGGCGTCGACACGGCTTCTCCGGGACGGTCCCAACCGCCTGCCCGAGGAGAAGCGTCGGGGCTTCCTCGTCCGGTTCCTGCTGCAGTTCCACAACCTGCTGATCTACGTTCTCTGTGCGGCGGCCGTGACGTCGCTGATGCTCGGCCATGCGGTCGATGCTGCTGTCATCGCCGGCGTGGTGCTCATCAACGCGATCGTCGGCTACGTCCAGGAGGGCAAGGCGGAGCGGGCGCTGGACGCCATCCGCGCCATGATCGATCCGAAGGCCTCGGTCCTCCGCGACGGAGCGCGCCTGACGGTGGCGGCCGAGGACATCGTGCGCGGCGACATCGTGCATCTGGAGGCGGGAGATCGCGTGCCCGCCGACCTCCGGCTGATTCGTGCCCGCAATCTGAAGATCGACGAGGCCGTGCTGACGGGTGAATCGGTGCCGGTCGAGAAGGCCGTCGATCCGGTGAGCAGCGATGCCTCTCTCGGCGACCGGCGGTCCATGGCCTATTCGGGCACACTCGTCGCCACGGGCCAGGCCATCGGCCTGGCAGTGGGGACGGGCCTTCACACCGAACTCGGACGCATCGGCCAGTTGCTGGGCGGCATCCAGCAGTTGCAGACGCCCCTGCTCGCGCAGATGGAGCATTTCGCGCGACAGGTGACGGTCGTCATCCTGCTCGTCTCCGCCGCCGCCTTCGCCTTCGCCGTCTGGGTCAGGGACTACGGGGCGACCGACGCCTTCATGGTCGTCGTCGGAATCGCGGTCTCTGCCATTCCCGAAGGGCTGCCCGCCGTCCTCACCATCACCCTCGCCGTCGGCGTCCAGCGCATGGCGCGTCGAAGCGCCATCATCAGGCTGCTGCCGGCGGTCGAGACCCTCGGCTCGGTCTCGGTGATCTGTTCCGACAAGACCGGAACGCTGACGCGCAACGAGATGACCGTGCGCTCGGCGATCGTCGATGGTGCCCGCTACGAGGTGGATGGAGTCGGCTACGGCCCCGCCGGCACCATCAGCCAAGCCGGGCTGGAGATCGGCCCGGAGGATGATCCGCGTCTGTCCGGGCTGCTGCGTGCCGCCGCCCTCTGCAATGACGCGGGCCTGCGCCATGTCGACGGGGTTTGGACCGTGGACGGGGATCCGATGGAGGGTGCCCTGGTCGCCTTCGCCGAAAAGGGCGGCCTCGACGTCCCAGCCCTCCGCAAGTCATTGCCTCGCACGGATGAAATCCCGTTCGACGCGGCCCATCGCTTCATGGCGACGCTGCATCACGACCACCAGGGGAGCGGGTTCATTCTGGTCAAGGGTGCGCCGGAGCGGATCCTTGCGCTCTCCGCGTCCGAGCAGGGCCAGACCGGCACGCTGCCCCTCGATCGCGGCGCCTGGCACGGCAGGGCCGACGACCTTGCGGCGCAGGGGCAGCGCGTCCTCGGTTTCGCTATGATCCCCGCCCGGCCAGGTCAGTCGACGCTGACCTTCGACGACATCGGTCCGGACCTGATCCTGCTCGGTCTCGTCGGTTTCATCGACCCGCCGCGCGAAGAGGCTGTGCGGGCGATCGCCGAGTGTCATGCGGCGGGCATCCGCGTCATCATGATCACCGGCGACCACGCCGTGACCGCACGCGAGATCGGTCAGCAACTGGGGCTCGCCCACCAGCCCGTCGTCAGAACGGGCGACGATGTCGACAGGCTGGACGACGGACAACTCGCTGCAGCCTTGCGCGACACCACCGTCTTCGCCCGCACCAATCCCACGCACAAGCTGCGCATCGTCACGGCCCTGCAGGGGCAGGGCCTGACGGTTGCCATGACGGGCGACGGCGTGAACGACGCACCGGCTCTGAAGCGCGCCGACGTGGGCGTGGCCATGGGCCAGAAGGGCACCGAAGCCGCCAAGCAGGCGGCCGAGATCGTGCTCGCCGACGACAACTTCGCCTCGATCGTCGCCGCCGTCAAAGAGGGGCGGACCGTCTACGACAACCTGCGCAAGGTGATCGGCTGGACGCTGCCGACGAATGGCGGGGAGGCGATGATCATCCTTGGGGCGATCGCTCTCGGCTGGACGCTGCCGATCACGGCCGTTCAAATCCTGTGGGTCAACATGATCACAGCCGTCGCCCTCGGTCTCACGCTGGCCTTCGAACCGGCGGAGCCGGGCAGCATGGAGCGCCCGCCGCGACGGCGCGACGCCCCGTTGCTGTCGGGCGAGCTCGTCTGGCGCATCGTCTTCGCCTCGGCGCTGTTCTCCGCGGTCGCCTTCGCCATGTTCTTCCGGGCGGAGCAGCGCGGATTGCCGATCGAGGAGGCGCGGACCATCGTCGTCAATACCATCGTCGTCATGGAGATCGCCTACCTGTTCAGCGTGCGCTACGTTCACGGCCCGTCATTGACCTGGCGCGGCGTTCTCGGCACGAGGGCCGTCCTGGCAGGCGTCGTCCTGACCGTCGTCGCGCAGCTCTGCTTCACCTATGCGCCGCCGCTGCAGGCCCTTTTCCAGACACGACCGGTCGCATGGGTTGATTGGCTTGGCGTGGTCGGGGCGGGCATCGCTACCCTTCTGGTGCTGGAACTGGAGAAGAAGGCGAGAGCCCTGTTGTCGCAGCGGGCGCTTCGATAGAGACAGACCCGTCCCGCCACGGCAGAATAGTCAGGCGGTGCGTCGCTCCCCCGCGCGCCGAAAACGGACCGATGCGGCATGATGGTCGAAGGCCTCCTGCCGCACCTGCCGGTCCCAGGAGGAACCACCGATGATGAAGCACATCCTGCTGCTGCTTGGCGAAAGCTCCTCGAGCGCCGTGGCGAGCGCCCATGCCCGCCGGCTCGCCAGGGAGTCCGGCATCGGCATCACCGCCCTCTCCGGCGTCGACGAGATCTTCATCGAGGCGCCCATGCCGGGCACCATCGGCGGCGCGGCCTATCGGGCCCAGATGGAAGGCGGTCTCAAGGCGCGGGCCGAGAAGGCGCAACAGCAGCTGACGGAAAATTTCATCAACGACTGCACGGGCGATGGCATCGCGCCGACGACGCTGAGCTTCCACGGCGATCCGGTCGAGGCGGCACGGGCGGCCAGCGCCGGGTGTGACCTCATTGTCGCAGGGCACGATGTCACATTTCGAGGCTTGCGCAGCGAGTCTACGTCGGATGCCGTGAGCCAGCTTCTGCGGACTGCGCCGCGTCCGGTCCTCATCTGTCCGGATCATGTGCCGCCCGAAGGCGATGTGCTCGTGGCCTATGACGGCAGCGTGCCGGCCATGCGGGCGCTCCAGCTGTTCGTGCTGATCGGCTCCTGGTCTGGTCGGCGTGTGCATGTGTCGTCTGTCGATCCCGACGGGGACCTGGCAGGACGCCGGGCGGGCATGGCGGCGTCCTATCTGCGTCTTCACGGTTATGAGGTCGATGAACATCCCATCGCTTCGACAGCACCTCCGGCGGAGGTCATCGAAATCCAGGCCGCGCACAGCAGGATCGAGGTGCTGGTCATGGGCGCCTATGGTCACCGCGGACTGAAGGAGTTGCTTTTTGGCTCGACCACACAGTCGATCATGGGGACCCCGAGATCCTTCGTTTTCCTCTACCATTGACCAGAACGGACGAAATCCAATGCGTGGAGCCTCGGGCCCATCGCCTGGCCGCGCTCAGGTCCACCGAGGCATCTGACGCATGACGTTGCTGCTCGTCGTCCTCCTGCCCTTCCTGGGAGCGTTGCTGCCGCCGCTGCTGATCCGCTCGGGTCGCAACACCTGCGCTGCTGCGACGGGATCCGTCACGCTGCTGGCGCTCGTCCTGCTTCTGTCCCATGCACCGGAGGTCTTCTCCGGGCAGGTGCCGAAGGTGAGCCTGTCCTGGGTACCCGGGCTCGGGCTGTCCTTCTCGGTCTTCGCCGACGGGCTCGGCTTCTTTTTCGCGGCGATGATCCTCGCCATCGGCCTGCTCGTGATCGTCTATGCGCGCTACTACCTGTCGCGCGAGGACCCGATGGGCCGATTCTTCGCCTATCTGCTCCTGTTCCAGGGGGCGATGGTCGGCGTGGTGCTGTCCGACAACGTCATTCTGATGCTGGTCTTCTGGGAGCTGACGAGCCTCACCTCGTTCCTGCTCATCGGCTTCTGGCAGAAGAGCGCGGACGCCCGGCAGGGCGCGCGCATGGCGCTGGTGGTGACGGGTGGCGGGGGTCTGGCGCTGATCGCCGGCCTCCTCCTGCTGGCCGAGGCGGCGGGCTCCTATCAGCTCACCGAGATCCTCACCCGCGGCGAGGTGGTGCGCGCCTCGCCGCTGTACCTGCCGGCACTCCTCCTCGTGCTCATCGGCGCCTT
>CAZPMD010000010.1:0-8180 GCA_964587395.1 uncultured Hyphomicrobiales bacterium
CGGGACGACAGCGAACCCGCCGATTTCGGGCAGGCGGCGGCTCAGCCGCCGCGCCCGGTCATCGGGCTGGCGCTGGGCGGCGGCGCAGCGCGCGGCCTCGCCCATGTCGGGGTGATCCGCACCCTCGTGCGGGCTGGCTATGAGCCCGACGTCATCGCCGGAACCTCCATCGGCGCGGCAGTCGGTGGCCTCTATGCGGCAGGCAAGCTCGACGCTTTCGCCGACTGGGCGCTGTCCCTGAAGCGGCGCGACGTCATCTCGCTCGTCGACATCGCCATTTCCGGCGGCGGCTTGATGGGCGGGTCGCGCCTCGCACAGCTCCTGGAGCGCGAGATCGGCGAGACGCGGATCGAAGACCTGCCGATCGGCTTTGCGGCGGTATCGACCGAGATCGGCACCGGCCATGAGATCTGGCTGACGCGGGGTCGCCTGCTGACGGCGCTCAGGGCCTCCTACGCCCTCCCCGGCATCCTGCCGCCGGTGCGGGTCGGCGGCCGCTGGCTGATGGACGGCGCCCTGTCGAACCCGGTTCCCGTTTCGGTCACCCGCGCTCTCGGCGCGAGGCTGGTCATCGCGGTCAGCCTCAATGCCGACGCCCTCGGCCGTGCCACCGTCATCCAGGACCACGGCACGAGCCCCGAGGACGAGGCGCTGCCCCTGGTCGAGCGGCGGCCAAGGGTCAACGCTATGGTCAATCTGGGCAAGGGCATCGGCCGCGGCCTCGGGCGCGGCATCGGCCGGGCCCTGTCACGGCCGCTGCGGGCCGGCATGTCCCTCGACGGCGATCAGGGCCTTGTCGATCCGCGCATCGCCGTGGCCCGCGCGCCAGGCATTCCCACCGTCATGGCCAAGGCATTCAACGCCACACAGGAGCGGATCGCCCGCCAGCGACTCGCGGGAGACCCGCCCAATGTCCTCATCGGCCCCCGTCTGCTCAAGATCGGCCTGTTCGAGTTCCACCGCGCCGCAGAAGCCATCGCGCTCGGCGAGGAAGCCGCCGAACGCCTGCTGCCCGATATCGCCGATGCGATGAAGGCGGTCGCCTGAGCGCGTCAGGCGTTCATCACATAGTTCTTCAGCGCCGCGTGCTCGTTCTCGATCTCGGCCAGGCGCCATTTCACCACGTCGCCGATGGAGATGATGCCGACGAGGCGCCCCTCCTCGACCACCGGCAGATGGCGGAACTTGCCCTCGGTCATGCTCTCCATCAGCTGACCGATGGAATCCTTCTCGGTGCAGGTGATCACCTTCTTCGTCATCGTGTCCCCGACCGAGCGGTCGAGCGAGATGGCGCCGCGCTCCGACAGCGAGCGCACGATGTCGCGCTCGGAGAGGATGCCGGCCACCGAATAGCCCGGCCCGGTCACGACGATCGCGCCGATCCGCTTCTCGGCGAGGAGATGGGCCGCATCCGCCAGGGTGGCGTCGGCGGCGATGGTCGCCACTGCCCGGCCCTTGGCATCCAGAATGCTCTTCACGTTCATGATCTGCGCCTCCGGTCGCGGAGGGACGCCCCGAACGCGGGTGCGCCCCGCCAGTCATGCCCCGGTCACCCGGAAGACAAGTATTGGCACAGCTTCAGGCGAAGACAAGGCAGCCGCAGTGCAGTGCAATAGGCGGATCAGGCCCTTGCGACAGGATCGAAGAAGCGGAACAGCAGGAGCCCTGCGGCAAATCCGGCCAGATGCGCCTGCCAGGCGATCTGCCCCTCGAAGCCGGGGATGGGCAGGCTGATGGCGCCGAAAGCGACGTTGACGGCGATCCACACCGCCACCATTCCCATCACGGGACCGTTGCGCAGCATGGCGCCGAGGCCGAGCGCCGGCATGCGATAGGCCTCCTCTCCGGTCTGGCGCATGGCGCCGAGCGGCCCGCCCATCTGGAAGACGAAGCGCAGCGCCGCCGCCGTGAAGCCGGAAACGGCCGCCGAGGCGCCGATCACCGGCACGAAAGCCGTGCCGACCGCCGCCAGATGGCCGAGCGCGCCAGCAGCGGCCGTCACGGCAAAGAACAACAGGCTGCGCAGCGTCCCGAAGCGGCGTGCCACGGCGGTGCCGAAGACCAGAAGCCACAGGACATTGACCCCCAGATGGGTCCAGTCGGCATGCAGGAGCGCATAGGTGACGAAGGTCCACGCATCGGCCGCCGCCCCGCCCGGAAAGCCCCAGGAGCCGGCGAGCGAGCGCTCGAACCGGGACGGGATGAAGGCGAAGGTGAGCAGCACCTCCCTGTCCCGGTCCTCGCCGAGCAGGAACTCGCGCACCGCGTGGATGGCGATCATGAGGCCGCACAGCACCGTGACGACGCCGGGAACGTTGAGGATCGGTTCGCGCTCGGACAAGGACGGGACTGCTGCTGGGACGGACGGGACGGGATGGCTTCACTAGAGCCAAGGCGGGTCCGGAGTCGAGGGCCGCGGTCTCTCACCTGCCCGCGGACCGGGACGCGGGCAGCGATCGCGGACAAAAAAAGGGGGAGATCTTGCGATCTCCCCCGGCGGGAACGTGGGGAATGGCGAGCCATTCCCGTTGTGTCACGTCTCCATCTCCTCATGTCCCCAGGAGAATGCCTGAAAGTCGAGCGGTCGGCGGGGAGTCAGGCCCTGCCTTCCGAATTCGTGGAACGCCGTCAGCCAAACACGGTGCGCCGCCGGCACGCAACGGAAAGCCTTTCTTAACCCTAACGGCGAAACCGATCCTTAACCCTCCCCACCCCGGTCGCCGCTGGCATGACCGCTGCTCCTCTCTGCGCAATCCCGAAGCGACGGTGCATTTCCGTCCCGGATCGGCACAGACGAGGCAGATCATGAACGAAGCCGAGAGCAGCATCCTCTTCACCTACTGGGATCAGCTGCGTGCGGGCCGCCCGGCTCCGGATCGCGCTGAGATCGATCCCCGCGACATCGCGCCGATCCTCGGCAGCACCTTCATCCTTGAGGGTGACCGGAGCGGCGCCCTGCTCTACCGGCTCGCGGGATCGCGGGTCTGCGCGATCTTCGGACGTGAAATGAAGGGCGCAGGCTTTCTCGACGCCTTTGCCGACACCGGGCGCTCTGCAGCCATCCGCGCCCTGAGCGATGCCCTGAGCGCCAATGCCGGCCTTTTCATGGGCCTGACGGGCACCAGCACGGCCGGAAGAACCATGGCACTGGAAGCGACGGTCCTGCCCCTCGTCCATCGTGGCCGGATGGGCGCCCGGATGATCGGCTGCCTCGCGGCGCCGGAGGCGCCCTACTGGGTGGGCCGGGACGGTATCGAGAGCATCGTCGTCGACTCCGTCCGCCTCCTGTGGCCGAACTGGAGCGACGCGGGCTCCATAGGCCGGGAGGCCACCATCCAGCCCGGCCTGCGGCCGTTTGCGGGACGCCCTGCCCTGCGTCTCATTCAGGGCGGCAATGTGGCCTGAGTTGATTTTGCGCAAGACTGCGTTAACGCTCCGCCGTTAATCTTTGCGACGTCGCCCTCGAAACCAGTCGCAGATGTCAGCGCTCGCGAAAGTCCTGTCCGCACCATCGTCGGAGGAGAACCGCCGCTTCCAGCGTGTGCGGGTGGACGTGCTCGGCCGCTTCATGCTGTCGGACCGGCGTGAATTTCCCTGCCAGGTCATCGACATGTCGCCCGGCGGCGCCGCCATCGTCGCCCCGGTCGTCGGCAAGCTCGGCGAAAGGGTCATTGCCTATCTCGACCATGTCGGCCGCATCGAGGGCATGATCGTCCGCGTCACCCAGACCGGCTTCTCGATGACCATCGAGGCGTCCCTGCGCAAGCGGGACAAGCTCGCCGACCAGCTGACCTGGCTCGCCAACCGGCAGATCCTCGGCCTGCCGGAAGACCGCCGGCACGAGCGCGTCATTCCGCGCAATCCCTTCACCACCATCACCACGCCGCTCGGCGACAAGGTTCCCGTTCGCGTTCTCGACATCTCGCTGTCGGGCGCGGCCATCGGCGGCGTCGACGACCTCAAGCCCGGTGATGTCGTGCAGATCTCGCGCACCATGGCCCGCGTCGTCCGCGTTCTGGAACGGGGCGTCGCCATCGAGTTCTCCGGCCAGCAGCCGCTCGAGACCATCCTCGCCCTCGGCGAGGAGCTTGGCGCCGACCTGAAGCCGGACGCGGAGCCGGTGGCCATTCCGCGCTGACGTCTCCGGCGCACGAGCCTCTTCCTCAGTTCCCCGACGACCTCTTCGACGTCTTTCGCTGTCCTGGCGAAACGCCATGTGCCGTCGTGCTGAAGCGCCGGTAAATGCCGATCGCCGCTGCGAGCGTCGAGCGTTCACCATGGCCGCGTCGGAACCTGCCGATTGTTAGCGACCGCCGCCGCCCCTCCGCCGCCACGAAACGAATCTAACGAGCCATTTCAATACCTTATGTCAACTGACTGAATCAGATCGTAAATTCTCTCGGTGAATCCACCGCCCGTTAAACTCAACGATTCCTGACGCAAACCCCTCGCCTTTCACCGATCCATTTCAGCCCGCCGCAAAGCCGGCCTGCCAGTGTCCGGCCATCGACGGAGGGACACGTCATGAAGGGTCTTGCGGCCTGGCAGAGGGGAAAGACGGCAGGCGGGGCAGCGCTCGGAGCGCTCGCCATCGCCGTGATCGTCACGGTTTCGGGCGGAGCGGCCGCGGCGAACGACCGGATCGCCTTCCTGAGCGAACAGGGCGCCACCTCGGCGCCGATCGGCTGGCGCCAGTTCTGCCGCGACAATCCGGCCGAGTGCCGGGTCGCCCCCATGCGGGCCGAAATGGTGCGTGCCGACCGCAACACCTGGGCGACGCTGGTGCGCATCAACGCCCATGTGAACACCGCCATCGAGCCGGTCACCGACATGGACCAGTACGGCCGCGACGAGGTCTGGACCTATCCGACCTCCGGCCGCGGCGACTGCGAGGACTACGTCCTGCTGAAGAAGAAGCTGCTCATCGAGGCGGGACTTCCCGCCAGTGCCCTGCTGATCACGGTGGTCCGCGACCGCCAGGGCGATGGCCACGCCATCCTTACCGTCCGCACCGATCGCGGCGAATACGTCCTCGACAACGAGACGAACGACATCCGCGCCTGGCACCAGACCGGCTACCGCTTCATCAAGCGCCAGGCGGCCCATGATCCCAACCAGTGGGTGACCGTCGGCCCGGGCACCGCGCCCGCCGCCGTCGCCACCCGCTAGTCACACACGAGTTTCGCGCTCTCGGTCACGTCCCACCCCTCCCCGTCCCCAGACCGGGTTCGCGAACAGACGGCCGGCACCTCAGAACGAGGGCCGGCCGTCACCTTTTTCGAGGCTTCGAAGGCTGCCGTTCAGGGCCGCGCCGCCCGGGCCGCCCATTCCACCGCCTGCTCGAGGCGATCATTGCCCCAGAACAGTTCGCCGTCGGCCGTGACGACGCTGGGCGCGCCGAACAGGCCCTTGGCCTTCGCCTCCTCGGTGGTGGCGCGCAGGGCCTTCTTCACACCCTCAGATCCCGCCGCGACGATGGTGGTCGAAGGCTCGATGCCGGCAGTGGTCAGCGCCCGGCCGAGCACCTCCGGGTCCATGATCGACAGGCCCTCGCCGAACTCGGCGCGATAGACCTCGCGGGAGAAGGCGGCCCGCCTGCCGTCGTCCGGCAGTGCCGTGGCGATCCGCGCGGCGAGCAGGCTGTTCTGCGGAAAGGGATCCGGCTTGCGGAACGGCAGGCCCATCGCCTCGGTGATCCGCTCCAGGTCCCGCCACATGTTGCGGCCCTTGGCGGGGATGAGGCTGAAGGGCGAGGTCGTCCATCCGGCTTCGGCGAAGATCGGCCCGAGCAGGAAGGGTCGCCACCGCACCGCCACCCCCGCCGCCGCGGCGACGTCCCCGATCCGCATCGCTGCCGGATAGGAATAGGTCGAGGCGAACTCGTAGAAGAAGTCGACGGAAGGAGCGCTCAACGGACCTCTCCTCAGCCGACCGGCGTGAGGCCGGCCTTGAAGCGCTGGGCGTTCTTCACGTAGTGGGCCGCCGAGACCTTCAGCCGGGCGATGGCAGCCTCGTCGAGGGTCCGCACCGCCCGCGCCGGCGACCCGACGATGAGCGAATTGTCGGGAAACTCCTTGCCCTCGGTGACGAGGGAATTGGCGCCGACGAGACAGTTGTTGCCGATCTTGGCGTTGTTGAGGATGGTCGAGCCCATGCCGATCAGCGTGTTGGTGCCGATGGTGCAGCCGTGCAGGATCACCTTGTGGCCGATCGTGCAGCCCGCGCCGATGGTGATCGGCGATCCCGGATCGGTGTGCAGCATGCACATCTCCTGGATGTTGGTGCCCTCGCCGATCTCGATCCACTCGTTGTCGCCGCGGATCACCGCGCCGAACCAGATGCCGACGTCGGCGCCCATCTTCACCGAACCGATGACATGGGCATCCGGGGCGACGAAAAAGCGGTCACCCTCGGGCAGGACGGGCCGGGCTCCGTCGATCGCATAGATGGGCATGCATTCCTCCCTGCGTGTGGCATGATCTATCGCACGCCCGCCGCGTCGTTGAGAAGGGAGCGGAACGACCGACGGCACTACGGCGCGCGACGGAAGTCCATCACCCAGTTGGTCTCCCATGTGGCGCCGCCATCGCCCGAGAAGGCCTGTTCCCAGCGCGCCGCCTGCGCCGAGATTCCGCTCCACAGGAAGCGCACGCGGATCGGCCGGCCATGCAGTTCGTCGTCACCGAGAAAGGTGCCGACGCCGCCCTCGAAGCGGCCGTGGACCGGCTGCCCGATGGCGACGTCACGGCCGTCCAGCCACCAGATCGACCATTGCCGGCGCGCCGCGTCGAAGGCCCGGATCGAGGTGGCCCGGTAGCTGCCACCCGGCAGGTGCAGGACATTGTCGTCGACGTTTCCGGCACCGCCAAGGATCGGCAGGGCGGCGCAGGTGCCGCCGAACTCCTCCCATTGCGTGTCAGCCGAGAGCCGCGTCCGCAGCCGCCGGTGGTGCACGGTCCACGTGCCCATCAGGAAGTCGAAATCGCGGCGGCCGTCCCTCGCCGCCGCCCCCGTGGCGTCAGCCTCGCTCGCGTGATCCGTCATCGCTCTCTCCCGCCGTGTTGACGGGAGGAGCCTGCACCGGTCCTGTGTCAGGATATGTCAGGTGGAAGGTGGATCTCAGAACCCGACCGAATGCAGCACCATGGTCAGCACGCGGCCGGACATCAGGCTCCACATCAGCGCGACGAGGGTGGCGAGAAAGACGAACTCGAAGCGGCGGTTCTCGATGCGGCGGCCGCGGATCGTGTTGCGGACGATGATCGCCGGGGCGGCGAAGGCGAGGAAGGGCACCGCCAGGACCGCCATGACGCCGCCGCCCTGCAGCAGGCGGAAGCTGGCCGGCTTGGCCGCGAGTGCCCGGTAGATCGCCACCAGAAGCCCCGAAATCGCGAAGCCGAGCGCGAGCGAATGGAGAAGCTGCAGGCTGCCCTGGGACATGACGCGGAACCCGACCCTACGCGAGGGCAAGGCGCCCTCGTCCCAATCGGTACCGCGTCGTTAGGGTTCTGTTAAGACCCCGCCCCCGTTTCCTTAAGGCAAGGTTAACCGCAAGGCGCGGGCATGGCGCGCCTCACTCTTCCTCGAGGTCGATGTCGAGGATGGAGATGGTGACCGTGTAGGAGGTCTCGCCCTCGTCCACATCCTTGTAGAGCGTACCGATCTGCTCGTCGCCGATCATCACCTCGACCATCTCCTTGCGCCGCATGTTGGGCTGCAGCTTGATCGCCTGATTGCCGAACTTGCGGCGCAGATAGTCCTGAATTTTCGTGATCTCGGTCCGGTCCACGGCTGGCCTCCGTTGTCGCTTGAGGAGGCCGTGTGCCATGGGCGGGGAGGCAAGTCAAAGCCCGCCGCACGGCGCTGCCCGGCTGTGGACGGACCTCCCGCCGCGGGGGCTCAGCCCCCGCTCGCCCGCCGTGCCGGAATGACGATCTCGGAGGTTTCGCACAGGTTCTGCCGGGCCAGCGTCACGTTCTGCGCATCCTCGGGATCGAAGCCGACGCGCACGTCGTAGAGGCAGTTTCCGCCGCGGGCGACACGTCCGGTGTAGCTGTCGCCATGCTCCATCATCCAGATGCCGAGCAGGTCGGGCTGCGGCCGCGCCGCGCCGGCCGGTGTCACCCGAAGGACCGCGATCTTCTCGTACACTTCTCGGTTGAAGGCCAGGCCGACGTGGC
>CAZPMD010000010.1:8190-31793 GCA_964587395.1 uncultured Hyphomicrobiales bacterium
CGGGACGGCAGCGGCGCGGCCGTCGGCTCGGGGCTGGTGACATCGATCCTCTCCTCGGCGCAGAAGTCATGGTCGAGGCGCACGAACTCGTTGCCCATGGCGAAGGTGATGCGGACGTCGTAACGGCACTCGCTGCTGGTGATCGGCCACGACATGATGGCGCGCGGGTTCAGCGTCTCCCGCCGCAGACGGTTTTCGCCCCAGGCCCCCGAGCCGACCGGGGCGAACTGGATGACCAGCGCCTTGTAGGGCGTCTTGTTCACGAAGCCGAGCGACACCCGCCGCGATGCCGTGGCGCCAGCCGACCGGATCAGGCGGTCGACGTCGGGCGTGGCGGCCTGGCCCGCTGCGGGGCGCCCCTGCACGGCCGGCCGGTGCGCCTCCGGAACCCGCGACAGCGCCCGGTCGATCTCCTGCTGAACCGAGGGCGGGATGCCTTGCTGGGCGAGTGCGGGCGACGCGAGGGCAAGCGCGATGGCGAGCAGCGGCAGGTGGCGAGCGATGGGGGTCATGGCCGGGTCTCCTTGAGATGCCCCCTGCTAGGCCCCGCCTGTTGCCCCGCCATGGCGGCCCGGCGGCCGCGCGTTTCCAATGCTTCCGGCAGATTGCAGCAACCGCCATGGATCAAGGGCCTCCGCCCCGGCGCTGACTCTGAATCGCAGCATCAGCAGCCGGCATGATTCAGAATCAGAACATCAGGCAGGACAGCGAAAGACTTTTGTTTTCATATTCTTAGGGAGACCGTCGGAATCAGCCCAGGAACTCCAGGATCGCGTTGGCGAAGACGTCGTTCTTGTCGCCGGCAACCATGTGACCGGCACCGCCGACGTCCACCAGCCGGGCATGGGGGACGAGCTTCGTGAAGGCGTCGACACTCGCCTGCGAGACGATGTCGGACTTGAGGCCGCGCACCATGAGGGTCGGTACCGTCAGGCTGCGGGCCGCCTCCTCCATCCGCTGCAGGACCGCCACGCGATCCTTCGCCATGGCCCGCCCGGCATCGAGGAAGGCCGGGTCCCAGTGCCAGTACCAGCGGCCATTGCGAAGCCTCAGGTTCTTGCGCAGGCCGTCGACGGACGGCGGCCGGCTGCGATGCGGCAGGAAGGCGGCGACCTGTTCGGCCGCCTCCTCGATCGATGCGAAGCCCTCGGCGGCACGGGCCCCCATGAAGCTCTGGATGTTGCGGACGCCCGATTCCTCCATGCGCGGTGCGATGTCGACCAGCACCAGCGCCGAGAAGCTGGGCGCCATGCCGAGGGCGGTCAACGAGGCGAGGCCGCCGAGGGAAGCGCCGATCGCCGCTGGCCTGGCGCCGAACCGCTGCAGGATTTGCTCCCCGAGGGCGACCGCGTCCCTGCCGAAGTCGGAGAAGGCATAGCGCCCGCCCGTCACCCATTCACTGTCGCCGTGGCCGCGCTGATCGACGCAGATGGCGGTGAAGCCTCGCTCGGCCAGCTTGCGGGCCGTCGCCCTCCAGGCGTGGCGGGTCTGTCCGCCACCGTGCAGGAGCAGCGCCACCCGCTGGCCATGACCGTAGACGTCGGCCTCCAGCCGGTTGCCATCGGAACCGGTGAAGCTCGCGTGGCGAGGGTGCATGGACATGGTGCGGCAATCCGATGGTCTGAAACGAAGGGTCCGGCCGTCAGGGGGCGACGCGGGCGAGAAAGGCAAGGGCGCCGGCCTTGAACACCTTGTCGCCGACGGCCGGCATGTGGTCACGGTCAGGAATGGCCAGCGCCTCCCCTTTCGGAATGATCGCCGCCAGCGGCTCCGGTGCGCCGGCAATGGCGTCCTTCGTCCCCACCGCAATCAGCACCGGGCAGGCGATCGAGGCCGCCTCCTCCGCCGTCATGAGGTTCCGCGAGCCGCGGATGCAGGCGGCGAGCGCCCGGCGATCCGACTTCGTCTGCATGGCGAAGGCGCGGAACAGGCGGCCCTGGGGGTCGCGGACCTCCTCCAGGGTCTCCGCCTCGAGCGCCTCGGCAATGGTCTCGGGCAATCCGACGCCGTCGATCAGCTTGATGCCGAGGCCGCCCATGATCGCCGCCTTCACCCGGTCCGGGTGGCGCTGGGCGAGGAAGGCGGTGATGCGCGAGCCCATGGAGTAACCGAGCACCACGGCCCGCGCGATGCCGAGATGGTCGAGCAGGGCGCGGGCGTCCTCCGCCATCAGCGTCGTGTGGTAGGCGGCGGGATCGTAGAGCTTCTGCGAGGCACCGTGGCCGCGATTGTCGAGCGCGATGACGCGCCGGCCGGCTTTCGTCAGCGTCTCCACCCAGCCGGGATAGGTCCAGTTGATGTGGGCGGTCGAGGCGAAGCCGTGGATGCAGAGCACGGGATCGCCCTCGCCGACATCGAAATAGGCGATCTCGACGCCATCGGAGGAGAAGGTCTTCATCGGGTGGGAAGAGGGAATGATGGGCATGGCGCCTTCTAGCGGTCCAGAGCCGGAGTCGAAACCCTCCGAAAGACAGGACGGACCATCGGCAGGCCGGTCATGCCGGCGACGAAACGGCCGGGGCCCGTTGCGGAAGGTGGCCCGGCACGGCTAGGAAGCATGCGATGTTCGTAACGGCCGCGCTGCGGCCGCATGCCAGGAGCCGCGCGCGCCCCGATGACCGCCTTCCTTCGCCGCCTGCTCCCCGCCCTCCTCATTTTCACCCCCGTGGCCGCATCCGCCCAGCAGCCTATTCCCCCCGGCCCGCCGCATCTGGCCTGGCGCACCGGGGCCGAGGCGCGCGCCATCGAGCGGCGGATCGACGCCCTCCTCGCCCGCATGACGCTGGCCGAGAAGGTCGGCCAGCTCAACCTCTGGGGCCGCGGCGACGAGTTTCGCATGGAATGGCTCGCCGAGGGCCGCACCGGCGCCGTGATGAACTTCACCGAACCGGCTGCAATCCGGCAGATCCAGCAGGCCGCGGCGCGGTCGCGGCTGGGGATCCCGCCCATCATCGGCCTCGACGCCGTCAACGGCTTCGCCACCTATTTCCCGCAGCCACTCGGCCAGGCGGCGACCTTCAACCCGCGCCTGGTGGAGCTCGCCTCCTACTGGTCGGCCCGCGAGGCGCGCGCCGCCGGCATCAACTGGACCTTCGCGCCGATGATCGACATGACCCGCGACGCCCGCTGGGGCCGCGTCATGGAGGGCGCCGGCGAGGACGTGCATCTGGCGACCGTTCTCGCCGCAGCCCGCGTGAATGGCTACCATCGCGGCGGCCTCGCCACCTCCGCCAAGCACTTCATCGGCTACGGCGAGGCCGAGGGCGGGCGCGACTACAACAGCGCGTGGATTCCCGTGTCCAAGCTCTGGGATTACCACATGCCGCCATTCCGTGCGGCCGTCGATGCCGGCGCCTTTACCGTCATGACCTCGCTCAGCGCGATGAACGGCATCGCGTCGACCGCCGATCGCTCCCTGGTGACCGATGTCCTGAAGGGCCGGCTCCGGTTCCGCGGCTTCGTCGTCTCCGATTTCGAATCGGTGGGCGAACTCATGGCCCACGGCATGGCGCGCGATGGCGCCGACGCCGCCCGCCGGGCGATCCTGGCCGGCGTCGACATGGACATGATGGCAGGCCTTTACGACAAGCACCTCGCCGACCTCGTGCGCGCCGGCGCCGTGCCCGAGGCGCGGGTCAACGACGCCGTTCGCAGGGTGCTCCGCGTCAAGATGCATATGGGCCTGTTCGAGGAGCAGCCCTACGATCCCGCCATGGCGCCGCGCGAGATGGCGACGCCGCAGTCGCGGGCGGATTCGCTTGCCGTCGCACGCGAAGCCATCGTGCTCCTGCGCAACGAGGGCGGCATCCTGCCGGTGAAACCCGGGGTCCGGTCCATCGCGGTCGTCGGTGGCCTGGCGACGCACCAGGAGGATTGGCAGTATTCCGACAATGTCGGCCTGCCGCGCGTGCGCCCGCCAAAGCTGCCCGACGAACTGTCCCGCCTCCTGGGCGACCAGGTGCGCGTCACCGCAGCCCCGGGCCTTGCCACCCATTGCAGCCTCGCCGCCGGCGACACGGCCGGCGCAGTGGCGACGGCCGAGGCCGCTGACCTCGTGGTGGTGATGCTCGGCGAGGATTGCGAGCAGATCGGCGAAGGCACCTCGCGCGCCCATCTCGACCTGCCGGCGCCGCAGCAGGCGCTGCTCGACGCCCTCATCGGCACCGGCAAGCCGATCGTCGTCGTGATGCACACCTCGCGCCCCTTCGTGCTGACGCGCTTCGCCGACCGGGTCGCCGGCATTCTGCAGGCCTTTCACCTCGGCACCGAAGGCCGCACGGCCTTGGCGGAGGTGATCGCCGGGCGGATCAACCCCTCGGGCAAGCTGCCGATGACCTTCCCCCGCGCCACCGGGCAGGTGCCGATCTACTACGACCGCCTGCCGACCGGCCGGCCGCGCATCAAGGATTTCCGCTACGAGACCGGCTATCTCGACGAGAAACTCGAGCCGCTCTTTCCCTTCGGCTTCGGCCTGTCCTACTCGCGCTTCGCCTTCGACAGGCTGGCACTCGAGGCCGCGTCGGTTCCCCTTACCGGCACCATCAGCGGCTCGGTGCGCCTGACCAATGCCGCCGGCCCTGCCGGACAGGAGGTCGTCCAGGTCTACGTGCGCCAGAAGGTCGGCTCGCGGTCGCGGCCGGTGCGCCAGTTGCATTTCTTCCAGAAGGTCGAGGTGGCGGCCGGGGGCGAAACGACGGTCCGCTTCAGCATTCCGGTGCGTTCGCTCGGCTTCCACGACGATCAGGCGCGCTATCGCGTCGAGCCCGGCGAGTACGAGATCTATGTGGGCAGCGATTCGAACGCGACGCTCGGCGCCGTGGCGCGGATCACGGCGCAATAACCCGAGCCGCGCGCCACGCGGCTGAAACGCGACACGCCGACACACGGCTCCGCATCGAACAGCGGAGCATCTCCATGCGCCTGGCGCCTGTCCTCATGTCGGCCTGCCTGGCCGGCCTCATCAGGGCCACCGCCGCAGCGGGCGCGGCTGAACTTGGCGAGGTCCGCGACTTCAACGACTGGATGGTCGGCTGCGACAATGTCCGCGTCTGCCGCGCCCATGGCTTTCCGGCGGGCGGGGCCTCGGGCGGCTTCGGCCTGCGCGTCGACCGGGACGCGGAAGGCCCTGCCCGGCCAAGGCTCTATGTCAGCCTCGACCTGGCATGGGAGGCGCCGACGGCGGGATCGGTCACCTTCGCGACCGAGCAGGGCCCGATCCGCACCCTGCCGTTCGGCGCTGCCTTTCGCCACGGCGAGGACGCCCTCAAGATCGCCGATCCGGAGCTTGTCCAGGCCGTGCTCAGGGCGCTTCGTCGCAATCGCGAGCTGCGTGTGACCTTCAGTCCCGCGCCGAAGGGGGCTGACGAACCAGTGCCTGCCATATCGCTGTCCGGAGCATCGGCGGCCCTCCTGTGGATGGATGAGCGCCAGCAGCGCATCGGCACGGTGTCGTCGCTGGCGCAGCCCGGCAACAGGTCGGCCGGCACCCTTCGGGCGATGCGCCCGCCGAGCGCACCTGCACCCCGCCCGCTCACCCGCGGCGACGTTCCGCCATCGCTGTCCCCGGCAGCGCGAGCGGCGGTCATGGAGCGCTTCCGCAGCGAGCTCGACAGGATCTGCGACCTCGACGAGGAACCAGGCTCAAGCGAGGATACGGGTTCCGCCGAAGAAGGCCTGAGGGTCATCCACCGCCTCACCGGCGACACGCTGCTGGTCGGCGTGAGGTGCTGGCGGGGCGCCTACAACCTGAGCCGCGCCTACTATCTGGTCACCGACGGTGCCACACCGGTCGTCCGGCCGGCGTCATTCCCGCAACCCCTGGCGCGACAGGAATCGGAGACCGAGGTCCCGGACAACATCCTGACCAATGTGGAACTGGATGCGAAAACCGGCCGGATCACCCACTTCTCGAAGGGGCGCGGCATCGGCGACTGCGGCGAACGCGGCGAGTGGGGCTGGGACGGCACGGCTTTCCGGCCGGTGAGCCTTCACCGCATGCCACACTGCCGCGGCGTCATCGAGGCCTGGTTCAGCCTCTACCAGACCCGATGACGGGCCTCACTTGACCACGTTGGAGCCGGCATAGGGCGGCGGGGGAATGTCCATGTGCGCCTTGCGCAGTGCCGCCGACCAGCGCTCCCTGAGATCGTGAAAATAGGGCTCGCCCGGTTCGATCCGGTAGTGGGTCTGGAGGATGGCGTCGCCGCGGGGCATCACAGCGATGTCGATCGGCATGCCGACGCCGAGGTTGGAGCGCATGGTCGAATCCATCGAGACGAGGCCGATCTTCAGCGCGTCGTTCAGGTTGGTGTCGAACTTGATGGCGCGGTCGAGGATCGGCTTGCCGTACTTGTGCTCGCCGATCTGCAGATAGGGCGTGTCCACCGTGCACTCGATGTAGTTGCCGGCGGCGTAGATCATGAACAGCCGCAGGGCCCGGCCCTTGATCTGGCCGCCGAAGAGGAACGAGGCCTCGAACTTGATGCCGTCCTCCTCCAGGCCCGGACCGTCGATGCGCCGCACCTCGCGGATCGCCCGGCCGACCCGCTGCGCCGCCTGGAACATGCTGGGCGCGTTCATGATGGACTCGATCTCGCCGGTATCCTCGTTCGGTAGCCCCTCCTGCAGGAAGCCGAGGACCGACTGGGTGATCGACAGATTGCCGGCCGAAGCCAACGCCATGACGCGCTCGCCCGGCTTCTGGAACACATGCAGCTTGCGGAAGGTCGAGATGTTGTCGAGCCCCGCATTGGTGCGGGTATCGGCGATCATCACCAGCCCGTCGCGCACGAGGATGCCGCAACAATAGGTCATCAGCGATTCTCCAGGGACCCGTCGGGTTTAGCGGCCACCACCGTCATGGGCAACGCGGCGACTGTTCCACGGCATTCCATCCACAGCTCCGCCGCTCAGTAGTGAGGCGGCGGCGGCTCCGGCATCTGCGGGCCCCCGGCTGCGACTTCTGCCTCGCGCACGTGATCCTCGAGCCGCGCGATGAGGTGCTTCAGCCGGTCGAGTTCCTGCCACTGGGCGGTGATGGTGGCATTGAGGTCCTCGATGGTCTGGTCCTGAAAGGCGGCGCGCACTTCCAGTGCCTCCAGGCGGGCGACGATGTCCGGGGTATCGGTCATGGCAGGCGGATCCCCCGGGCGGTCTCCGGCACCTCGGCGAGGCCGTGGCCGAGCGCGACGCGGTCATCGAAGACGAAGCAGCCGCCGCGCCACAGGCTTGTCGCTTCCGGCACCTGTTCGAGATAGGCAAGGATTCCGCCCTTGAGATGATGCACCTCGGTGAACCCCCGGTCGATGAGATAGGCGCTCGCCTTCTCGCAGCGGATGCCGCCGGTGCAGAACATCGCGATGCGCCTGTGCCGCGACGGGTCCAGCTCACGGTCAACATAGTCGCGGAACTCGCCGAAGGTCACCGTGCCGGGATCGCGGGCGCCCTCGAAGGTGCCGATCGCCACCTCGAAAGCGTTGCGCGTGTCGATCACGATGGTCTCGGGATCGACGATGAGGGCGTTCCAGTCACGGGGCGCGACATAGGTCCCGACGCGCCGCGACGGATCGGTGGCGCCGCCGTCGAAGGCGACGATCTCGCGCTTGGCCTTCACCTTCAGCCGCTGGAACGGCATGGCGGACGCCGCCGAGAACTTGAGCTCCATGCCGGAGAGCCGGTCGCCGAAGATCCAGCCGCCGGACAGTCGCGCGACGAGATCGTCGATCGCCGTGGCTTCGCCCGCCACCGTGCCGTTGATGCCCTCCGGCGCCAGCAGCAGCGTGCCCCGGATGCCGAGCTCCGCGCACAGCTCCTTGAGCGGCGCGACGAGATCGGCGCAATCCGGCAGGGGCGCGAAGCGATAGAGGGCGGCGACCTTGACGGTCATGGGGTCTCCGGTCGGATGAGCGGCCTTTGCCATAGCCTCCGGTCCGGCCCGGAGCAATGGCGCGGGTCCGATACCCCGGCCGTCGCCCGCCGACGGTTGTGCATCTGCGAAAGCCCCCTTCCCTTACGACGTGATTTGCCGCTAGCTTGTCGGCGAAGCGTCAGGATCGTTCCGCCAGAGAAGGGCCACGCTTCGTCTTCCAGAGGGGACTTGAGCCGGCAATGGCAGGCGCTGCACCGATCTTCGATGAAATGAACCTCGCGGACGGTGCGGTCCGCCCCGCCTACGAAACCCTCGCCCGCTGGCTGAAGACCATTCCGACTGACCTGCTCGCGACACGCTCGCGCGAGGCGGAAGCGCTGTTCCGGCGCATCGGCATCACCTTCGCGGTCTATGGCGATGCGGCCTCGACAGAGCGGCTCATCCCCTTCGACGTCATCCCGCGCATCCTGACCAATGACGAATGGGTGCGGCTGTCGAAGGGCCTGACCCAGCGCGTGAGGGCCATCAACGCCTTCCTCGGCGATGTCTATTCCAAACGCGAGATCCTGCGCGCCGGCCTCGTGCCGGAGGACCTCGTCTATCGCAATCCGGCCTTCCGGCCGGAGATGAACCAGCAGCCCGTGCCTCACGGCATCTACGTGATGATCGCCGGCATCGACATCGTCCGGGTCGACGCGGACACTTTCTACGTGCTCGAGGATAATGCCCGCACGCCCTCCGGTGTCTCCTACATGCTGGAGAACCGCGAGGTGATGATCCGGTTGTTCCCCGAGCTGTTCTCGCAGCACCGCGTCGCGCCGGTGGAGAACTACACCGACGACCTCCTCGCCACGATGAAGTCGGTGGCGCCGCGCTCGGCCTCGGCCGACCCGACCTGCGTGCTCTTGACCCCGGGCCTGTTCAACTCGGCCTATTACGAACACACCTTCCTCGCCGACAAGCTTGGCGTCGAGCTGGTCGAAGGGCGCGACCTCTTCGTCAAGGCGGACGTCGTCTACATGCGGACGACCGAGGGGCCGAAGCGCGTCGACGTCATCTACCGCCGCCTCGACGACGACTTCCTCGATCCGTTGGTTTTCCGCCCGGACTCGGCGCTCGGCGTGCCCGGGCTGATGTCGGCCTATCATGCCGGCAATGTCACTCTCGCCAATGCCGTCGGCACCGGCGTCGCCGACGACAAGGCGGTCTACAGCTACATGCCGGAGATCGTGAAGTTCTACCTCGGCGAGGAGCCGATCCTGAAGAACGTGCCGACCTGGCGCTGCCGCGAGCCTGAGGAGCTGAAATACGTCCTCGACAAGCTGCCCGAGCTGGTCGTCAAGGAGGTCCACGGCTCCGGCGGCTACGGCATGCTGATCGGCCCCAAGGCGACAGCCGCCGAGATCGAGCAGTTCCGCGACAAGCTGACGAAGGACCCGGCGAACTTCATCGCCCAGCCGACGCTGGCGCTCTCCACCTGCCCCACCCTGGTCGAGGAGGGCGTCGCCCCCCGCCACGTCGACCTCCGTCCCTTCGTGCTGACCGGTCGCGACAAGGTGCGCATCGTGCCCGGAGGCCTCACCCGCGTGGCGCTGAAGGAGGGCTCCCTGGTGGTCAATTCCAGCCAGGGCGGCGGCACCAAGGACACCTGGGTCCTGGACTCGTGAGATAGGCGGAACCCATGCTCTCCCGTACCGCCGACAATCTCTTCTGGCTCGCCCGCTACGTCGAGCGCGCCGAGTATCTCGCCCGCATCATCGAGGCCTCCACACGCCTCGCCAACCTGCCCTCGGCCTATGCCGGCACGTCGAACGAATGGGAATCGGCGGTCGCCACCGCCGGCTGCGCCCACCTCTTCTACCAGGCGCACGAAAAGGCGACCCGCGAGACGGTGATCGACTTCCTCGCCTTCTCGCCGGACAATCCCTCCTCCATCCGCTCCTGTTTCGAGGTCGCCCGCACCAATGCGCGCTCGGTGCGCACCGCGCTCACCGTCGAGATGTGGGAAGCCATCAACTCGGCCTGGCTGGAGCTGTCGAAATACCGGGCGAGCGGCCTCAATCAGGACGAGCACCTCGCCAACTTCCTGTCCTTCGTGAAGGAGACGGGGCTGAGGTTCGACGGCTCGGCCTATCGCACCATGCTGCGGTCCGACGGCTACTGGTTCTCGCGCCTCGGCGTCATGATCGAGCGGGCCGACAACACCGCCCGCATCCTTGACGTGAAGTATCACGTGCTGCTGCCCGGCGCCGAACAGGTCGGCGGCTCGCTCGACTACTTCCAGTGGTCGGCCATCCTGCGCGCCGTCTCGGCCCTGACCGCCTACCACTGGGTCTACAAGGAGAGCCTGAAGCCCTGGCTCGTCGCCGACCTTCTCATCCTCAACGACCAGATGCCGCGCTCCCTCGCCGCCTGCTACGAGAGCATCGTGCGCAACCTCGACAGCCTCGCTCTCGCCTATGGCCGGCAGGGCCCGGCCCAGCGCGCCGCCCGGGCCACCCGCACCCGGCTGGAGAACGCCCGCATCGACGACATCTTCCAGTCGGGCCTGCACGAGTTCGTCTCGGACTTCATCACCGAGAACAACCGGCTGGGCGCAGCCATCACCCAGCAATACCTGACCTGACGGCGCGGCCTGCACCATGCGCATCCGCATCGCCCACGAGACGGTCTACAGCTACGCGGTTCCCGCCCATGCGGTGATCCAGACGCTGCGACTCACCCCCCGCAACTACGAGGGCCAGCACGTCGCCAACTGGCGCATCGACGTCGACCAGGACTGTCGGCTCGACGCCCACGAGGATGCCTTCGGCAACATCACCCACACCTTCTCCTGCGCCGGCCCGATCCAGACCCTGACCGTCCGGGTGGACGGCCTCGTCGAGACATCGGACACGGCCGGCATCGTGCGCGGCGCCATCGAGCGCTTTCCACCGGGCCTCTACCTGCGCGGCACGGATCTGACCGCTGCCGATGCCGGCATCCGCGCCTATGCCGAGGAGCGCAAGGCGCTCGGCGGCGACACGCTCGCCACCCTGCATGCCCTCCTCGACGACCTCTCCCGCGACATGGTCTTCGACAAGGACCCGACCCATGCCGCGACGACGGCGGTCGAGGCCTTCGCCCTGAAGCGCGGTGTCTGCCAGGACTTCGCCCATGTCTTCATCGCCGCGGCACGCCACCTGAACATCCCCGCACGCTATGTCGGCGGCTATTTCCTCCATGCCGACGGCACCATCGACCAGGAGGCCGGGCACGCCTGGGCCGAGGCCCATGTCGAGGGGCTCGGCTGGGTCGGCTTCGATCCGGCGAATGCCACCTGCCCGACCGAGCATCACATCCGCATCGCCTGCGGCCTCGACTACCTCAACGCCGCCCCCATCCGCGGCTCGCGCCACGGCGGCGAGGGCGAGTTCCTCACCGTGAAGGTGGTCGTGGACCAGGCTTCACGGCAGGTGCAGGTGCAGTAGGGGGGCGCCGGCGAGGCCGCTAGCCGGCCGCCGCCTTCTCCAGCGTGGCGATGTCGAGCTTGGTCATCTGCATCATCGCCTGCATGACGCGGTCGATCGTCTTCTGATCACGACTGCGGAAGATCTCGGGCATCATCTGCGGAACCACCTGCCACGACAGGCCGAAGCGATCCTTCAGCCAACTGCAGACGCTGGTCTCGCCGCCCTCGGACAGCTTCTCCCAGTAGTAGTCGACCTCCGCCTGGTCCTTGCAGAACACCTGGAACGAAACGGCTTCCGTGAACTTGAACTGCGGGCCGCCGTTCAGCGCGAGGAATTTCGTGCCATCCAGCTCGAATTCCACGGTCAGGGCCGTACCGGCGGGCGCGTGGCCGCCCTCGCCCCAGCGCATGATGTGGCCCATCTGCGAGTTCGGGAAAATCGTGGTGTAGAACCTTGCGGCCTCCTCGCCGTTCCCGTCGAACCACAGGCACGGCATGATGCGGTTTGAAACAATCGTGGGCACAGGCAATCTCCCTTTTATTTAACCAATGAGTTAAGTAAAGGATCATGCCCTGTCCATCAACGCCGCCCCGCCCTTGCGACCCCTTGCCGCCGCCCCCGTCCCGCTCTACCTCGGCGACAGTCCCGGAGAACCCCATGTCCTCGCAGCCGACCACCGTCACCGCCGCCATCCTCGTCATCGGCGACGAGATTCTCTCCGGGCGCACCAAGGACAAGAACATCGGCTACATCGCCGAATACTGCACGGCCATCGGCATCGACGTGAAGGAGGTGCGCGTCGTCCCGGACGAGGAGGAGGAGATCATCCCCGCCCTCAACACGCTGCGCGGCAAGTATGGCTACGTCTTCACCACCGGCGGCATCGGCCCGACCCATGACGACATCACCGCCGACTGCGTCGCCAAGGCCTTCGGCGTCTCCATCGACGTCGACCCGCGCGCCCGCGCCATGCTGCTGGAGCGCATTCCCGAGAAGGACCTCAATGAGGCCCGCCTGCGCATGGCCCGCATCCCCGCCGGCGCCGAGCTCATCGAGAACCCGGTCTCCAAGGCGCCGGGATTCATGATCGGCAACGTCATCACCATGGCCGGCGTGCCCTCGGTCATGCAGGCGATGATGGACGTCGTCTCGTCGCGGCTGAAGACCGGCACGAAGATGATGCAGGTCTCCATCGAGGCGCCGGGCCTGCGCGAGGGCGACATCGGCACGCCCTATGCGGCGATCGCCAAGGCCCATCCCGGCGTCATCATGGGCTCCTATCCGATGATGCAGGACGGCAAGTTCTGGACGCGCCTGGTGCTACGGGCCAAGGACGCCGCGCTGCTGGAGACAGCCGAGGCGGCCGTCGTCGCCATGGTCGAGCAGTACAAGCGGCCGGACGCCGCCATCTCCGTCACGCGCGGGGGATGATGCCCTCCGCCGGAAAGCGTTGCCGGGTCGCAACAAGTTGACGCCGATCGGCCACCGGATTGTCCGGATCGGGTGGTTGAATTGATCCATATCAAAGGCGACGCGCCACAGCCGGTGCCTTTGTTGCCTCAGGTGCTGCGGCGACTTCGGCCGAGTCCCCCGCCCCCAGGGACTGGCCTTTCAACCCCGCAGACCTTTCGCATCCTGATGGGGCTGATCCATGAATAACCTCCTCCGCGGCGCCGCTCTCGGCACGCTTCTCCTCGCGTCTCCTGTTCTCGCCGCCGATCTCGGCGCGCCACGCGCCAGCTTCGAGAGCGTGGTCGCCGCGCCGGCGTTCAACCCCTGGCAGATCCGCCTGCGCGCTCTCGCCGTCGTTCCCTCGGGCAGCGGCGCGGTGACCACCCTCAACGGCGCGGCCGTGGCCCCGATCTCCAACCTCAACATCTCCAACTCGATCGTTCCCGAGCTGGACATCACCTATTATTTCACCAAGAACATCGCGGTTGAGCTCATCCTCGGCGTCACCCCGCACAATGTCGCCCCGCGCGGCGCGCTGGCGGCGGCCCTCGGCTCGACCGGTACCATCGGCAAGACCTGGCTCCTGCCGCCGACCCTGATGCTGCAGTATCACTTCACCGACTTCGGCGCCTTCAAGCCCTATGTCGGCGCCGGCGTGAACTACACCATGTTCTTCTCGCAGTCGGCCCAGGGCGCCATGACGAACGGCGCGGCGCCCCTCAACCTCACGTACAACCGCTTCTCGGTGGCGCCCGCCGCGGGCCTCGCCCTGCAGGTCGGCTTCGACTACATGATCGACCGCCACTGGGGCGTGAACGTCGACGTCAAGAAGATCTTCCTGCGCTCGAGCTTCAGGTACACCGACACCACCGGCGTGCTGGCTGCCACCTCGGGCCGTGTCACCATCGACCCCTGGCTGATCTCCACCGGCATCACCTACCGCTTCTGATCGCTTCACCGCATCGGACAGCGATGAGAGGGCCCTCGCGGGCCCTCTTTTCGTTTCGGAGGACGATGCGAGAATCCTGCGGAAAAGCCCGCCACCCCCGATGTCCCGCGGCCGCGCGGACCGCTAGTGTCGCCGCCCTGTCGATGTCTCTCGTGGAGCGCCCCATGGCGACGCCCAATCCGGAAAAGGCCTTCCCCGTCTCCTGGGACCAGTTCCACCGCGACGCACGCGCGCTCGCCTGGCGCATCAGCGGCGCAGGACCCTTCCGCGCCATCGTCTGCATCACCCGCGGCGGCCTGGTGCCGGCCGCGATCGTCACCCGCGAACTCGGTATCCGGATGATCGAGACGGTGTGCATCGCCAGCTACCACGACTATCAGAGTCAGGGGCAGTTGAAGGTCATCAAGACCGTGGCCGAGCACCTGCTCGCCGACGGCGGCGAAGGGATCCTGGTGGTCGACGACCTCGTCGACACCGGCAAGACCGCCAAGGTCGTGCGCGAGATGCTGCCGAAGGCCCATATCGCCACCGTCTACGCCAAGCCCCAAGGCCGGCCGATGGTCGACACCTTCGTCACCGAAGTGTCGCAGGATACCTGGATCTATTTCCCCTGGGACATGGGCTACACCTTCCAGCCGCCAATCCGCGACGCCGGCTGAGGTGCCTCATCGCCGGCCGAACACGGCGATGCGCATCGAATCGGTTCCCAGGCTTTCGTCGATCATCATGCCGGCGCGGCGGCCCTCGGGGCCGAGCACGCCGAGGATGAGCGGCGGGTTCATGAGCACCAGCAGGCTCATGAAGAAGAAGACGATCTTGGCAGGAGAGAGCTGCACCACGGTCGGCCTCCTCGGCGACGTTGGCCCCTCCTCGCGATCCCCGGGCGGAGACTAGCCGCCAGCCTTGAACGCGGCGTTCACGGGAAGGATCGAAATGGTCAACGAACTGTTCTCCTGCCGTTAGGTGATGCTTAAGACCTGTGGCTGCCGTTGGGTAACAATGCCGCGGTGGTGCCCCCTGCCGGACTCGAACCGGCATGCCCGAAGGCGAGGGATTTTAAGTCCCTTATGGCTACCAGTTTCATCAAGGGGGCCCGGTGCCAAGCTCTAGCGGCTTCGCACCGGGATTGGCAATGTGCCTAGCGGCCGACCGGCTCGGCCGTGCGGATGCTGGCGGGCGAGGCCGGCATCGTGAGCGTCGCGATCTCCCTGAGCGTGCCGTTCTCGAAGGCGAAGACCTGGATGTCGTCGCCGACCATGTTCTGGACGAGCAGCCGTCGGCTGTCTGCAGACCAGGCTGCGCCCTGAGACCACTGGCCGATAGGCGCCTCGGCGATTCGTGCAAGCTCGGTGCCCCGTACCTCGTAGACGACGACCTTGCCGCGCGCCGCGAAGAAGGGCGAGTTGGGCGCCTTGTTCGAGCCGTCCATGACCACCACCGCCACGTGACGGCCATCGGGCGCCATCTTGATCCCCTCGGGCGTCTGGCCAACGGTCACCGTGTTCACCACCCGCGGCGGCTGCGCCTTCACGTCGATCAGGCTGATGGTGTCGGCATCGCCCCCGCCGAGGCCGATATTGGCGACCACCGCCACGTCACCGCGGGTAGAGACGTCGAGCCCATATGGACGCAGGCCCGCATTGAGGTCTCGCCGCGTGTAGGTGACCGTCGTCCCCTCGATGGCCAGCACCGAGATCTTGTGGTCGTTGTCGCGGGTAACGAGCGCCGTGCGCCCGTCGGGCGTGAAGGCGACGTGGCTCGGCCCCGACGTCGGCTCGCCGAGCGCGATCTTCGGACCCACCGTCACCGTCCGGCCGGCAATGGTCAGCACCGAGACCGTACCCTCGGCGCGGTTGGCGACGATGGCGAACGTGCCCGATGGGTGAATGGACAGGCCGGCTGCCCCCTGCCCGACCTCCAGCGTCGCGATCACCGCCGGAGGATTCGCCTTCAGGTCGATGACCGAGACGCGATTGTCGGGAATGGTGCGACGGGGATTGGCGGGGTCCAGCTTCATCGCCGAGCTCACCAGGGCAAGGCTCTCGTCGGCGGTGACCGCTACCGAGACGGGCGGGCCGACGACGCTCGCCGGAGCCGGGATCGTCGCGCGCACCCGCGGCGTGCCGGAGGCGAAGTCGATGATCGACACGGAATCGGGTCGCGGCTGCTCGACGACCGTCGCCACGCCGTTGACGAGACGCATCTTTCCGTCGTTCGCCGAAACAGCGATCTGCGCACCCGCCTCGGGCGCAGACAGACACAAGCAAACCAGCAGCGCCGGCGTGTGGTGACGGACCTTCATGGCGTTTCTCTCCCTGAGCCTGTTGCGGCGTGCTTGTTCGGCAGGAACAGCCTAGCAACGATCCGTCACCGGGCCATCCGCAACCGCCCGGATCAGTGACAGCCACGGAGCCGCCGATCCCGTACCGACCGTGGCTGATCCGTCACTGTCGCAGCGTCACCCATGCCCTATGTATAGAGGCGGTGGAGTGGTTCGCCATCTGGTTCGTCCGGGAGACGTCATGCGCCTTGCCCTGGTCCTTGCTGCTGTTGTGTCGGGTGCCGTCCCGGCTCTGGCGCAATCTCAGGCGGTCGAGCTGCCCATGCGCCGGCCTGGCTACTGGGAAATCCGCATGATGACCGGCGGCGGCCCCGGCGGGCAGGAGTTCACCGTGCAGACCTGCACCGACGCCGCCACCGAACGGCAGATGGTGCAGTACGGTTTCGGCCAGTTCGGCCAGACGTGCCAGCGCTACGACATCCGCCGCGACGGCGAGGACTATGTCATCGAGACCGATTGCCTGGCCGGCCAGACCCGCACGACGGCGCGCTCGGTCATCTCCGGCGACCTCAGGGCCACCTATTCGCTGAGGGTCGAGGGGACGATCCAGACCATCGGCCAGTCGGAGTTCCAGCAGACCCTGACGACCCAGGAGGGCCGCTTCGTCTCGGCGCGCTGCGGCGGAGGCCTCGTGCCCGGCGACATCCTGCTGCCGGGCGGCCAGCGCCTGAACATCCGCCAGCTTGCCGGCACCGGCGACCAGGCGCAGACGCCGCCGCGCCGGCGCTGACCCTCAGGCGCGGAAGCCGTAGATCCAGTCCTGCCGGGCGATCAGCCCGCTTCCGCCGAGAAGCCGCATCGCCATGTCGCGGGCGACCGCCATGGGCCCCGCGAGGTGGTAGATCATGCCGTTGCGCCGGGCGAGGTCCTGAACGCGCGCCACCCGCCCCGCCCGCGCCCGCTCATAGGCCCGGAAGGCGCCGGCGAGGTCGTCCGGCCGGCTGGCGCAGGCGCGCGCCAGCACCGCGGCATCCTCGATGGCCATGGCACCGCCCTGGGCGGCGAAGGGCAGCATGGCATGGGCGGCATCACCGAGAAGGGTCACGGCACCCTCACCCCGCCCGTACCAGGTGGACCGGTCGGCGAGCGACCAGCACTGCCAGTCGGCGACGCGCCCGATGAGGTCGCGCGGCAGCATCGACCACCCGGCGAGGCGGCGGTGCAGATAGGCGAGATCGCCCGGCGCCCGCCAGCCCTCGACGGGCTGCGGCTCGCCGAGCAGCACGACGACGTTGAAGTCGGTGCCACCGCGCAGGGGATAGTGGACGAGATGGGCGTCCGGACCGAGCCAGAGCCCGACCCTCTCGCCCCGCAGCGCCGCCGGCACCGCGGCCATGGGCAGAGTGGCGCGCCAGGCGACGCGCTGGCGGAAGACGGGCATCTCGCCCTCTCCGAGCGCCGCCCTCACGGTCGAGCGGATACCGTCGGCGCCGATGACGGCCGAGGCGGTCGACGAGGGTCGGTCGCCGCCACGCACGACGACGAACCCCGCGCCGCCTTCGGCCGGCAGCACCGCCTCCACCGCTGCGCCCGTCTCGATTCGGATGGCCGGATCGGCCTCAGCCGCCGCAGCAAGCGCAGCAAGGAGGTCGGCACGGTGGATCACCCACCATGGCGCGCCGTATCGGCTGGCCATCGCCTCGCCGAGTTCCGCCGCGACGAGGAGCGACCCGGACGGCCCCGAGCGGACATCCATGCCGCCGGGGGCAACGACGGAGGGGACAAGCGCTGCCTTGAGGCCGAGGTCGATGAGGATCCGGCTGGCATTGGGAGAAAGCTGGATACCGGCGCCGACCTCCTCCAGCGCGTCGGCACGCTCGAAGACGTCGACGGAGAAACCGGCCCGGACGAGGCACAGCGCCGCGGTGAGCCCGCCGATGCCGGCTCCGGCGATGGCGAGGCGCGGGCGTCCGGACATCGTCCGGGATCAGGCGTCGGCCAGGGTCTTCACATAGGCGCCGGCCGGTCGGGTCTCGTCGGCGTGCAGCGTCGCGTCGAACTTGTACAGCGTCGAGCAGTAGGGGCAGATGATCTCGGCATCGCTCCCCATGTCGAGGAAGACGTGGGGATGGTCGAACGGCGCACGCGCGCCCATGCACTGGAATTCCTTGACGCCGATGTGGATGACGGCGACGCCGTCGTCATTGGCGAAATGGGGCACGATGTGATCGGCCATGGCATGTCCTCGTCAAACGTGGGCGGACCATAGTGCCCGCAACGACGCAAGTGAAGCGGTCATTCGCGGCGGGCGTCAGGAGGTCAGCCAGCCGAAGCTCACCATCACCGCCGCCACCAGCGCCGCCACCAGGGCGAGGACCAGCACGGTGGCGAGAATGCCGATGGCATGGCCGAGCGCGACGAGGATGCCGTCCTCCTCCAGCAGGCCCACCGACAGGAACACCAGAGCCACGCCGGGCGGAAAATTGCCGATCCAGGACAGCGGCAGGGCGAGAATCACGCCGAGCAGCACGAACATCGCGCCAAGCAGGCGGTGCATCACGCCGCGCGCCATGAAGGTCCAGCGAGGCCTGGCGACGCGCTCCAGCCGGGCGATCCATCCGATCGTCCGGCCGATCATGGCGGAGAGCTGCTCGCGCGGCAGCGTCCGGTCGGCGATGGCGGCAGGCAGCCAGGGTTCGTGCCGGCCGACGAGCATCTGGACGCCGACGATGGCGATGACCACGCCCGAGACCGTCGAGACGCCGGGAATCATCGGGATGATGTTGGGGAGGGCAAAGATCAGCACGAGCAGGCCGAAGGCCCGGTCTCCGAGAAGCCCGGTCAGTTGGCCCAGCGAGATCCGATCCCCCTCGCCGACCGTCTTGAGCGTGAGAAAGACCTCCGAGGTCCTCGGTGCAGGCTGTTCGATGGATGCGTCCACGGGCTGTCTCCGGGGCGGCTTGTAGCCCGCCTCAGAACAGGACGGCAAGCGCACCCTGGATCACCGTGTAGCCGATTCCCGCACCCACGGCGGCGGCAATGGCCGCCAGCAGGAAGCCGGCGGTGACGAGGACGCCGTCGCGTTCTGTCAGGCCAAGGCCAAGGACGCAGAGCGCCAGTCCCTGCGGCATGGAGCCGATCCACGGGATCGGCACGATGATGAGCAGCACGGCCAGGACCAGCACCGCCAGCCCCACCACCCGGCGCGCGGCCGGTCCGGCGGCGAGCGCGAAGCGCGGCCGTGTCACCGTCTCGATCCGCCTGAGCAGCGGCAGGGTTCGGTTGACCACGGCGGTGAGCCGCTCGCGGGGAAGCTTGGCGCCGGCGATGCGCGGCGGCAGCCAGGGAACGTCGCGCCCCCCCACGATCTGCAGCGCCAGAAGCACGAGCACGATGCCGGTGAGGATCGGCAGGCCGGGAATGGGCAGAAGGTTCGGCAGGCCGAAGAGCACCAGCGACAGGCCGAAGGCACGGCTGCGCAACGACGCCAGAAGGTCACCGACCGTCAGAGTCCCCAACACCTCGGAATGGCTCGACGCCTGGGCTGACATCAGCGAGGCGATGATCTGCGACGTCTTTTCAGGCGGGGACACGTGCGGTTCCGGCAGGCGATGGGGCTCAGACCATACGTCGCCCGACGAGGTTCCGCCACTGGAGCCTTGCGCCCGACCCGCCCTTGCGACAATTCGTGCCAGTCAGTGCAGATAGGTGAGGCTCTGCGCCACTTGCAGTTCGCAAGGCCTGACCAGGCGCGACGAGGCGATGGTGACCGAGTGAAGCCGGCCGTCGAGGTTCTTCTCCCAGAAGGCGAGGAAGCGCTTCAGCACCGGGAAATAGGGTGCCTGATCGTAGTTCTGCCAGAGATAGGTCTGCAGGAGCAGGGGATGGTCCGGCATCCGGTAGAGAATCTCCGCCGTCGTCAGGGCATAGCCCTCGATCAGGCGGACGAAATCGGCATCGACACGCTTGGGAATGACGGCACTGGACTGCACGGGCATGACGGCCTCCGATGGAGTTGCGACGATGCACTGTCCCGCGGGCGCCGGTGTCATGGCCGAACCTTCGCCGACCCCCGATCCATCGATTGAGCGACCGGCATGGTTAGCGAAGGCTTAATTCCCCTGCGTCACCCCGTGCGGGCCTATCCGTTTCCTTCCGAAATGGCCGCCAACAGCGATCCGTGACTTCATGGGCCATGCGCGCATGGAGAGCATGTGGAGCCGTAATCGTCGCATGGTTGTCGACCGCTCAGGCGGCCGAGGGATCGGATGCGTCCCGCTTCACCTCATTCCTCGGGTTCGAGGGCGCCTTCGACGGTTTCCACCTTTCCTCCGGTTTCGACGCTGCGGTCGGTACCCACGCCGAGGGCCGTGGCCTGGTGCTCCGCTTCGCGGCGGGGTCCGGCGTCTCGCGCTTCCGCATCGATCCGCTGCTACCTGACCGCGTCCTCGAGGCCTCCGGTACCGTGCGCGCCATGTCCGGCTGGCGTCAGTCCGGCTGGTGGGGGTCGGCCACACTCCTCGTCGGCCTCGCCGCGGAGACGCGCCGCCTCAGCCCTGCTTTGCCCGATCCTCATCTCGGCACGCGACTCGGCCCGGCTATCGCCGCCGATGCGTGGCTGACGCCCACCGAGCGTGTCGCCGTCCAGGTCTATGCCGCCTATGCGACGCCCTTCGCCGCCGCCAGCCTGCGCCTCGCCCCGGGCTACGACATCGGCAAGGGCGTCTTCGTCGGACCGGAGGCGAGCTTCAGCGCCCACCACGGCACGCTGCGCTCGCGCCTCGGGCTGCACGTCACGGGCATCACCATCGGCACGGTGGGGCTGCGCCTGTCCGGAGGCTACGCGGCCGATCGGGGTGGCAGGGCGGGACTCTATGGCGGACTTTCGCTCTGGCGGCGCTACTGAGCGGCGGTGAGATCCGGAATAGCGGGAACCAGCGGGTCCCGGACAACGAACAGGTGCAGCAGGTCCATCCGGGCGGAGAGGCCGAACTGCTCGCGCCAGAGCCGGTCCACATGGCCAGCGGGCTCGACGCTGCGATAGAGCTGCCGCAGGCGCGCGGACACCTCCTCTGCCCTGCGGCTCTCGGCAACCACCAGCACCGGTCGCGCGGAGAGCGCCACCGCGTCCGGCTGTGGCTCCATGGCGTAGCGGAGCCGCTCGCCGAGCTGGATGACCGGAAGGGTGCCGGGGCCATAAAATCGCAGATGGGCGGTGGTCGTATAGCTGGCCGTGCCGATGGCGCCGGCCCCTGCCCGTTCCGCCGCCTGTTCCACTGCGCGCGCGGCCGCCGGCCAGCCGTGCAACTGTCCGGTCGGATCAATCGCGAGCGGCGCCAGCCGGAAGGCCGCATGGCCGATGACGAAGAGGCCGAGGGCGACGCCGACAACCACGGACCAGCGCCAGCAGAAGCGCAGGACGGCCGCGAGCCACGGCGCTGGCGGCAATGTCCGCATCCCGATCACGGCAGCGGCGATCGAAGCCGGCAGCAGGCAGGCGGTCCAGTTGCCCTGCACCCGGTCGAAGAGGCCGTACCAGACGAGGTAGGCGACCAGCGGCAGCACTGAGACGGAGAGCAGCACAGCCCCCGCCTCGCGCTCGCGCAGACTGCGGCGCAGCGCGATCCACAGACCCCAGAGGACGAGAATGCCGATGAACGGGGTCAGCAGCGCCGCCTGCCCGGCCAGGAACTCCGGAACGAACCGCGGATCAAAGGCGGTCGGCACCGCGCGCCCGAACTGCTTGGTCAGCGAAGCCCCGCCCTGGGCGAGGTTCCACCACACGACGGGCGCCATGACGGCGAGACACAAGACGCCCCCACCATAGGGCCAGGGCGAGCGAAACCAGCGGCGCAGATCAGGCACGAGGGCGAGCCAGGCGAGGATGGCGAGCCCGAGGAAGACGGCGGTGTATTTGGAGACGAAGGCGAGCCCGATCGACAGCCCGACCGCCAGCCACCATTCTCCCCGTCCGGTGCGCCACACCTCGACCAGCGCCAGCAGCGCCAGCGTCCAGAACAGCACGAGCGGCGTGTCGGGAGTCACCAGCATGGCGCCGGCCCCGAGGAACAGCGTCGCCTGTACCAGGGCCGCTCCGGCGAGCGCCGCGCCGCGATCGTCGGCGAGCCGCCACACGAGGCGCCACACACCAAGGCTCGCGGCCGCGCCGAGCAGGACGGAGAGCCAGCGAATGCCGATTTCCGTGTCGCCGAACACCGCCGTGGAGGCGCGGATCAGCACGGCCACCATCGGCGGATGGTCGAAATAACCGAAGGAGAGATTCTTCGACCACAGCCAGTAGTAGGCCTCGTCGGCGGCGAGGCCGAGGCTTCCGGCCGCCCAGAGACGGATCGCAGTCAGGGCGAGAACCAGTGCCACCACCGCTCCGACGCTCCCCGCCCCGATCGGGCGTGGCGCGGCGGGCATGTCAGCGGCGCCAGACGAGGGTGGCGGACGCGGCATAGTTGAACACCGCGCCCATGACCGCGCCGGCGAGGCCTGAAAGCCACCAGTCGACGTTGCCGGCGTACAGCCAGCTCGCCACGCCCACATTGCCGAAGGCACCGATGCTGCAGACGAGATAGAACAACAGCAGGCCGGTGACGAAACGCGCCCCCTTCAGCCGCGCGTCGCGATAGGTGATCTCGTTGTTGATGACGAAGTTCGACGTCATGGCGACGAAGGTCGCGATCGTCTGCGCCCATTCGAAACGGACGCCCAGCGACAGGCCGGCATAGAGCGTGGCGAGATGAACGAGGACGCCGCTGGCTCCCACCAGGGCGAAGAAGATGAAGCGCAGCGGAATGAGGCCGCCGGACAGCTTGTTGAGGACGAAGCCGATATAGTCGAGTGCCACCTTCGCATCGAGCTTGCTCTCGCCGTGGACGCGCTCGCGGAAGACGAAGGGCACCTCGGCAAGGCTCGGCGGCTTCGACACCGAGGCGGCGATATCGGCGAGAATCTTGAAGCCGGAGGTGGCGAGGCGCGGCGCGACCTCCTCGACGATCTCCCGGCGGATCATGAAGAAGCCGGACATGGGGTCAGACAACGGCGCTTTCAGGATCATCGCGGACAGGCGGCGGCCAAGATCGGAAATGCCCTGGCGGATCGGCGACAGCCCCTCGGTCTTCGAGCCCCCGTCGATGTTGCGGCTCGCCACCACGAGGTCGCGCCCGGCGCGGATGTGGTCGAGCATGGCGGGCAGGATGGTCTCGTCATGCTGCAGGTCGCCGTCCATCACCGCCACGACCGGCGCGGAGGAGGCGAGCATGCCCTCGATACAGGCGCCCGCGAGGCCCCGCCGCCCGACGCGACGGATGCAGCGGATGCGCGGATCGCGGCGCGAGATCTCCTTCATCACGGCGGCGGTGCCGTCCGGGCTGTCGTCGTCCACGACGATCATCTCCCAGGCGATACCGGAAAGCACATGGTGGAGACGCCGCGCCAGCTCCGGCACGTTGTCGCGTTCGTTGTAGCTGGGCACGACCACCGTCAGTTCGGGGGCGCCGGCGGTGTCGGTTGGCTGGGTCATCTGGGCGCGGGTCATAGCCCTCGCCCGGCGACGGGGTCAAGCGAGAGGCGGCGCGGCCACGACGGCCTGAA
>CAZPMD010000010.1:31803-64611 GCA_964587395.1 uncultured Hyphomicrobiales bacterium
GTCAGGAAACCGCGCGCGCCCGCCGCATCGACCAGCGTCTCCGCCAGACGATCGCGCGGGGTGACGTGGAACTGCGTCAGCCAGGCCCTGAGGCCGGTGCGGAACAGAGGCGGCAGATGCTCCTGCCCGCCGAAATCGACGACGTGCAGGAATCCGCCCGGCGAAACGGCGTCCATCGCCCTGCCGAGCGCCTGCTCCCAGGGGGGGATCATCGACAGCGTGTAGGAGCAGAAGACCCGGTCGAAGCCCTCCCGCGCGAAGATCGTCAGCGGATCGAAGATCGCCGCATCGGCCTGTGCCAGCCGGATCCGGTCGGCAAGGCCGGCGCGCGCGACCGCGCGACGCGCTTCCGTCAGCATCACCGGGCTGACATCGAAGCCGTAGAACCGCGTCTGCGGATAGCGCCGCGCCGCGACGATGAGATTGCGGCCGGTGCCGCAGCCCACCTCCAGCACGGTGCCACCGGGCGGCGGCGACAGCGCTTCGATGAGCCTGTCGCGCCCGAGCAGATAGTACTTCCGTGTGAGGTCGTAGATGCCGACCTGCCAGCGGTAGATGGCGTCCATCCGCTCGGCGGCCGGCAAGGGCTCCGCGGGGGCGGTCACGGCGACACCAGCGTGTAGAGGTGGAAGCCACCGTAGATCGAGGAGCGGTCGCGATCGGTCATCGCGCGGCAGATGGCCTCGTCATAGCCCCAGCGGGCGAGGATTTCGGACGCCACGCGGCACGGCAGCAGGCTCTCCTCCGCCGCCGTGCGGAAGATGACACGGGCGCCGGGCCGGGCCGTGCGGGTGATCTCCCGCCAGAGCCGGTTCAATACCTCGTCGGTCATCCAGTCCTGCGCATCGAGCAGCACATAGGCGTCGCGCGAGGCATCGGGCAGGCTCTCCAGATGGTCGATGAAATTCTCGTGCCGGACCTCGACCCGGTCGGCACGGTCCCGCACCGCTGCAAAGTTGGCGGCGCCGAGATAGGGCGGCACCGCCCCGTCCCTGCCCGGCTGGTAGCGCCGGCCGAAGGCCTGCCAGGCGAAGTAGTTCTGGTCGAGCGGAAAGCCACAGGCGAGGCGCTCGAGGCGGGCCATCAGCACCTCCTCCATGCCGCCACCGGCCTTGGCCGAGGTCAGCAGCGAACGATATTGCGCCGGCGGAATGCCGAGGCCATAGAGCGAGGCCGGGTTCTTCACCAGCCAGCGCACCAGGCCGGAGGAGAAGACCGGTTTCAGCTCCGTGTCGAAGATGGCGCGCTGCTCGGCGAGCGAGCGCGCCTGCAGCATCCGGCGGGGATCGCGGCCATGCAGCCGCGCCACGGCATGACCGGTGCCGATCATCCAGCCGAGCAGGCCCTTGCGGTAGAGATTGCTGGAGAAGTGGCCGATGCGGCGGCGTCCGGCGAGATCGCGCCGGTCCCAGTAGGCGCGGGTCGTGACATCGAGGCTGTCGCGCAGATGGCGGTCATAGGCCGCGACATTGTCGCGGCTGTCCGCCTCGCCGAAGAAGCGGAAGAAGGTGGCGTGATCGGGAAGGTGACGCGCCGCGGCGAGCTTCAGCCGGTTGAGCGCGACGTGGTTCTCATTGAGGTCGAGCGCGGTGATCCGCGCCGGATCGGCAACGAGATAGCTCAGCACGTTGCAGCCGCCCGAGGCGATAGCCACCACGTGGTCGGTGGGCCTGAGCGCCAGCGCCTCCATGTCGATCTCGGGATCCTCCCATATCTGCGGATAGACGAGGCCGGAGAACATCAGTGTGAAGAGGCGCTCCTGCAGCCCCGCGCGGGACAGGGGCCGGTGGCGCGTCACCGCCCGTTCGAGGTTGCGATGGGTCGCCTTGCGCGTCTCGCCTGCCACCAGGGCCATGCCGTTCATCCCGATTCTGCCTCAATGGGACGGGCGTATGATCGAGGGGTGACGCGCTGGTGAAGGGTCGATGAAGCTGCGATGACGCCCCCGCGGCAAGGGCGTCAGGCAGATGCCGACAATTGCAGGGGTCTTGGCAGCGGCCGGGTAAGGTCAACCGGTAGGGTAAAGACACGGCTTTGATTGTGCTGCCGCGAAGAAGAGCAGATAGACGATGACAACAACTCCGCGTCCACGGAGATGACATTCAGCCCCGGGTCGGCAACGCCCCGGGGATTTTTTTATTCCGCCCTGCCGGGATCCCGTTGAGGATGGTTAAGAGGCGGGCTGGCCGCCCGCGGCGGCGAGGGCCTCGGGCGTGTCGAGGTCGAGATGCACGTCGTCGAGCTCCGCCGACACCTCGGCGATCGCTTCGGGCGAGGCGGCGAGAATGGCCCGCCCGCCCTGGTCGCCCGTGACCCGCAGGAGTTCAGGAAAGAAGCGCCGCCCCCACAGCACGGGATTGCCGCGGCGGCCGTCCGCGACGGGGACCACGACGTGACGGCCGGCCTGAGGGGCGAAGGCCTCGACGAGACGTCTCACCAGGCCCGACGAGATGCGCGGCATGTCACCGAGCAGCACCACGACGGCGTCCACGGTCTCGTCGAGGGCGGCAAGCCCTGTCTTCAGCGAGGTCGACAGCCCCTCCGCGAAGTCCGGATTGTGGGCGAAGCGAAGGTCGAGACCGGCCAGGGCCGAGCGCACCGCCTCCGGCTGATGGCCGGTGACGACGACGACCTCCGAAAGGCCCGCCCCCATCGCCGCATCCGCCGCATGGCGGACGAGCGGGGCACCGTCGATGCGCGCCAGCAGCTTGTTCGGCCCGCCCATGCGCGTCGAGCGCCCGGCGGCGAGCACGATGGCGGCAATCCGCGGCGCATGGCCCATGTCCTGGTCCCCCTCGCGCGGCTGCGGCCGCGACACGATCTCCATGAGCAGCCCGCCGACCCCCATGCCGGTGATGTCGGCGCGGGTCACCGCCAGCCCGGCAAGGAGCCGCATCAGCACCCAGTCGAAGCCGTTTTCCTTCGGCGACCGGGCGCAGCCCGGCGCACCGATGACAGGGACGCCGGCCAGTTCTCCGACCATCAGCAGGTTGCCCGGATCGACCGGCATGCCGAGGTGCTCGACCCGGCCGCCCGCGGCCTCGAGCGCCGCGGGAATGACGTCGCGCCGGTCGGCGATGGCGGAAGCGCCGAAGACGAGCACCAGGTCGCTCTGCGGAACGAACTCGGCGAGCGCCTTCGTCAGATGGGCCGCGTCATGCGGGATGCGGCTCTCGACCGCAATGGCGGCCCCGGCCGGGGCGAGGCGTTCCGCCGTCACGCGCAGCGTCTTGTCGATCACCTTGTCGGCGAGGCCCGGCAGCAGCGTCGAGATCACGGCGACGCGCCGCCGCACGAAGGGCGCCACCCGAACCAGAGGCGGTGTGGCCGAAGCCTGGGCGACCCGGTCTCCGGGTGCGGCATAGGGAATGATCTTGACGGTCGCCACCATCTCGCCGGGTTCGACGGTGGCGAAGGCCGGCAGCGTCGCCAGGGTGATCGCCTCGTCGAGGCGGTTGATGCGGTCGATGCCATCGCGTTCGACCACCAGCACGCCCGCGACCGTCGCGAAGAGATTGGCGCGGCCGGTGAAGGCCGGATCGACCCTCAGCCCCTGCCCTGCCACGGCGCCCGCGATGCGCGCAGCGGCCTCGTCCTCGCCGACGTCGCCGGGTTCGGCGAGCGCCACGGTGACGCTGGCGACGCCCGCCGCCTTCAGGGCCGCGATCTCCGCGGCGCCGATGCGGATGCCCTTCTTCAGGACGAGGCCGCCCTGCCGCACGGCATGGGCGACAATGCCGCCGAGCGCCTCATCCACCGGCACGGGACCGAACCGCATCGCCGCCTCCCGTCAGCGCAGCCGCGCGCCGCTCACGCGATGCCCTGCCGCCAGGCCTGCGTCACCTCGGCAAGGATCGACACGGCGATCTCCGCCGGCGAGATGGCGCCGATGGCGAGCCCGATCGGCGCCCTGATCCGCGCGACGGCCTCGGGAGCGGCGCCCTTCGCGGTCAGCCGTTCCACCCGCTTGGCATGGGTGCGCCGCGACCCGAGGGCGCCGATGTAGAAGCACTCCTTGCCGAAGGCGTGCAGCAGCGCCGGGTCGTCGATCTTCGGGTCGTGGGTCAGGGCGATGAAGGCGGTGTAGCGATCGACCTTCAGGCCAGGCAGCGCATCATCGGGCCATTCCGCCAGCAGGCGGACGTCCGGAAAGCGCTCGGGGGTGGCGAAAGCGGTGCGCGGATCGACGATGACGGGGTCGTAGCCGAGCATTCTCGCCATCGGTACCAGGGCCTGCGAGATATGCACGGCGCCGATGATGACCATCTGCGCTGCCGGCACCTGAACGGTGAGGAACTGGCGAGTCCCCTCCACCGCGCCGCTGCGGCCGCTGCGCAGGGCGGCACGGATCGCCTCCTCCAGCGGATCGCCCGAAAGCCTGTCCTCGGTGACGAGGCGGGCATCGCCCCCGTCGAGATCGGTGACGAGCACCGCAGCCCGGCGCTCCGCCCGTGTGGCGTTCAATGCGGAGAGCAGATCAAGGCGCATCAGGAGACCTTCTCGACATAGACGGCGATGCGGCCGCCGCAGGAGAGGCCCGCCCGCCAGGCGGTCTCGTCGGCGACCCCGAATTCCAGCAGCTTGGCCTTGCCGGAGCCGATGACGTCCATGGCCTCGCTGACCACCTCGCCCTCGACACAGCCGCCGGAGACCGATCCGAGGAAGGTGCCGGCCTCGTCGATCACGAGGTGCGAGCCGACCGGACGCGGCGCCGAGCCCCAGGTCTCCACCACCGTGGCGATGGCGACGCCCTTGCCGGCCTTCGCCCAGGCCTCGGCCTGTCCGAGGATGTCGTCGTCGGTCGAGAGCATGGTCGCCTCCCTTAGGCCTGTCGAACCCCTAAGACATCGGATGATCGGGGGCGGCTTGCAAGGGAGACGTCCGCATCGATGACGTGCGTCCGCCCTCACGCAGCCTTCAGCCAGCGCCGCGGGTCATGGCTGCGATCCGGCCGCCGCGAGTCGAGGACGGCGACGAGGTCGGCCACGGCGGCGATGTTGTGGATGGTGCGGAACTCGTCGACATGCGGCAGCAGGGCGCGGATGCCCTGGGCCCGGGCCTGGAAGCCGTCGAAGCGCAGCAGCGGATTGAGCCAGACGAGCCGGCGGCAGGAGCGGTGCAGGCGGTCAGCCTCGCGGGCGAGGTCCTCCGTGCCGTCCCGCTCCAGCCCGTCGGTCACCAGCAGGACGACCGCACCCCCGGACAGCACGCGGCGCGACCACAGCTTGTTGAAGGCATGCAGCGAGGGGGCGATGCGCGTGCCTCCGGACCAGTCGTCGACACCTGCCGTGCAGGCCGCCAGCGCTTCGTCCGGGTCGCGTGCCTTCAGCATGCGGGTGATGTTGGTCAGCCGCGTGCCGAAGGTGAAGGCGTGGACATTGCGGCGGTTCTCCATCAGCGCGTGGATGAAGTGCAGCATGACCCGGGTGTACTGGCTCATCGAGCCGGAAATGTCGCAGAGCACCACGAGCGGCGGGTGCTTCGTCTTCGGCCCGCGGCGGGCGAGGTCGATGATGCCGCCGCCCTCGCCGATGGAGCGGCGCAGCGTGCGCCGGAAGTCGATCCGGCGCCCCCTGAGGTCCGGCGCGAAACGCCGCGTCGGCACCGCGTCATCGGGCAACACCAGCGCCGCGACGCGCCGGCTCGCCTCGGCGATCTCGGCCGCCGTCATCTGGGCGAAGTCCTTCTTCTGCAGCACCTCGACGTCGGAGACGGTAAGGCTCGCATCCACCTCGATCTCCGGCTTCTCCACCGGCACGCTCTCGGCCTGCTTGAAGAAGGCCTCCTGCAGGCGCAGCGACACCGGATCCGGCTTGCCCGGCTGCACCGGCGCCACCGGCAAGAGGATGGAGAGCAGCTTCTCCATCAGGTGGCGCTTCTTCCAGAAGATCTCGAAGGCGGTGCGGAACAGCAGGGAGTGCTCGTGCTTCGACACGAAGACGGAATGCAGGGTCCAGTAGAAGTCCTCGCGCGAACCGATGCCGGCGGCCTCCACCGCCTGGATGGCGTCGAGCACGGTGCCCGGTCCGACCGGAAGGCCGGCTACCCGGAGGGCGCGGGCAAAATGGGCGATGTTCTCGGCCAGCGCATGGGCCATCAGGCGGGCCTCAGCAGCGCCGCCCAGAGCGGCGACAGGGTGAGCGAGCCGGCATTGTAGACGGCGTGGGCGAGTGCCGTGCCGAGAAAGGCGGTGCGCCAGCCACGCGCCCCGAACCAGCCGGCATACTGAAGCGCGAAGACGACGAAGATCGCCGCCGTGACCGGGGTACGTACCAGCGTGATCGGCAGGTGCGCCATCACCGCCGCAGCCATGGCCGCCAGAACGAAGGTCGAGCGGTCGGCGCCGAAGCGCAGCACCATCAGCCAGTGCAGCACCACCAGCACGGCCGTCTCGAGGAGCGGCGCGACGACGATCGCCGCGGTGACGATGAGCGTCATCGACAGGCCCGACGGAACGGGTGCCGGCACGCGCGTGCCGGCCAGCCACAGTGCGGTCCACCACGCCAGCGGCACGAGCAGCAGCGCGACGCCGATGGCGACGGCCTTCAGCCATGGCATCCGGCCCGGTTCGGTGATCAGTGCGGCGGGGGCCATCGCGTCAGCGCCCTGCCCTGACCTCGTCGAGGATGGCCTTGGCCTCGCCGCCCTGCATCTTCTGGATGTCGTCCTGGTATTTCAGCAGCACGCCGAGCGTGTCGTTCACCGCCTGCGGATCGAGGCCGACGGCGTCGAGTTCCGTCAGGGCGGTCGCCCAGTCGATGGTCTCGGCGACGCCCGGCACCTTGAACAGGTCGCTCTTCCTCAGGCGCTGGACGAAGGCGACGATCTCCTTCGTCAGCCGCTCCGGCGCACCCGGCGCCTTGGCCCGGAGGATGGCGAGTTCCCGCGCCGCATCGGGGTAGTCCACCCAGTGGTAGAGACAGCGCCGCTTCAGCGCGTCATGGATCTCGCGGGTGCGGTTGGACGTGACGATGACGATGGGCGGCGCCGGCGCCTTGATGGTCCCGAGCTCCGGCACCGTCACCTGGAAATCGGACAGCACCTCCAGAAGGAAGGCCTCGAAGGCCTCGTCGGTGCGGTCGAGCTCGTCGATGAGGAGAACCGGCGGCCCCCGCAGGTCCGGCTCGAGCGCCTGCAGCAGCGGCCGCTTCACGAGATAGCGCTCGGAGAAGATGCCGGCAGAGAGCTGGTCTCGGTCGACCCCGCCCTCGGCCTCGGCGAGGCGGATGGCGATCATCTGGGCCGCATAGTTCCACTCATAGACGGCGGCGGCGACGTCGAGGCCCTCGTAGCACTGCAGGCGGATGAGGTTGCGGCCGAGCGCCGAGGCGAGGACCTTGGCGATCTCGGTCTTGCCGACGCCGGCCTCCCCTTCCAGCAGCAGCGGCCGCCCCAGTTTCAGCGCCAGGAACAGCACGGTGGCGAGCGAACGGTCGGCGACGTAGTTGGCGCCCTTGAGCAGGGCCAGCGTGTCGTCGATGGACGTGGGAAGCGGATGGGACGGTGCAGATGTCACGAAGGCACTCCGGCTGGACGCGGAACCATAGCGCAGCCGGAGCGGTGGCGAGAACCTCAATCCGCAGAGGCGCGTCGCGTTTGCGGCAGGCCCGGATCGAGAGCCAGCCGCGTCGCCTGGGCGATGCCGGTGCCATAACCGGTGGTCAGGGTGATCTTGGCGGGGATCAGGTGGCGCGTGCCGTGCACCGGCACCAGCACGACTTCGGCCGACCGGCGGCGGGCGCTCTCGATGTCGTTGCGGTCCGGACGATAGCCGGCGATCGGCTCGAAGCGCACGCGGCAGACCGCCGCCTCGCCCTTGTAGCCACCGATATCGACCTGCCGCGTCTCGACGAAGGAATAGATGAGATCGAAACGCTCGCGGCCGCCGAAGATGCGAGACCGGCGCTCGCAGGCCGCAGCCCCCGTCACCGGCCCCGTGCCGCCGGCAACGAAGATGCCGGCCGACAGCGGATCCACCACGCCGCGCAGATGCTCCGGCAGGACCGGCGTGGCACGTGTGTGGGGCGGCTTGTCCGGATTGCGCTCGACCGAGGTGACGTTGCCGCCGGCCATGGCGATGCGCGTCGTCTCGACCTTGCCGCCCGAGCGTATCTCGACATTGAAATGGGCGGGAACCGCGGCACTGCCGCTGATCTGCCCGGTCGAGGTCGCCGTGCCGGTACCGCCGGCAAACATCGCCGCCATGCCGGTCACCCGGGCCTCGAGGGTGGTGCGGTAGCTGCGGCCATCCGTGGTCGAGACCATGGTGCCGCGTCCGATCGACAGGCCGAGGAAGGTCACGGCGTAATCCGCCGAAACCTGCCCCTGCGACTGGGCGAGCGCCGGCAACGAGGTGAGCGAAGCCAAGGCGAGTGCGATGATGGGGGTTTTCATGCGCGCGACCCTCTCGAAGTGGGGGCTTCGGCCCCGCTTGTCGATTCCACTGTCCCGGCGCCGTCGGGCGAATTTGCGGCGCGATCCCGAAAACATAGCGGAGCGCCGATGAACGCCCGGCAACGGCTTCCCGACCTGCCGCGGGCGTGGCTGGCTACAGAGGTTACCGGCCTGGTGAGGATTCCCACGCAATCGATTCGAATTTTCATTAAGAGCCATATGATAGCTCATTGTTGCGTCAGGATTCTCGAGCCGGGGGCCTCCCCATGCGCAACAACACGCTCATCACCACCCTGTGCCTGGCCCTCGTCGGCGGGCTCGTCGCCATCTATCTGTTCTTCCCGAACGAGGCCTCGACGATCACCGGCAGCGTGCGCCGGATGATCGACCCGAACCGCCCCCACCACGTCAAGCTGGAGTACATTGCGGTCAACCCCGAGCTGTCGCGGGGCTGGCGCACCCTCAGGACCGTCGAGCGCGCCGAGCAGTGCTATCCGCTGCTGGAGCAGGATCATTCCCGCGACCGCGACGTCGCCGGCCCCATCGCGACCCTGCGCTGTGTCGGCTATCACGGCAACGGCCAGGTCATCGGAGTGCTGAGGACCCACCGCGTCGGCCAGGCCCCCAACTGAGGCCTGCGAATCGAAAAGGCCGGAGCTTTCGCCCCGGCCCTCCCTCAAGTCATTCACCCTGGATCAGGCGGTGGCCGCCGCGACCGCGCGCTTGGCGATGACGCCCACCAGATGGGCGCGATAGTCGGCCGAGGCGTGGATGTCGCCGTTCATGTCGGCGGCCGGCGTCGTGACGCCCTCCAGCGACTTCGGGTTGAAGCGCTTCGCCAGCGCCGCCTCCATCGCCGCGTGGCGGAAGACCCCACCGGAACCCGCGCCCGTCACCGCCACGCGCACATTGCTGCCCTTCTTGGCGACGAACACGCCGACGATGGCATAGCGGGACGCTGGGTTGGGGAACTTCACGTAACCCGCCTTGCCGGGGATCGGGAAGGCGACCTTGGTGATGACCTCGTCATCGTCCAGCGCGGTGGAGAACATGCCGGCGAAGAACTCGTCCGCCGGAATCTTGCGCTTGCTGGTGTGGACGGTGGCCCCGAGCGCCATCAGCGCGGCCGGATAGTCGGCGGCCGGGTCGTTGTTGGCGACCGACCCGCCGATCGTGCCGCGATGGCGCACATGGGGGTCGCCGATGTGGCCGGCGAGCGAGGCGAGCGCCGGGATCGCCTGCTGGACGATCGGCGAGTTCGCCACCTCGGCATGGGTCGTCATCGCGCCGATGACGATGTTGCGGCCCTTCTGCTCGATGCCCGACAGGCCTGCGCCCGACAGGTCGATCAGCGTCTTCGGGCTCGCCAGCCGCTGCTTCATGGTCGGGATCAGCGTATGGCCGCCGGCCAGCAGCTTCGGGTCCTCGGCCTTGTTCAGGAGCGAGACGGCGCCGCGGACGGTGGCGGCCTTCTGGTATTTGAAGGGATACATGTGACCTCTCCGAACCTTACTCGGCCGCGATCGCGGCTTTGGATTGCTTGCTGATGACCGTCCACAGGGCCTGGGGCGTCGCCGGCATCGGCACGTCCTCGGTCCCCAGCGCATCGGTCAGCGCGTTGATGACGGCGGCGGGAGAGGCAATGGCCCCCGCCTCGCCGCAGCCCTTGATGCCGAGCGGGTTGGACGGGCACGGCGTCACCGTCATGCCGATGTCGAACGAGGGCAGGTCATGGGCCCGCGGCATGGCGTAGTCCATGTAGGAGGCCGTCAGGAGCTGGCCGTCCTTGTTGTAGACGGCGCCTTCCAGCAGCGCCTGTCCGACACCCTGGGCAATGCCGCCATGGACCTGGCCTTCGACAATCATCGGATTGATGACGTTGCCGAAGTCGTCCACGGCCGTCCATTTCACGATCTGGGCGACACCGGTCTCCTGGTCCACCTCGATCTCGCAGATGTGGCAGCCGGCCGGGAAGGTGAAGTTGGTGGGGTCGTAGAACGATCCCTCCTTCAGGCCCGGCTCCAGCTCCTGCGGATTGAATTTGTGGGCGATGTAGGCATTCAGCGCCACCGTGCCGAAGTCCACCGACTTGTCGGTGCCCTTCACGGTGAACTTGCCGTCCTTGAAGTCGATGTCGGCCTCGGCCGCCTCGAGCACATGGGAGGCGACCTTCTTCGCCTTGGCCTCGATCTTGTCGAGCGCCTTGGAGATGGCCGACATGCCGACAGCACCGGAGCGCGAGCCGTAGGTACCCATGCCAAACTGCACCTTGTCGGTGTCGCCGTGGACGATGGAGACGTTGTCGATGGAGATGCCGAGCCGGGCCGATACCAACTGGGCGAAGGTCGTCTCGTGGCCCTGGCCGTGGCTGTGGGACCCGGTGAGGACCTCCACCGTACCGACCGGATTGACCCTGACCTCCGCAGACTCCCACAGGCCGACGCCGGCGCCGAGCGAGCCGACCGCCTGGGACGGGGCGATGCCGCAGGCCTCGATATAGGCGGAGTAGCCGAGGCCGCGCAGCTTGCCGCGCTTGGCCGCCTCGCGCCGCCGCTTGCCGAAGCCCTTCACGTCGGCCATCTCCATGGCCTTCACGAGCGAGGCTTTGTAGTCGCCGCAGTCATAGGCCATGATCACCGGCGTCTGGTGCGGGAACTTCGAGATGAAGTTGCGCCGCCGGAACGCCGCCGGATCCATGCCGATCTCGCGGGCCGCCACCTCGACGAGGCGCTCGACGACGAAGGTCGCCTCCGGACGTCCGGCTCCGCGATAGGCATCGACCGGCGAGGTGTTGGTATAGACCGCGTCCACCTCGGCGTAGATGTTCGGGATGGCATACTGGCCCGACAGCAGCGTCGCATAGAGATAGGTCGGTACCGACGAGGCGAAGGTCGACAGGTAGGCGCCCATATTGGCGATCGTCTTGACCCTGAGGCCGGTGATCCTGCCCTCGGCATCGGTGGCGAGCTCGGCGCGCGTCACGTGATCGCGGCCGTGGGCGACGCAGAGGAACTCCTCGGTCCGGTCCGCCGTCCACTTGACGGGACGGCCGCACTTGCGCGCGGCCCAGACGCAGACCGTCTCCTCGGCATAGATGAAGATCTTCGAGCCGAAGCCGCCGCCGACATCGGGGGCGATGACCCGCAGCTTGTGCTCCGGCGCGATACCGATGAAGGCCGACAGAACGAGGCGGGCGACGTGCGGGTTCTGGCTCGTCGTGTAGAGCGTCAGGGCATCGTTGCCGGCGTCGTACTCGCCGATCGCGGCACGCGGCTCCATGGCGTTGGGCACCAGGCGGTTGTTGACGATGTCGAGCTTGGTGACGTGCTTGGCCGCCTTGAAGGCCGCCTCGGTCGCCGCCTTGTCGCCGATGTGCCAGTCATAGACGGTGTTGTTCGGCGCCTCGGCATGGACTTCCGGCGCCCCCTTGGCCTGCGCCTTGGCGGTATCGACATTGGCCGGCAGCACGCCGTAGTCGACCACGATGGCCTCGGCCGCGTCCTTGGCCTGCGACAGCGTCTCGGCGATGACCACGGCGACGTGGTCGCCGACATAGCGCACCTTGCCCTGGGCGAGGATCGGGTGGGGCCCCGCGCGCATCGGCGTCCCGTCCTTGGAATGGATCATCCAGCCACAGATGAGCCCGCCGACCTTGTCGGCGGCGACGTCGTCGCCGGTGTAGATGGCGACCACGCCCGGCATGGCCTTCGCCTTGGCGATGTCGATCTTCTTGAGCGTGGCATGGGCGTGCGGCGAGCGCAGGAAGTAGGCGTGCGTCTGGCCGGGGCGGTTGATGTCGTCGGTATACTGGCCCTTGCCCGTGATGAAACGGTGGTCTTCCTTGCGCCGAACGGCGGCACCGAGTGCGGTGACTGTCATGGCGATCCTCCCTGCGGACCTCTGGACTGTGGATCAGGCGTGCGTCTGCGGCTTTTGGCGCCGCTTATTCCGCAGCCTGACGGGCGGGGGCCTTGCCGGTCATCGCCTGCGCGCCGGCTTCGACCGCCTTGACGATGTTGTGGTAGCCCGTGCAGCGGCAGATATTGCCTTCGAGCTCCTCGCGGATGGTCGCCTCGTCCACCGCACCCTTGCGGTTCACGATGTCGACCGCCGACATGATCATGCCCGGGGTGCAGAAGCCGCACTGCAGGCCGTGATGCTCGCGGAAGGCCTCCTGCATCGGATGCAGCTTGCCGTCCTGGGCGAGGCCCTCGATCGTCACGACACTGGCGCCCTGGCACTGCACCGCGAAGGTCGTGCAGGACTTTACCGCCTTGCCGTCGACATGGACGACGCAAGCGCCGCACTGGGACGTGTCGCAGCCGACATGGGTGCCGGTCAGGTTCAGGTTCTCTCGCAGCATCTGCACCAGCAGGGTGCGGGAATCGACGTCGGCCGTCACCGATCGTCCGTTGACCGTCAGGGTCACCGTCGGCATGGGCGTTCCTCCTCAAATTCAATCTAACTGGGCGCCTTCGGGCCGGTTCTTGTTGTCGTTGCCGGCTCCCTCACCGAAAACACGCCGTTTTCGATAGGATTTCCAGTTTGGACCCGTTCTGAACGGAGCGTCAAGCTGGAACCTTGCCAGACTGCAGGCCGGCCGCGCGGCGGGCGCATCGCCCTCCCCCGTTGCAATGTCGCGGCTCTTCCCTAGTCTCGCCCGCCACCCTTCCGGCAGGAGAGCATCCATGGCCCGCTTCACCACCTCCGACGGCCTGTCACTGCGCTACGAGGATACCGGCAGCGACAAGCCCGTGCTGCTGCTTTCCAACTCGCTCGGCACCCGCCTGGAGATGTGGGATCCGCAGATGCCCGCCTTCGCCGCGGCCTACCGCGTCGTGCGCTACGACAAGCGCGGCCACGGCGAGAGCCAGGCGCCGGCCGGGCCCGCAGGCTTCACCCGCCTCACCCGCGACGCCATCGAACTGCTCGACCATCTCGGCATCGCGAAAGCCGACTTCTGCGGCCTCTCTATCGGCGGCATGACAGGCATGTGGGCGGCCACCCACCATGCCGAGCGCCTCGGCCGGCTGGTGCTCTGCAACACCAGCGCCGCCATGCCCGCCATCGACATGTGGAACCAGCGCATCGCCACGGTGAAGCGCGAGGGCATGAAGCCGCTGATCCCCAGCATTGTCGACCGCTGGTTCACGCGGCGCTTCCAGGAGGCCGATCCTGCCGCCGTGGCGCGCGTCGTCACCATGCTCGAGACCACCCATCCGGAAGGCTATGCGGCCTGCTCGGCCGCCATCCGCGACATGGACCAGCGCGAGTCGATCCGCTCCATTCGCCTGCCGACCCTCGTCATCGCCGGCACCCATGACGGCTCGACCCCGCCCGAGAAGGGCCGGGACATCGCCGCGGCCATCGCCGGCGCGCGCTACGTCGAGCTCGATGCGGCGCACCTCTCCAACATCGAGCAGCCCGAAGCCTTCACCACCGCGGTGATGGGGTTCCTGAAATCTTGAGACAAGGCGCCCTGCAGGTCGGCCAGTGCGTCCTTCGAGGCTCGCTGGGCTCGCACCTCGGGATGAGGAGGGGTGAGCCTGGCATCTCTGCCGACCTCGTCGCGCCTGGTGCAGGATACCAACGCCCCTCATCCTGAGGTGCGAGCCCGGGCGATGCGGCAGCATCGTCCGGAGGCGAGCCTCGAAGGACGCACTTTCGCCAATGCAGGTGGGTCCCTGCCCCGCAAACACCAGGAGTACTTCCATGGACGAGAAAGACCGCTTCGAGAAGGGACTCGCCGTGCGCCGCGCGGTGCTCGGCGATGCCCATGTCGACCGCTCGCTTGCCGGCCGCGACGGATTCTCCACCGAGTTCCAGGACCTCATCACCCGCTACGCATGGGGCGAGATCTGGACGCGGCCGGGACTTGAGCGAAAGACCCGCAGCTATCTCGTCCTTGCCATCTGCGCCGCGCTCGGACGCTGGGAGGAATTCCGTCTGCATTGCCGTGCGTCGTTCGCGAACGGCGTGACGACGGACGACATCAAGGAGGTCATCCTGCAGATCGCCATCTATGCCGGCGTCCCCGCCGCCAACACGGCGATGAAGGAGGCGAAGGAGGTCTTCGCCGAGCTCGGCATCAAGACCTGAGCCGCAGGTCTCCGGTCGCTAGATGTCCGCGAAGACCTCGAGCAGATTGCCGTCGGGATCGCGGAAGAACAGCGTCCGGTGCCCGAAACTCTGGTCGGTCGGCGGCTCGACCAGCTCGACCCCGTTCCGCACCAGTTCGGCGGCGCAACGGTCGACGTCCGGCGCCGACACCTTGAAGGCGAGCTGGAGCGAGGCGCTGCCCGCCGGTGTCGGCGGATCGCCGGCCACGCGCGACGGTCGGGCGAGCGTCAGGACATTGCCGCCCACCCGGTACTCGATCCAGTTGGGCGCTAGTTCGCGCTCGAGCGGGAAGCCCATGATACGTTCGTAGAAATCACGCATCGCGGCCATGTCGCGCACGAAGACGACCGTGTAGTCGATCGCCTTGATGCCGCGGAACGCCGATGGCGGAGTGGATCCGGCTTCGCTCAAGGCGGCCTCCGTCGATGACCTTGCGGCCACATCGCAACGTCCTGCAGAGCAGCGCCCGGCGCAGGCCGCTCAGCGCGGAATCGGGCGATAGGCGCGGTCGAAATAGGCGAGCGCCGCACCCGCCGGCCCGATCCTGACAGCCTCGACCTGACCGATGACGATGTGATGCGTCGCCATGGCGCGCATCTCGACGAGCCGGCAGTCGAAGCTGACCAGCGCCGAATCGAGCGTCGGCGATCCCGTCGCGAGCGGCGTCCAGTGCCCCTCGCGGAAGCGTTCGGCACCGGTGAGGCCGCGCCGGCCGGCGAAGGTCTCGGCGAGAGTCTCGGCGCCGGCGGGCAGAGCGTTGACGGCAAACACGCCGTTGGCTTCGATCAGCGCGCCATTGGCCGACTTGCGGTTGAGGCAGACGAGGAGCATCGGCGGGTCGTCGGAGACCGAGGCCACGGCAATGGCGGTGAAGCCGCTGATACCGGCGGGTCCCCCCGTGGTGATCACGTGCACATGCCCGGCAACGTGGGCCATGCCGTCCCGATAGGCCTGCGGGGTTGCCGCCAGCACGCCGGGGATCATCGAGCGGTTCGTTCCACCGTCCATCCGGGTGTCCTCTGTTCCATCAACGATATAGGCCCGTTGTGGGTCCCGAGCCAATGCGTGCCTCTGAACTCTCGTTGATTAAGGTTGAGGACACCCCTTCCGCGCCCGTGTGAATAATTGCCGGGCCGCCATTGTGAGTTATTCGGGCGCTTGCTACCGATAGTGCGCTGGGTCCGCCGGACGAACCGCTCGCAGAGGTGGTCGGCGTCGGGTGCCATCGCGGCGCTATCCCGCGCCGTAGGGGAAATCATGGGAAGGTGGCGGCATGGAAGTCTTCTTCCAGCAGCTGATCAATGGCGTCACGCTGGGATCGATCTACGGTCTCATCGCCATCGGCTACACGATGGTCTTCGGCATCATCGGCATGGTGAACTTCTCCCATGGCGATGTCTTCATGGTCTCCACCTTCATCGCGCTCATCGCCCTGATGGTCCTGACGACGTGGCTCGGTGTCGGCTCCATCCTCATTGCGCTGATGATCGTGCTCATCATCGCCATGGTCTTCACCTCGCTGATCAGCTGGACGATCGAGCGCGTGGCCTACAGGCCGTTGCGCGGCTCCTTCCGCCTGGCCCCGCTGATCTCCGCCATCGGCATGTCGATCGTGCTGTCGAACTTCGTCCAGGTGGCGCAGGGCCCGCGCAACAAGGCGATCGATCCGATCCTCAACAACGTCTTCGTGCTGTCGGCCGCCGGCGGCTACCAGGTGACGCTCTCCTACAAGCAGATCCTCATCGTCGTGGTCACCGTGGCACTGTTGGCGGTGTTCTGGTGGGTCGTCGCCAAGACCCCGCTCGGCCGCGCCCAGCGCGCCTGTGAGCAGGACCGCAAGATGGCCGCCCTGCTCGGCGTCGACGTCGACCGCACCATCTCCGTCACCTTCGTGATGGGCGCCGCGCTCGCCGCCGTCGCCGGCACGCTCTACCTCGTCTACTACGGCGTGGTGAACTTCTCCGACGGCTTCACGCCGGGGGTGAAGGCCTTCACCGCGGCAGTGCTGGGGGGCATCGGCTCGCTGCCCGGCGCGGTGCTGGGAGGCCTCCTCATCGGCCTCATCGAGGTGTTCTGGTCGGCCTATTTCTCCGTCGAATACAAGGACGTCGCCGCCTTCTCCATCCTGGCCATCGTCCTCATCTTCATGCCGCAGGGCATCCTCGGTCGCCCCGACGTCGAGAAGGTCTGATCGCGTGACGACAGCTTCCGAACCGTCCACTGCGTCGGCCGCCAGCGCCCAGCCGCCGGTCACGCGCGCCCTGAAGGACGCCCTCTTCTCCGCCATCATCGCGCTCGGCGTGTTCGGGCCCCTGCTCGCCTTCAAGACGACGCAGGACATGCAGAACCGCCTCATCGTCGAGGCGCGCTACGATCTCATCGCGCTCGTCGTGCTCATCGTCGGCGTCGGGCGTTTCCTCATCTCGCTGTGGATGGCGAGAGTACGCCCCGAGACGACATCGGCGATCGGCACCCACCTGGTGTGGGGCCTGATTCCGCCGAGCCTGCGGGTCGTCATCCGTAACGGCCTGCCGCCGGCGGCCCTTGTCGCACTGTTCGTCTATCCGATGATGATCCTGTCGCTGACCGGCGGCTCCGGCGCGCTGAAGTGGATCGACAATTTCGGCATCCAGATCCTCATCTACGTGATGCTGGCCTGGGGCCTGAACATCGTCGTCGGCCTCGCCGGCCTTCTCGACCTCGGCTATGTCGCCTTCTATGCGGTCGGCGCCTATGCCTATGCCATCCTGGCGACGCAGGTGATCCCCGCCACCTTCCCCGGGCTCGGCATCTGGGCCTTCTGGATCTGCCTGCCGGTCGCCGGCCTGCTTGCCGCCTTCTGGGGGGTGCTGCTCGGTTTCCCGGTCTTGCGATTGCGAGGTGACTATCTCGCCATCGTCACACTGGCCTTTGGCGAAATCATCCGCCTCGTGCTCATCAACTGGACCGCCTTCTCGAACGGCTACGAGGGCATCTCGACCATCCCGCGGCCGTCCTTCTTCGGCGTCCCGTTCAACGCCTCCGACAAGGGTTTTGCGGCGACGTTCGGGCTGGAGTTCACCCCCGTCCACCGCACGATCTTCCTCTACTACGTCATCGTCTGTCTGGCCCTCCTCACCGCCTGGGTGTCGAACCGCCTGCGCAAGCTGCCCGTTGGACGCGCCTGGGAAGCGCTGCGCGAGGACGAGATCGCCTGCCGCTCGCTCGGCATCAACACCGTCAACACCAAGCTGACCGCCTTCGCCATCGGCGCCATGTTCGGCGGCTTCGCCGGCTCGTTCTTCGCGGCGCGCCAGGGCTTCATCTCGCCCGAGAGCTTCACCTTCATGGAGTCGGCGGTGATCCTCGCCATCGTCGTGCTGGGTGGCATGGGATCGCTGGTCGGTACCGCCATCGCCGCGGTGGCAATGATCGGCGGCACGGAACTCCTGCGCGAGCTCGACTGGATGAAGGCGATCTTCGGCAAGGACTTCGACCCGGTCCAGTACCGCATGCTCATCTTCGGCCTCGCCATGGTCGTCATCATGATCTGGAAGCCGCGCGGCTTCGTCTCGACGCGCATGCCCACCGCCTTCCTGAAGAGCCGGCGCGCCGTCTCCTCCGACCACGTCAAGGAGGGCCACGGATGAGCGATGCGATCCTCACCGTCGAACACCTGACGATGCGCTTCGGCGGCCTCACTGCCGTCAACGACCTGTCCTTCGAGGCCCGGCGCGGCGACATCACCGCCGTGATCGGCCCGAACGGCGCCGGCAAGACCACCGTCTTCAACTGCATCACCGGGTTCTACAAGCCGAGCCAGGGCCGCATCGTCATGCGCCATGCCGGTGGCGGCGAGCAGTATCTCGAGCGCCTGCCCGACTTCCGCATCGCCCAGGAGGCGAAGGTCGCACGCACCTTCCAGAACATCCGCCTGTTCTCGGGCATGACCGTGCTGGAGAACCTGCTGGTGGCCCAGCACAACCCACTGATGACGGCCTCCGCCTGGTCGATCGGCGGCATTCTCGGCCTGCCGACCTATGCCCGGGCCGAGAAGGCCGCGATCGAGAAGGCAGCCTACTGGCTGGACAAGACCGGGCTGACCGACCGCGCCGACGATCCGGCCGGTGATCTCTCCTATGGCCCGCAGCGGGCGCTGGAGATCGCCCGCGCCATGTGCACGGAGCCGGAGCTTCTCTGTCTCGACGAGCCCGCCGCCGGCCTCAATCCGCGCGAGAGCCTCGTCCTCAACGACCTCCTGCGCTTCATCCGCCGGGAGCACGGCACGTCGCTGCTGCTGATCGAGCATGACATGAGCGTCGTGATGGAGATCTCCGACCACGTCGTCGTTCTCGACTACGGCATCAAGATCTCCGACGGCACGCCGGCGGAAGTGCGCGAGGACCCCAAGGTCATCGCCGCCTATCTCGGGGTCGACGATTCCGAGGTGGAAAAGGTCGAGGCGGAGGTGGGCATTTGACGGCGCTTCTCACCGCCCGCGGCGTCGAGACCTTCTACGGCTCGATCCAGGCCCTCAAGGGCATCGACATCGATGTCGCCAAGGGCGAGATCGTCACGCTGATCGGTGCCAACGGCGCCGGCAAGTCGACACTGATGATGACCATCTGCGGCTCGCCCCAGGCGCGCCGCGGCACCATCGTCTATGACGGACAGGACATCACGCGGCTGCCGACGCACCTGATCATGCGCATGGGCATCGCCCAGTCGCCCGAGGGCCGCCGCATCTTCCCGCGCATGTCGGTCTTTGAGAACCTCCAGATGGGAGCGTCCCTCACCGACCCGGCCTTCTTCGACGACGACCTCGAGAAGGTCTTCGCCCTCTTCCCGCGCCTGAAGGAGCGGCGCGACCAGCGCGGCGGCACCCTGTCCGGTGGCGAGCAGCAGATGCTGGCCATCGCCCGCGCCCTGATGAGCCGGCCGAAGCTGCTTCTGCTCGACGAGCCCTCGCTTGGCCTCGCCCCGCTCATCGTCGCAGGCATCTTCAATGCCATCCGCGAGCTCAACCGCAAGGAAGGCCTCACCGTCTTCCTCGTCGAGCAGAACGCCTATCACGCGCTGAAACTCGCCCATCGCGGCTATGTGCTGGTCAACGGCACCGTCACCATGGCCGGCACCGGGCAGGAGTTGCTCGCCCGCGAGGAGGTCCGCGCCGCCTATCTCGAGGGAGGACGCCACTGATGCAGGGCATTCTCTACGAGGAACCGTCCGTCTGGCTGTTCCTGCTCGTCACGCTCATTCTCGGCGGTGGCCTCGCCTGGATGACCGGCAAGGCCTGCGCCGAGACCTGGCGCGACGTGCCGCAGACCATCGTCTATCTCCTGATTCTTGGCCTGGCCGTGCGCTTCGCCCATTTCGCCCTGTTCGAAGGCACTCTCCTGTCGCTGCGCTACTACATCATCGACACCATCGTGGTGACGGCGATCGGGCTCCTGGGCTGGCGCATGACCCGGGCCGGACAAATGGCCAACCAGTACTGGTGGCTCTACGAACGCACCGGCCCGCTCACCTGGGCGGAAAGGCCGGCCCCCCTGTCCTCCCCTCCGGACAAAACCTGATGTCGCATCGGTTGCCTCCGGATGGGCTGACAAGTCCCCGAAAAGGGTGTTCGATCCCCGCAAGGACGGCTCAAGCCGCCCTCCGCGGCGGCCTCGGCCACCACGTGACCCCACTTGGGAAGGATGAGAGATGAAGACAAAACTCCTCGCCGGGCTGACGCTCGGTCTGGGTCTGGCCATGGCGGTTCCCGCCCAGGCGCAGATCCGTCTCGGTGTCGCCGGCCCGATCACGGGTCCGAACGCATCGTTCGGCGCCCAGTTGCGCAACGGTGTCGAGCAGGCCGTTGAGGACATCAATGCGGCCGGTGGCATTCTCGGCCAGCGCATCACCCTCGCGGTCGGTGACGACGTCTCCGACCCCCGCCAGGGCGTCAGCGTCGCCAACAAGTTCATCGGCGACGGCATCCGCTTCGTCGTCGGCCACTTCAACTCCGGCGTGACCATGCCGGCCTCGGAAGTCTATGCCGAGAACGGCGCAGTCTTCATCACGCCCTCGGCCACCAATCCGCGCATCACCGAGCGTGGCCTGTGGAACGCCTTCCGCACCTGCGGCCGTGACGACCAGCAGGGGGCCGTTGCCGCCGCCTATCTGGTGCGCAACTACGCCGGCAAGCGCGTCGCCATCGTTCATGACAAGACGACCTACGGGAAAGGCCTCGCCGACGAAACGCAGAAGGCGATGAACGCCGCCGGCCTCAAGGAAGTCATCTACGAAGGCGTCAACACCGGCGAGAAGGACTTCTCGGCGCTGATCTCCAAGCTGAAGGCCGCCAATGTCGACATCGTCTACTGGGGCGGCCTGCACACCGAGGGCGGTCTGATCGTCCGCCAGATGCGCGACCAGGGCATGACCGCGCCGATGATGTCCGGTGACGGCATCGCCGACAACGAGTTCGCCGCCATCGCCGGCCCCGGCGCCGTCGGCACGCTCATGACCTTCCCGCCGGACCCGCGCAATCGTCCCGAGGCGCGCACCATCGTGGAGAAGTTCCGCACCGCCCGTCGCTTCGAGCCTCAGGCCTACACGCTCTACAGCTATGCCGCCGTGCAGATCTTCCAGCAGGCAGCGGTCGCTACCAACTCGCTCGACCCGAAGAAGATCGCCGAGTTCATGCGGACCGGCCACGTCTTCAAGACGGTGATCGGCGACATCTCCTACGACAAGAAGGGCGACATCACCCGCGCCGACTACGTCACCTACACGTGGCGCGCCGGCCCGGACGGCAAGGTCTCCTACTTCGAGAACTGATGCCCCGGCCGTGGCTCTGACGCCCCCGACATCAAGCCCGCCCGGAGCGATCCGGGCGGTTTTTTCGTGGATGAGATGGCCCGAGGGGCCGCACCCCTCAGCACCGGATCCAGGCTGACACAGATGGGGCGGCCGGCGCCGCCGCGGCGATCAGCCGATCGACCCGAGCGCCGGGAAAGTCTCCAGCAGCCAGAAGGCCACGGTCGACATCTTGCCGGTCAGGAAGGCGAGGCCCGTGAGGACGAGCAGGCCGCCCATCACCATCTCCACGACGCGCAGGCGGTGGCGGATGGCGGCAGCAAACCGCAGGAAGGGCTTGATGGCGAAGGCCGCCAGCACGAAGGGAATGCCGAGGCCGAGGGAATAGACGGCCAGCAGGCCCGCGCCCTTGTGGATGGTTACTTCCGAGGCCGCCACGGCCAGGATCGCCGCCAGAACGGGGCCGATGCAGGGCGTCCAGCCGAAGGCGAAGGCAAGCCCCATGAGATAGGCGCCGACCGGGCCGGCCTTCGGCGGCGCCATGTCGATCTTCGCCTGCCGGTAGAGCAGCGGAATGCGGAACAGGCCGAGGAAGTGCAGGCCCATGATGATGATGACCACGCCCGCCACCATCGACAGCGAGGCCGAGTAGACGCGGACATAGTGGCCGATCATCGAGGCCGAGGCGCCCATGGCCACGAAGACGGTCGAGAAGCCGGCCACGAAGACCAGCGCCAGCAGCACCGCCCGCCGGACGAGGGCCGGATTCGCCTCGGTGTCGGCGAGATCATCCAGCGTTGCGCCGGTCAGATAGACCAGATAGGGCGGCACCAGCGGCAGGACGCAGGGCGACAGGAAGCTCACGAGGCCCGCGATCAGGGCCGCGGTGAGAGTGACGTCGGGCATTCACGTTCCGCCATGTGCGCGGCCAGCCGCCGCAGTCCAGCCATTCCGTTTCCTCTATATGTCCGGCGGGCCGAGCGGAAGCGTTGACATGTCCCAATCGCACAGGCGTGATCCGCCGTGATGAGCAAGGCATCCAATACGTTGACGGACATCCCCGGCCTCAAGGTCGGGCACGCCACCGATCCCGCCCGCGCCACCGGCACGACCGCGATCATCTTCGATGAGCCCGCAGTCTGCGCCATCGACGTGCGCGGCGGCGCCCCCGGCAGCCGCGACACCGAACTGCTGCGCCCGGACAAGACGGTGCATACCGTCGATGCCGTGGTTCTCTCCGGTGGCTCGGCCTTCGGTCTCGACGCCTGCGGCGGGGTCAGCGCCTGGCTGGCCGAGAGCGGCCGCGGCTTCGCCATCGGCGCCATGCGGGTGCCCATCGTGCCCGGCGCCATCGTCTTCGACCTGCTCTCGGGTGGCGACAAGGCCTGGGGCCGCTTCTCGCCCTATCGCGATCTCGGCTATCAGGCGGCGGCCGCAGCGACCGCGGATCCCGTCGCCCTCGGCACCGTCGGCGGCGGAACCGGCGCAACGACGGCCGACCTCAAGGGCGGCATCGGGTCGGCCTCGGCGCTCGCGCCCTCCGGGCATCGCGTCGGCGCCATCGTCATCGTCAACGCGGTCGGCAGCGCCACCATCGGCGCATCAGGGCATTTCTGGGCGGCGACCGACGAGGTCGGCGCGGAGTTCGGCGGCCGCGGCCTGCCCTCCCCCTGGCCCGCCGATGCCGGTGCCATCAAGCTGAAGGGGCCGCGACCGGAAAATACCACCATCGCGCTGGTCGTCACCGACGCGGCGCTGGACAAGGGCCAGGCGACGCATCTCGCCGTCATGGCGCAGGACGGGCTCGTCCGCGCCATCCGTCCGATCCACACGCCGCTCGACGGCGACACGGTCTTCGCCGCCGCGACCGGCGCAAGGCCTGTCGGGGACTATGCCCGCGACATGGCGGTGATCGGCGCGACTGCGGCCTCGGTGCTGGCGCGCGCCTGCGCCCGCGCCGTGTACGAGGCGGAGGCCCTGCCGTTCCCCGGCGCCCTGCCGTCCTGGAAACAGCGCTTCGGCGCGCGCTGACGCGTCAGTTCTGCCCGCCGCGCATCGCCACCGTGGCAATGCCGGCCCCGATCAGCATCGAGCCGCCGATCTTGTTGACCACGCCGATGGTGCGGGGGTCGCGCACCACCTTGCGGGCCCGCGACGCGACCAGCGCGTAACCGAAGGCATTGGCGAAGGCGAGCGTCAGGAACGTCGCCTCGAAGATCGCCATCTGCATCCAGAAATCACCCTTCGGGTCGAGAAACTGCGGCAGGAAGGCCACGAAGAAGGTGATGCTCTTCGGGTTGAGGGCGGTGACGAGCCAGGCGTGACCCAGCATCTTCAGGCTTGAGGCCGCATCCTGCCGCGGTTCCGCCGTCAGCGACCCGCCGGCGCGCCACAGCCTGATCCCGAGCCAGACGAGATAGGCCGCGCCGATCCACTTGAGCGCGGTAAACACCGTCGCCGAGGTCGCCAGCAAGGCGCCGATGCCGAGCATCGACAGGGTCATGGCGGTGAAGTCGCCGAGCGCCACGCCGACCGCCATCGGAAAGGCCGTCTTCCAGCCGCGCCCGAGCGCATAGGAGACGACGAGCAGGATGGTCGGCCCGGGGATGACGACCAGGATGGTCGAGGCGGCGACAAAGGCAAGCCAGGTCTCGAAGGACATGCGACGATCCAGTCCGGAGGTGCGATCACCGGACTAAGCCACGGCCCCGGAATCCTGTCGATGGCCGATCCCGACAATTGTCACGATGTCCTGCACGCCCGGCACACCACACTCGCAGGTTGCGCTGGCCACGGCCGACCCGTTCTGCCAAGGCGATCATACGGGAACCCGATATCGAACGGACGCATCGACCCATGATCGAAATGGTCAACGGCTTTGTCTGCACCACCAGCGCCGATGTCAGCCACGCCCGTCGCGGGCTGAACCCGGACAACCTCACCGGAGATCCGGAGAAGCAGGAGCAGCTCGATTCGCGCGCCGGTCGCGCCATCGCACCAGCCGTCGTGCTCGGCGGTTCTCTCGCGCCCACCGATCAGGCGAGCGATGTGCCAGCGGTGGACGTCGCCCGACCCTCCCGCAACGGCGCCATGCCCGCCCCTGCCCTGCGGCTTTTCGATCTCAGCGTCTGACGCCCGTCAGGCCTGCTGCTTCCACCGATCGATTCGATAGGGCGAGAGATCCAGGGGCTGCGGCGCGCCCTGCATGGCGATGGCGAGGGCCTTGCCGGTGGCAGGCCCGAGCGTGAAGCCCCAGTGGCCGTGACCGAAGGCGAACCACATCCCCTCGTGACGCGGCGCGGGACCGATCACCGGTCGCGAATCCGGCGTCGCCGGCCGGCGACCCATCCAGGGCTCCGCCTCTACCGGCTCGCCGAGGTCGAACAGGTCGCGGGCCGAGCGGAAGGCCCGTTCCACCTGCACCGGTGTCGCCGGCGCATCGGGAAGTGCGATCTCGACGCCGGTCGTCAGGCGGATCCCCTGCTCCATCGGGCAGAGCACGTAGCCCACGTCCTCGTCGCAGACCTGCCGGCTGAGGAAGGCGTTGCCGGCGGCCTTGTAGTGCCGGTGGTAGCCGCGCTTCGCCGAAAGCGGCACGGAATAGCCGAATTTCGCCACCAGCGCCTTCGACCAGATGCCGAGGGCGACGACCACCTGGCGGGCGGTCACCGGACCATCGGCCGTCTGCACGCGGTAGCCGCCCGTCACCTTCTCCAGCGTCATCGCATCGCCGATGACGAAGCGGCCGCCCTGCTTCACGAAGGCCTCCGCATAGGCCTTTGTCACGCCCCCGGGGCTCGACACCGTGTCGGCACCCTTGCACCAGATGGTGCCGGCAAAGCTCCCCTTCAGGTGGGGCTCCAGTTCCAGGGTCTCGGCCTGCGTCAGCTTGACGTTGTCGATGCCGTACTCGCGCGACAGGGCGAGGCGCCGGTCCTGCGCCGCAAGGCTCTCGGGACGGCGATAGAGCTCCAGCCAGCCGGTCTGGCGGAAATACCGCTCGGCGCCGGCCACCGTCATCAGCTCGCGATGGGTCTCGACGGCCTGGGCGAAGAAGGGCCGCATGACGCGCGCCGTCTCCTCCAGCTTCTCCGGCGCCGACCAGCGCCAGTAGTCGAACATCCAGCGCGCCACCTGCGGCAGGGCCGACAGATGGTAGTGCGAGGCCGTCTGGCGGTTCAGCGCATGCCGGAACAGCGTCGGCACGTCGCGCGGCATGGCGACAGGGTAGAGGTTGCCGCCGTCGATGACGCCGGAATTGCCATAGCTCGTTTCCTCGCCGGGCTCGCGCCGGTCGATGAGAACCACATTGAGTCCGCGCATGCGGGCATGGAGTGCCGTCGAGACGCCGACCATGCCGGCACCGAGAACGAGGACGTCGTGAATGTCAGTCATGAACCTGTCGCCGCGACCACGTGTCATCTCTTGGGGGCGGCGCAACATTGCCGACAGGGCCGCCGCATCGCAAGCGATGGCTGACCCTCATTGCCCGCGCACCTTGCCCCATGCTACCCGCCGCGCGACGGCTTCCAGCGAGGACACAAGCGACCATGACCGGCCCCATCCTCATCGCCCCCTCGATCCTCGCCTCCGACTTCTCGAAGCTCGGCGAGGAGGTGCGCGCGGTCGACGCCGCCGGCGCCGACTGGATCCATCTCGACGTCATGGACGGCCATTTCGTCCCGAACATCACCTTCGGGCCCGACGTGGTGAAGGCGCTTCGCCCGCACACGGTGAAGGTCTTCGACGTCCACCTGATGATCGCCCCCGCCGATCCCTATCTCGAGGCCTTCGCCAGGGCCGGCTGCGACGTCATCACCGTCCATGCCGAGGCAGGCCCCCATCTTCACCGCTCGCTGCAGGCGATCCGCGCCATGGGCCGCAAGGCCGGCGTCTCGCTGAACCCGGCGACCCCCGCCAGCGCCATTGAATACGTGCTCGACCTCGTCGACCTCGTGCTGGTCATGTCCGTCAACCCCGGATTCGGCGGCCAGGCCTTCATCGCCAGCCAGGTCGAGAAGATCGCCCGGATCCGGCAGATGACGGCCGGTCGCGACATTCTCATCGAGGTGGACGGCGGCGTGACGCCGGACACGGCCCGTCTCGTTTCCGCCGCAGGCGCCGACGTGCTGGTCGCCGGCTCCGCCGTGTTCAAGGGCGGCCCGGCAACCTATGCCGCCAACATCGCCGCCATCCGCGAAGCCGCCGAGACCGCCCGCGGCACCATGGTCTGACCCGGCCGCGCTCCGCCCCCTCACCTTTCCGTGAGCGGCCGGCACCACCCGACTTATCCCCGCCCCATGATCCGCGCCGCGACAGCCTTCAGTGGAAAGGCCGGGCCGGGATCGACCTTGCGGCGCGGTGCGATGTCCTCATGTCCCAGCACATCGCGGAACCGGTAGGCCTCGTGCAGCGCCGCACCGATGGCCGCCACGGCGGCGATCTGCTCCGGCGCATAGGCATGCCAGCCGGTCTCCTCGCGCTCATGGCGGTGGCGCGCGACCACCACCTGATCGTCAGGCACCGGCTCGCCGGTCCATGTCTGCCAGCGTCCTCCGGGGCCCTTCGCGAGACGCCCCGCATTGACGATCTCGATGCCAATGGAATGGCTGTTGAGGCCTTCCAGGCCCTGCCATGTGCTCACCCCCGCGTGCCAGCACGTCAGGTCGAAGGTCATCATCTGCGTCGCGGCCCCCTGCCGCCCCAGCACCAGATGGGCGGAGGCCCTGGCGCGCGGATCGAGAAACCAGCCCACCGCCGAGTTCACGGACAGGCCGGCGGTATAGTGGAGGACCAGATAGAGCGGCTTCATGCGCCGGCCGCCATGCGGTGACTGGCGGAAGGCGACGGGCGCACCGTCCAGCATGAGGCGGTGGTTCGCAATGGAATAGGCCATGGGCATCCTCGCGCGCTCGCCGGCCGGAATTGGCCGGTTGTCATGCAGAGGATCGCGCCATCGCAGCGGATGAGGATAAGCGGAGGCTCGATTCAGTCCCCGTCAACCCGCGGGCGTTATCGTTGGAACCATGGCGACTCACAGCGCAACCCTCGGCCGCGACACGGACGGCCCGGCTCCCAAGCGGCCGTCCCGCAGCCGCCGCTCGGGCGCATCGAGGACGACGAGGCGTCGGCCTCCCGCGCATGGGCCGGACGTTCCCGGTGTCTGGCTTCGCGGCTTTCGCGCCGGGCTCGTCATCACGGCCGTGGCCTTCATCGCGGCCGCCATCGTCTCGCTCATGGCCGGCCATGCCCCGTCCTGGCGCAGTCTCGCGGTCGTCTGCCTGCAATCCCTGCCGCTGCTGCCGGGCATCGCCCTGTTCTGGTGGACCCTGGAACGGCTGCGGTCCCGCTTCGCCGGAACGCCGCTCGCCTTCTGGCTCGCCCTTGCCTTCGTTGGCACGCTGGCGGTCATGCTCGTCTTCCCCGGCCTCGTCTTCGCGGTCCATTCGCGCTCGACGGCCTTCGCCGAGGACCACGACGGCGAGATGAACCTGCTGCATCACCTCGTCGGCTCGGCCGGGGCGCTCTACCTCTACGCCACCACCGCCTTTCGCCTCTGGTGGCCCTGGGGCGCCGCCCTGCCCGCGCTCTTGACGTTCCTCTTCTGGCGATCGGCCCGCGCCCGGCACTGACCGCGATTGCCGCACCGGCCCATCCCTGCTAAGCCGCGCGCGTCCAAGACATCGCCGAGGCCCGTCCCATGATCCCGCGCTATTCCCGCGCCGAAATGACGTCCATCTGGGACCCGCAGACCAAGTTCCGCATCTGGTTCGAGATCGAGGCCCACGCCTGCGACGCCCTCGCCGAGCTCGGCGTCATCCCGAAGGACTCCGCCGCCAACATCTGGGCCAAGGCCAAGGACGTCACCTTCGACGTCGCGCGCATCGACGCCATCGAGCGCGAGGTGAAGCACGACGTCATCGCCTTCCTGACGCATCTCGCCGAGTTCATCGGCCCGGACTCGCGCTTCGTCCACCAGGGCATGACCTCGTCCGACGTGCTCGACACCTGCTTCAACGTGCAGCTGGTGCGCGCCTCCGACCTGCTCATCGCCGACGTGAAGGCGCTGCTCGCTGCGCTGAAGCGCCGTGCCTTCGAACACAAGATGACGCCGACCATCGGACGCTCCCACGGCATCCATGCCGAGCCGACCACCTTCGGCGTCAAGCTCGCCCAGGCCTATGCCGAGTTCGACCGCTGCCTCGCCCGCCTCGAGGCGGCCCGCGAGGAGGTCCGCACCTGCGCCATCTCGGGCGCCGTCGGCACCTTCGCGCAGATCGACCCGCGGGTGGAGGAGCATGTCGCCAAGGCCATGGGCCTGAAGGTCGAGCCGGTCTCGACCCAGGTCATCCCGCGCGACCGCCACGCCATGTTCTTCGCCACCCTCGGCGTCGTCGCATCCTGCATCGAGCGACTGGCCACCGAGATCCGCCACCTGCAGCGTACCGAGGTACTGGAGGCGGAGGAATTCTTCTCCGAGGGCCAGAAGGGCTCCTCGGCCATGCCGCACAAGCGCAATCCGGTGCTGACCGAGAACCTCACCGGCCTTGCCCGCCTCGTCCGCGGCATGGCGCTGCCGGCGATGGAGAACGTCGCGCTCTGGCACGAGCGCGACATCTCGCACTCATCGGTGGAGCGCATGATCGGCCCGGATGCCACGGTGACGCTCGACTTCGCCCTGGTGAGGCTCACCGGCGTCATCGACAAGCTGCTGGTCTATCCCGCCAACATGCAGAAGAACCTCGACCGCCTCGGCGGCCTCGTCCATTCGCAGCGGGTGCTGCTGGCACTGACCCAGAAGGGCGTCTCCCGCGAGGATTCCTACCGGCTGGTCCAGCGCAACGCCATGCCGGTCTGGCGCGGCGAGGGCGAGTTCCTGACGCTCCTGAAAGCCGATCCGGAGGTCCGCGCGGCGCTGTCGGAGGCGGAGATCGAGGAGAAGTTCGACCTCGGCTACCATCTGAAGCATGTCGACACCATCTTCAGGCGCGTCTTCGGCGAGGCGTGACGGCAGGCGGTGCTGCGTGCTAGTCTGGCTAGCAAGCTAGCCAGATCGGAGCGCGATGATGAAGGTCGGCATTCTTGAGGCCAAGAACCAGTTTTCCGCGCTGGCCGAGCGAGCAGCCGCCGGCGAGGAGGTCATCGTCACCAAGCGCGGCGAGCCCTTCGTGCAGATCGTCCCTATCCAGCGGCGGCATGATCCGGACGACATCAAGGCTGCCTTTCGCCGGGTGCGGGAACGGCTCCGGCAGGAGGGCGTAACCTTCACCCAGGAAGAGATTCGGGAACTGCGCGATGAAGGGCGGCGATGAGCATCGTCATCGACGCCTCCATCACCATTGCGGCCCTGTCGCCCGATGAGCGCACCGATGATACGGAGCGCTATCTCGACATCATTGCCACCGATGATGCGGCCGTTCCGGCCATCTGGGCCCTGGAAATCATGCATGTGTTTCGTCGCAAGATCGCCCGCGGCGTCATTGCCACCGACATGGCCGCCGAGGCACTGGCTGTTGCCCAGATGCTGAACGTCCGCGTCAGTTCGGTCAGTGCCGCCGTCGCCTTCGCGGAAGTCGGCCGGCTCTCCCGTAGCCATGGGCTGACGCCTTACGACGCCTCCTATCTCGACTGCGCACTCCGCCTCGAACGCCCTCTGGCCACACTGGACCAGCGCATGAGAGCAGCGGCTGCGGCCGAGGGCATCACCATCCTGCCGGACTGATCCATGCGCACCGCCGACGCCGACATCCTCATCGTTCCCGGCTACACCGATTCCGCCGAGGACCACTGGCAGTCCCGCTGGGAGGCGAAGCTGCCGACGGCGCGGCGTGTCCATCTCGGCGACTGGCACAGGCCCGAGAAGGAGCGCTGGGTCGACAATCTCGCCACCGCCGTCGCCTCCTGCTCGCGGCCCGTCATCCTCGTCGGCCACTCGCTCGGCGTCGTCACCATCGCCCACGCCGCGCCGCTGTTTCCGAAGGGCGTCGTCCGTGGCGGCTTCCTCGTCGGCCTGCCGGACATCGAGGACCACGACAACATCCCGGAGATCGAGCGGCATTTCGCCCCGATCCCGCGCGATCCCCTGCCCTTCCCCTCGGTTCTCGTGGCGAGCCGCACTGACCCGCACTGCGCCTACCAGCGCGCCGAGGACTTCGGCTATTCCTGGGGCTCGGCTGTGGCGGACGCCGGTGATGCCGGCCACATCAACGCCGCTTCCGGCCACGGTCCCTGGCCGGAAGGGCTGATGCGCTTCGCCGGTTTCCTGAAGGCGCTCGGCTGAGGCTCAGGCCGTCTTCGAGGCCTGGTCGATGGCGCGGGCGACGAACCATGCCACGGGTATCGCCAGCAACACGCCGAGACCTGCAGCCACCGGAATGGTGGACATCCCCTTATCGTAAAGCGACGGGGTCGCGACCACGACGACCATGAAGGCGCCGGCGAAGACGGTCGCGGCCAGCATGAACATCAGAATGAAGAGATTGCGCATGGAGAAGCTCCACCCTTGAGATCGGGGGCAACTTCCCTTCGCAGACCCGATGGTCCCGTGCATTGAGGCCGGTCAACTACCGGCCCCAGCACGAGGACGATCCGTCAGCCGCGCACGACCTTCAGCGCATTCTGCGCACCGCCGCGCACCATCAGGCTGTCGTTGATCAGCGTGATGAAGCCCCAGCCTTCGGCGGCGAGTTCCTTCGCCCGCTCGGGGCTCGGCGCGTAGCAGCCGGTGAGCTTTCCGGCCTTCTTCGCCGCCGTCATGATCTTGGCGAAGGCCTCGCGCACGACCTGGTGGTTGGGGTCGAGCTTCTCGCCCTTGAGAAGGGTGATGGAAAGGTCCGACGGGCCGGCGAAAACGCCGTCGATGCCGGGCACGGCGAGGATGTCGTCCACGGCCGCCAGCGCTGCCGTCGTCTCGATCATGGCGAGCGTCACGGTCAGTTCGTTGGCCTGGCGCAGGTAGTCCTGCGGGTTCATGCCGGTGAGTTGCTGGAAGCGGTTGCCGCCCCAGGACCGGTCGCCGAGCGGCGGGTACTTCACGGCCGAGGCGAACTTCCTCGCGTCCGCCACGGAATTGATCATCGGCGCGATGATGATCTCGGCGCCGACGTCGAGCAGCCGTGCGCCGTCGCCGAAGGCGTCGAGCGCGATGCGCACGCCCGCCGGCTTGCCGGCGTGGTTCACCGCGGAGATGCCGCGCATGGCCGACAGAAGGTCGATGGAGGAGTGCTGCATGTCGAAGGTGACGGCATCGAAGCCCTCGCGTGCCACGTGATCGGCGATCAGCGGCTCGGGCATGCTCATCCAGGCGGTGAACAGGCTCTCGCCGGCGCGCAGCCGCTTCGCCAGTTCATAGGGCTTCGGTGTCTGATGCATGGTCGTCCTCCCCGGGATTTTGAACGATTGAATGGACGCGAACCCCGATGCCGTCAACGCCGCCGGGGCGCGCATCTGCGTTGTTCCGGAGGGAAATCGCCACGCTTGCTAAACCTTAACGCTTTGCCGCCAGAATTCCGCCCGGTCCCGCGTGCAAGTTTCCAGAAGGTGCGTGATGCGTATCGCCTTCGATCCCCTGGCAGGCATGAAACACAGTCTTTCCCCGCGTGCGGACCTCGCCACCCGGCCGCCCACCATCCTCGTCTTCGATTCCGGCCTCGGCGGGCTCACCGTCCACCGTGAGCTGGTGCGGGCCCGCCCCGATGCGCGTTTCGTCTACTGCGCCGACGATGCCGCCTTTCCCTATGGCGGTCTCTCGGAGGATCATCTCGTCGCCCGCGTCCTCGCGGTCATGGAGCGGCTGATCGCCGTCCACCGGCCAGACTGCGTGGTGATCGCCTGCAACACCGCCTCGACCCTCGTGCTGCCACATCTGCGCGCCCGTTTCGACCTGCCCTTCGTCGGCACCGTGCCGGCCATCAAGCCTGCCTGCGAGCGCTCGTCGAGCCGCATGGTGAGCGTCCTGGCGACGCCGGGCACGGTGGCGCGCGACTACACGAAGGCCCTGGTCGCCGAATACGGCGCGGGCTGCGCCGTCACCCTCGTCGGATCGCCCCGGCTCGCCGGCCTCGCCGAGGCCACCATGCGCGGCGAGCCGGCCGACACGGCGGCCATCGCGGCGGAGATATCGCCCTGCTTTGCCCGGCACGGCGACCGGCGCACAGACGCCGTGGTCCTCGCCTGCACCCACTATCCCCTGCTCGCCGACACGTTCAGCTCGCTCGCCCCCTGGCCGGTGGAATGGATCGATCCGGCGCCGGCCATCGCCCGCCGCCTGACGCAGATCCTCGGGCCGGCGCGCACCGAAGCCGCAACGCCGCAGGGGGCGCTCGCGCTGCTCACCGGCGGCGGCGCCGCGTCCCGGCTCGCCGAGGTCTTTTCGCGCTTTGGTCTGCCGGAAACCCGCATCGAGCCGCTGCCGCTTCATTGACATTCGAGGGTGTCGCGGCTAAGGACGCCGCTTCCTGACGGATCGCTTAACGGCGATGCGGCAGGTTTGCGCACCCGCGGCAAGCCCTT
>CAZPMD010000010.1:64621-67509 GCA_964587395.1 uncultured Hyphomicrobiales bacterium
CCGAGAGGGATAAGAGGAGGGCGCGTCTCCTATCGAACGCAAACGAATAAGGGACACGCGATGTCGAAGCGTCACGCTGCCAAATACAAGATCGACCGCCGGATGGGCGAGAACATCTGGGGTCGCCCGAAGAGCCCGGTGAACCGCCGCGAATACGGCCCCGGCCAGCACGGCCAGCGCCGCAAGAGCAAGGTCTCCGACTTCGGCACCCAGCTGAAGGCGAAGCAGAAGCTCAAGGGCTACTACGGCAATATTTCCGAGAAGCAGTTCCGCGCCACCTACACCGAGGCCGTGCGCGTCAAGGGCGACACCGGCGAGAACCTGATCGGCCTGCTCGAGCGCCGCCTCGACGCGGTGGTCTATCGCGCCAAGTTCGTGCCGACCGTCTTCGCCGCCCGCCAGTTCGTCAACCATGGCCACGTCAAGGTCAATGGTCGCCGCGTCAACATCCCCTCCTACAAGGTGAAGGTCGGTGACGTGGTCGAGGTCAAGGAGACCTCGCGCCAGATGATCCTGTTCATGGAAGCCGTCCAGTCGGGCGAGCGCGACGTGCCGGATTATCTCGACGTCGACCACGGCAAGGGCGTCGCCAAGCTGTCGCGCGTGCCGACCCTGTCCGAGGTTCCCTACGCCACGCAGATGGAACCCTCGCTGGTCGTCGAGTTCTATTCGCGCTGATTGCTTCCTGCCCCGGCAGAAACGGAAAGGCCGCCCACCGGGCGGCCTTTTCGCTTGTGCGGGGGGATGCCGGAAGGGTTCGATCGGCCTTCCGTCCCGACGGATCGCCAGCCTTCCCAGTCATCGGCTGAATCTCAGGCGACAAGATTCCACAGGGGGGGACTCCCGCCTCAGCTATCCTGTTCCACCGGCTCCACGGCCAACCGCAAGCCCATGGCCTTCATGACCCCGGTCAACGTACTGAGACGAGGGTCACCCTCGCGGCTGAGGGCACGATAGAGCGCCTCTCGCGACAGGCCCGCCTCGCTGGCGATCTGGCTCATGCCCCTCGCACGCGCCACCTGCCCCAGCGCATGGGTGAAGAGAGCGGGATCGCCGTCCTCCAGAACGGCCTCAAGATAGGCGGCAATGGCTTCGGGGCTGTCGAGATGTTCCGACGTATCCCAGGGGCGGGTTTCGAGAGCCATGACCTAACCTTCCTCCCGGGCGAGTTCCCTCGCCCTCCTGATCTCCCTCGCCTGCGTGGACTTGTCGCCTCCGCACAGCAGAATGACGATCTCGTCTCCCCGACGCTGGAAATAGACCCGATAGCCGGGACCGTGGTGAATCCGCAGCTCCGAGACGCCATCACCGACCGGCTCAACATCGCCGGGGTGCCGAGCGCAAGGCGATCGATCCTGACCATGATGCGGGCACGCGCCACTGGATCCCGCAGGTCACGGAACCACCGTGCGAACACCACCGTCTGGCTGATCTTGATCACTATGTACCTTATAAGCGACAAATGACGATCTGTCAACTATAAGCTACAAACGCTGAGGCTACTGCAAGTCGCCGTAGCTCCCGCCCTCACGGGCTCTCGCGGTCGATCGGCCAGTGCTGGAAGACCTCCGTCGCCTCGCAGCGCGCGGCATGGGCGGCGAGCGCCGGAAAGGCGTCCTCTGCCACGGCGTCGGGAATGGTGAAACGAATGAAGCCCCAGGCCACCGCCGCGCCGATCGCGCCGTGGGTCCAGATGCCGGGAAGCGTCTTCCACCGCTCGCCGGCGACCATGTCGAGGGCGGCCAGCGCCTCCTGCAACTGCTCGGCGACCCGCTCCAGCCACGGCGCGTAGCGGATCGCCTCCGGCCGCTTGCGTTCGTACTCAATGGCGATGGCCTTCTCGCAGGTGACGATGGCGAGCGCGGTGGCCCTGAGGTCGGCGAGGCGCGCCGCCGGATCCGTGGGCCGGAGGCTCTTCCCCGCCACGTCCTCCATGTGCTGGATGATGAGCTGCGATTCCATCAGCACGGTGCCATCGTCGGCCACCAGCGAGGGCGCCTTGATCAGCGGGTTGATGGCCCGGAACCGCTCCATGTGGCGGAACACCGAGACAGACTGATGTTCGAAGGGAATTCCGAGCACCGTGCCTGCAATGGCGGCCCGGCGCACATAGGGACTGTCCAGCATTCCGACGAGCAGCATCCGTTCCTCCTGACCAAAGGGCAGCGGAAGGTGGCCGGGAAAGCCACGACAGGCAAATTCAGTGAAGTGATGGACGGATCAGGCCGGCGAATGAGTCAGCCGGCCGGCCGTCACCACGAGCGGCGCGGCCCGTTGTCGATGTGGAACAGGCCGTTGCGGTAGCGCTTGACGCCGCCGAGGTCGTGGCGCGCGCGCAGGAAGGCGAGGATCGCCGAAGGATTGCCGGAGACACGGAAGTCGGCGGCGCGGCAGTCGCGGTGATAGGAACCGCGCCAGGCGTCGGTGCGCACGAACATGCCGTTGCCGCGATGGGTCGAGCGGACGATGATCGGGCCGAAGCGGAGCGCGACGTCGTTCAGCGCCCGGCGCACCGGTGCGGGAAGACAAGTCAGAGGCACGCCCGGATCGGGCATCACGCGCTCGCCGGCAATGCCGAGATTGCGGTCGGTGCCACGGGCGCCGGGTACGTAGCGCGGCCAGTCGCGCGAACCGCCATCGGGGGGCAGGGCCGCAAGCACCGGGCCGCGGGCCGGCGTCGGCGAGACGATCACCGCCTGCTGGGCGCCGGGAATTCTGCCCGCCGGCGCCGAAGGCACGACCATGGTGGTCGCCGTGCCCTGGTTGTTGAGGATGACGGGCGTCGAGGAGGCGGAGGCGAGGACCGGACCTGTCGCAGCGGCCGGGGCCATGGCGACGACGGTGGTTGCGCCGGGCCGCACCAGGGGCACAGGCGCCGCGAAGGAGAC
>CAZPMD010000011.1:0-35939 GCA_964587395.1 uncultured Hyphomicrobiales bacterium
GGCCGCCCCCGGTGCCGCGACGCCGGTGCCGGTCCAGGGCCAGAGCCGCGAGGCCATCCTCGCCGCCACGCCGCGTGTCGGCATCGAGACGCCGCGCCTGAAGGGCTCGATCAATCTCCTCGGTGGTCGCGTCGATGATCTGGTGATGACGACCTATCGCGAGACCATCCAGCGCAACAGCCCCAACGTCGTGCTCTTCGCGCCGGCGGGCTCGCCGATCGACCCGGTCAACCACCGCCATCCGTTCTATGCCGAGTTCGGCTTCGTTCCCGCCGCCGGCCAGACGGCGGCCGTACCCACTGCGCAGACGGCCTGGACGCAGCAGGGCTCGGGCATGCTCACCCCGGCGAACCCGGTCACCATCACGTGGGACAATGGCCAGGGGCTGACCTTCCGCCGCACCTTCTCGATCGACGCCAACTACATGATCACCGTGCGGGACGGCGTCACCAATTCCGGCGCCGCGCCCGTGTCGCTGCATCCCTTCGGCCTCATCTCGCGCCACGGCCTGCCGCAGACCTCGGGCTACTACATCCTGCACGAGGGCCTGATCGGCGTCTTCGGCGACAAGGGCCTGCAGGAGGTCGGCTATTCGGCTATCGAGACTGCCCGGACACAGGCCTTCAAGGCCCGCGGCGCCTGGCTCGGCATCACCGACAAGTACTGGGCGGCGGCGCTCATTCCCGACCAGGCGACGGAGACGGACTCCAGCTTCAAGTTCTTCCAGTCGGGTACGACCAAGTCGTTCCAGACTGACTTCCTCAGCCCCTCCCTGACCGTCGCGCCGGGCGCGACCGCGGAGACGACCACCCGGCTCTTCGCCGGCGCCAAGGAAGTGCGCGTCGTCGACGGCTATTCAGACGCGCTCAAGATCGACCGCTTCGACCGCCTGATCGACTGGGGCTGGTTCTACTTCATCACCAAGCCGCTCTTCGTCGTCATGGACTGGATCTTCATCCAGACTGGCAATTTCGGCATCGCCATCCTGCTGGTCACGCTGCTGATCAAGGCCCTGTTCTTCCCCCTCGCCAACAAGAGCTACGCCTCCATCACCATGATGAAGAAGGTGCAGCCGGAGATGATGGCGCTGCGCGACCGCTATGCCGACGACAAGATGAAGCAGCAGCAGGAGCTGATGGCGCTCTACAAGCGGGAGAAGATCAATCCGCTGGCCGGCTGCTGGCCGATCCTCATCCAGATCCCGGTGTTCTTCGCGCTCTACAAGGTGCTGTTCATCACCATCGAGATGCGGCACGCGCCGTTCTTCGGATGGATCCAGGACCTCTCGGCTCCGGACCCGACCTCGATCTTCAACCTGTTCGGCCTGCTGCCCTTCGCCGTGCCGGCCTTCCTGCTCATCGGCATCTGGCCCATCATCATGGGCATCACGATGTGGATCCAGATGCAGATGAACCCGGCGCCGACGGATCCGATCCAGGCGGCCTTCTTCAAGTGGATGCCGATCCTCTTCACCTTCATGCTGGCGTCGTTCCCGGCCGGCCTCGTCATCTACTGGGCCTGGAACAACCTGCTGTCGGTGCTGCAGCAGGGCCTGATCATGCGCAAGTACGGCGTCAAGATCGAGTTGTGGGACAACATGCGGTCGATGTTCGGGGGCGGGCCGACGAAGCCCGCCGGCTGACGGCATGACGGGCGACCTGATCGAGACGGGGCGCAAGCTCTTCGCGCGACCCTGGACCTTCTGGCGCGGTACACCCGACATGAAGCACCTGCCCCCGATGACGGGGGTGGAGATCGCCTTTGCCGGACGTTCCAACGTCGGCAAGTCGAGCCTGATCAATGCGCTCGTCGGGCAGAACAGCCTGGCGCGCACCTCGAACACGCCCGGCCGCACGCAGGAACTCAACTTCTTCCACGTGCCGTCCGAGGAGGGACCGGGTCTCGGCCTCGTCGTCGTCGACATGCCGGGCTACGGCTTCGCCGCCGCGCCCGAGGCCAAGGTGAAGGCCTGGACCAAGGTCATCCACGACTATCTCCGCGGCCGGCAGAACCTCGCCCGCGTCTATGTCCTCATCGACGCCCGCCACGGCATCAAGCCGGTCGACGTCGAGGTGCTGGACGAACTGGGCAAGGCGGCGGTCTCCTACCAGATCGTGCTGACCAAGGCCGACCAGATCTCGGAGGCCGCCCTGGTCAAGCTCAAGGCGGCGACGCTGGAGGCCCTCAAGAAGCGGGCTGCCGCCTTTCCCGAAGTGATCGCCACCTCCAGCCGCAAGGGCGAGGGCATCCCGGAGCTGCGCGCCGCCATCGCACAGGTCGCGGCGGAACGGGCGTGAGCCGGGTGCCCTGCCGCAGGTAAGTGCATCCCTTGAGGCTCTGGCTACAGCCCTCGCGCCTCAGAATGGGGATGGTGGCGGCCGGCGCCACGGGCCAGGAAGCGGCGACCTGGGCGCCTCCGACGCCCCCGATGCAACGCATCGACCTTCCTCATCCTGAGGTGCGTGCGCGGAACGGACGAGCCTCGAAGGACGCACCTCCGTGGTGCAGAGCTCCAGCGGCGATGGCCAGCGCTGCGGCAGGTCTTCCCTTCTCAAGCCGGCTCCTGGCCGATATTGTGACGGCCAGCGGGAGACAATCCCGCGGCGAGCGTCCCCCTCGACGGGCGCGCCCTTGAACAAGCGCCAGGGGAGGCGACGTGACCATTGCCGTGCACCTGAAGGGTGTTTCGGTCGCATACGCTTTGGCGGGCGGCGGGAAATACGAGGCGGTCCAGCCGGTTGACCTGTCGGTGCGCGACGGCGAGTTCGTCGCGCTGCTCGGCCCCACGGGCTGCGGCAAGTCGACCCTCCTGAACATCGCCGCCGGGCTGATGGCGCCCTCGTCGGGCACCTGCGACATCTTCGGCGAGCGGCTCTCCGGTCTCTGCGGCAAGGCCGGCTACCTCTTCCAGCAGGACGCGCTGATGCCGTGGAAGACGGCGGAGGACAATGTCGCCATCGGCCTCGAGGTCGGCGGGGTCAGGCGTGCGGAAGCGCTGGAGCGGGCGCGGGCGATGATGGCCAAGGTCGGCCTCGCCGCCTTCGGCGACCGCTATCCCCACCAGCTCTCCGGTGGCCAGAAGAAGCGCGTGGCGCTCGCCCAGGTGCTGGTGCGTGAGCCGAAGATCCTGCTGATGGACGAGCCCTTCGGGCCGCTCGACGCACAGACGCGGCTCATCATGAGCGAGCTCCTGCTCGACCTCTGGCAGCAGGACCGCAAGGCGGTGATGTTCGTCACCCACGATCTCGACGAGGCCATCGCACTGTCCGACCGGGTCGTCGTGATGTCGGCTGGCCCCCGCTCCCGCTTCATCGGCGAATTCGCCGTCGATCTGCCGCGGCCGCGCGATATCGCCGAGGTTCGCTCCGAGCCGGCCTTCCACCGCCTGCACTCGGAAATCTGGTCCTGCCTGCGCGACGAGGTGCGCAAGACCTACGGCCTCACCGACAAGGGGGCCGCATGACGCCCATCTCCCGCCCCAAGCTGATCGCGCTGCAGGTGCTCGTCGCCGTCGCGGTGTTCGCCGTCTGGCACGTCGTCACCACCTGGTCGATCGTCGCCGACGTGAAGACCATGCGCTTCTTCTTCTCGACGCCGGTCGACGTGTTCAAGCGCGTCTTCTCCATGTTCATGGAAGGCTCGGTCTATCGCCACCTGTGGATCACGCTGGTGGAGACCATCCTCGCCTTCGTCATCGGCGCCAGCCTCGGCATCGTCATCGGCTTCTGGTTCGCGCGCAAACCCATCGTCGCCGCCGTCTTCGACCCCTATGTGAAGATGATGAACGCCCTGCCGCGCGTCGTGCTCGCGCCGATCTTCGCGCTGTGGTTCGGCCTCGGCATCTGGTCGAAGGTCTGGCTCGGCGTGACGCTGGTCTTCTTCATCGTCTTCTTCAACGTCTACCAGGGCGTGCGCGAGGTGCCGCAGGTGGTGCTGGCCAACGCCCGCATGCTCGGCATGAACGAGCGCCAGCTCCTCCGCCACGTCTACTGGCCGGCGGCGCTCGCCTGGGTCTTCTCCTCGCTGCACACCTCCGTCGGCTTCGCCGTGGTCGGCGCGGTGGTGGGCGAATATCTCGGCTCGGCGGCCGGCCTCGGCTATCTCATCCACCAGGCCGAGGGCGTCTTCGACGTCACCGGGGTCTTTGCCGGCATGGTGATCCTGATGGGCTTCGTCATGCTCATCGACGGCATCGTCACGCTGGTCGAGAAGCCGCTGCTCGTCTGGAAGCCGGGCGAGACCAGGACCGTGTGATGGAAGGGCGCCATGGAAGCGCCGGAAACGACAAGGGAGGATACGATGACCACCATGGACCGCCGGCAGATGCTGTCGCTGATGGGCGCGGGGGCAAGCCTCGCCCTGCCGATGCCCGCCTTCGCGCAAGGGGCGCTGGAAAAGCCGAAGGTGACGCTCGGCGTCGGTGGCAAGTCGCTGCTCTACTACCTGCCGCTGACGGTCGCCGAGCGGAAGGGCTTCTTCAAGGACTTCGGCCTCGACATGGAGATCAACGACTTCGCGGGCGGCGCCCGTTCGCTGCAGTCGCTGGTCGGCGGCTCGGTCGACATGGTCACGGGAGCCTATGAGCACACGCTGCGCATGCAGGCCAAGGGACAGGACATCCGTTCCACCATCGAGCTCCTGCGCTTCCCCACCATCGTCATCGCGGTGCGCAAGGCGATCGCCGACAAGGTGAAGTCGGCCGCCGACTTCAAGGGCCTCAAGATCGGCGTCACCGCACCGGGCTCCTCGACCTACATCACTGTCGTCCACGCCATGTCGAAGGTCGGCCTGAAGGCGACGGATGCGAGCTTCATCGGTGTCGGCGGCGGCGCCAGCGCCGTGGCCGCCATGAAGCGCGGCGAGATCGACCTGATCTCCCACCTCGACCCCGTCATCGCCAAGCTGGAGAGCGACGGCGACGTGGTGACGCTCATCGACACCCGCACCGAGGCCGGCACCAGGGCGCTCTTCGGCGCCTCCAACCCGGCGGCCTGCCTCTACCTGCGCCAGGACTTCATCGAGAAGAACCCGAACACCACCCAGGCGGCGGTCAACGGCCTCTACAAGGCGCTGCGCTGGATCGACAAGGCCTCGCCGGCGGAAGTCGCCGACGCCGTCCCGGAGCAGTATCACCTCGGCGACAAGGCGCTCTACATCAGGGCCGTGCAGGCCTCGAAGGACGCCTATTCCAAGACCGGCGTCATGGCGCAGGACGGTATGAAGTCGGTGTTCGACATGCTGAAGGCGCTGGACAAGGAGATGGAGAACGTCTCGGCCGAGATCATCGGCAAGAGCTTCGAGGGCCGGTTTGCCCAGAGGGCGGGAACGACGGTGGGGTGAGTCCCGCCTCGCCTTCGAGACGCTTCAAGAGCCCCGGCCTTGTGCCGGGGCTCTGTCTGAGGGATAGCCTCGACCGGCCTCCTGCATCAGGGGTGGGGGGCGTGAACACGAACGAACGACCGGGGAGCTTGGCCTCCCCGGCCCTAATGCGCCTCTTCCCAGTTCACCGCCGCACGGGCGTCCACGGCCAGCGGCACCTTGAGCTGCAGTGCGGGTTGCGTGGCGTCCTCCATGACGCGCTTGATCACGGGCAAGGTGCGGTCGACCTGGTCGTCAGGCACCTCGAAGACCAGCTCGTCATGCACCTGCAGCAGCATCAGCGCGTCGAGTCCGGCCGCCTCCAGCGCCGCGTCCATGCGCGTCATGGCGCGGCGGATGATGTCGGCCGCCGAGCCCTGGATCGGCGCGTTGATGGCCTGTCTCTCGACGAAGGCGCGCTCGGACGGGTTGCCGCTCCTGATCGCCGGGAAGTGGCAGCGCCGGCCGAATATGGTCTCGACATAGCCGTTCTCGCGGACGAAGGCCTTGGTGGCGTCCATGTAGTCGCGGATGCCGGGGAAGCGCTCGAAGTACTTCCTGATGTAGGCGCCGGCCTCCTCGCGGGGAATCGACAGCTGGTTGGCGAGGCCGAAGGCCGAGATGCCGTAGATGATGCCGAAATTGATCGCCTTGGCGCGCCGGCGCACCATCGGGTCCATGCCGGCAACCGGCACGCCGAACATCTCGGAGGCCGTCATGGCGTGGATGTCGATGCCGTCGGCGAAGGCCTGCCTCAGCTGCGGGATATCGGCTATGTGGGCGAGGATCCGGAGCTCGATCTGCGAATAGTCGGCCGAGACCAGCTTGCGGCCCGGCGGGGCGATGAAGGCGGTGCGGATCTTGCGGCCTTCCTCGGTGCGCACGGGAATGTTCTGGATGTTGGGCTCCGAGGACGAAAGCCGGCCCGTCGTCGTCGCGGCGAGGGCGAAGGAGGTGTGGACCCGCCCGGTCTCGCTGTTGATGTAGGTCGGCAGCGCGTCGGTATAGGTCGACTTCAGCTTGGTCACGGTGCGCCAGTCGATGATCTTGCGCGGCAGCGCGTGGCCCTCCTCCGCGAGATCCTCCAGCACGCCGGCGGCGGTCGACCAGGCGCCGGTCTTGGTCTTGGACCCGCCCGGCAGGCCCATCTTGCCGAAGAGGATGTCGCCGAGCTGCTTCGGCGAGCCGGGGTTCAGCGGCTCGCCGGCGAGCTCCTGGATCTCCGCCTCGACGCGCGCGGCGACCTGCGCGAAGTCGCCGGAGAGGCGCGAGAGCACCTGCCGGTCGATCAGGATGCCGCGCCACTCCATGCGGGCGAGGACGTCGACCAGCGGGCGCTCCAGCGTCTCGTAGACGGTGGTCTTGGCCTCCGCCGCGAGGCGGGGCTTCAGCACCCGCCAGAGCCGCAGCGTCACGTCGGCGTCCTCTGCTGCATAGGCGGTGGCCTGGTCGAGCGGCACCCGGTCGAAGGTGATGCGGGCCTTGCCCGTGCCGGTGACCGAATCGAAGCTGATCGGCTGATGGCCGAGATGCTTCTCCGACAGCGCGTCCATGCCGTTCGAGCCGCGGCCGGCGTCGAGCGCGTAGGACATCAGCATGGTGTCGTCGTAAGGGGCGATGGTCATGCCGTGGCGCGACAGCACCAGCAGGTCGTATTTGAGGTTCTGCCCGATCTTCAGCACGCCGGGGTCCTCGGCGAGGGCCTTCAGGCGGGCCAGCGCCTCGCGGATCGGAATCTGTCCCTCGACCAGTCCGGAATCGAACAGGCCGGCCTCGCCGGAGCGGTGGGCGAGGGGCACGTAGCAGGCCTTGTCGGGGGAATAGGCGAGCGAGAAGCCGACGAGGTCGGCGGCCATGGCATCGAGCGAATTGGTCTCGGTGTCGAGCGCCACGACACCCGCCTCGCGGGCCCCTGCGATGAAGGCATCGAGCGCCTCCAGCGTGGTGATGCACTGGTAGAGCGAGCGGTCGATGGCGGAGGCGCGCAGCTTCTCCGCCGTGCGCGCGGCGAGGGTCTGCGGGGTGGGCGCGCCGGGATCGGCAGCCGGGGAGGGGTCACCGTCCCCGGTCGCGGCAGCCGTCGCAGCCGGGGCCGCTCCCGGCGCCTTCGGGCCGGCGGCAAGGGCCGGGTCGGGATCGACCTTGGCGGGATCGACGCCGTAGAGCTCGCCCACCTTCTTGGTGATGGTGGTGAACTCCAGCGCCTTGAAGAAGGCGATCAGCCGGCGCCCGTCGGGCTTCACCAGGCCGGTCTCGTCGAGCGGCACCTCGACCTTCACGTCGCGCACCAGCTGCACGAGCTGCTTGGAGATGCGGACCTTCTCGATCACCTCCGGATCGGTCAGCGTCTCGCGGCGCCTGGGTTGCTTGATCTCGTGGGCGCGGGCCAGCAGCGTGTCGAGGTCGCCATACTCGCTGATGAGCTGGGCGGCGGTCTTGCGGCCGATGCCGGGGGCGCCGGGCACGTTGTCGGAGGTGTCGCCCTCCAGCGACTGGATGTCGACGATCTTCTCCGGCGGCAGGCCCTCCCAGTACTCGGTGACGTCGCCGATCTTGTCGGAGGGCACGTTCCACCGCTCGAAGCGGTCACCATGGGTGAGCAGGCGCTCGGGCCGGTAGCCGGGCTTGCCCTTGATGCCGCTCTCCGGGTCGTAGAAGGCGACGCAGGGGCGCACGAGTTGCATCAGGTCCTTGTCGGCGGAGATGATCAGCACGTCGGCGCCGCGGCCGCAGGCCTCGTCGGCATAGGTGGCGATGAGGTCGTCGGCCTCGTAGCGGTCCTGCTCGATGGCGTGCAGGCCGAAGGCACGGATGGCCGCGCGCATCAGCGGGAACTGCGGCACGAGGTCTTCCGGCGGCGGCGGCCGGTGCGCCTTGTAGAGCGGATAGAGCTCCTTGCGGAACGAGTTCTCGCTCTTGTCGAGAATCATGGCGAGATGGGTCGGCTTCACGCCGAGCGCGCCCTCCTCGACGAACTGCAGCACCTTGGTGGAGAACAGCCTGACAGCGCCGGTCGGCAGGCCGTCCGAGCGCGCATTGTATTTCCGGTCCTGGTTCATCGACTGGAAATAGGCGCGGAAGACGAAGGACGAGGCGTCGACGAGAAAGACGCGGTCGCCCTTGCCGACGGGGCGGTGGTGCTCGGTGTGCATGGAATGCGGGCCTCTGCGATGAGGCGCCATTATGGACGCCCGGACCGCTCACGTCATGTCAGCAGTCGTGTCCTCACCAGGCGAGAGTGCGCCTGCCGATGGCCGCGCCCGCCAGCGTCAGCGTGCCGATGGCGAGGGAGTACCAGGTGACGACGAAGAGCGGCGAATCGTCCGTGCAGTGCAGGCCGTAGAAGAAGGCCGCGACGGCGCCTGCCGCAAATCCCGACAGGGCACCGGCGAGCGTCGCGTTGCGCGGGGCTGCCGCCGACATGGCGGTGAGGATGGCGGCGAGCGGCAGCAGCCCGAGCAGCGGGATGGCGATGAGGCAGACACCCCAGTTCTTGCCGACCAGCCGCATCGACAGGTTGCCGGGCGCCTGCGTGGCGATCTCGTGGCCAATGCCGAAGACGACGAGAAACACAGGCACCAGCAGGACCACCTTCGGCAGTTCCGCTTCCGGCCGGGCCGAGGCCCTGACCAGGGCGAAGGCGGCCACGGCGAGCGTGGCGACCAGCAGCATCTTCAGGGTGAACAGCATTGTCGTGCTGGCCGCCGCGAGATCCGGCCGGACGCCGAGGCTCGCCAGCAGCAGCACGAAGGCTGTCACTCCCGAGGTCGCCAGGGCGAGGGCGAGCCGGCGATGGACCGCCGGGCCGGGCTGGCGGGCGTCGCGGGAGAGGGCGGCGATCAGGTCGTCGGTGTTCATGGGGTTCATATGCTCCCTCGGAGCATCTTTGCGAGGCTGGCAAGGCCACGGTGAAGGGCGACGCGGACGGCTCCCTCGCTCATTTGCAGCGCGGAGGCCGTCTCCTGGGTGTTGTGGCCGTCGACGAACATGGCATGGATCACGGCCTTCTGGCCCGAGGGCAGGCTCCCGGCGAGCTTCACGACGTCGCGCGTGGCAATCCCCGGCTCCTCGGAGGGCGCGGCGATGACCTCGGCGAACTCGTCGACGTCGACATGACCGCTCAGCCCCTTGCGGCGCAGGAAGTCGATCAGCTTGTGCTTCAGGATGGCGCGAATCCACGGCACCAGCGGTTCCGTCGGAATCCAGCTGGATCGCTTGGTGTGGATCGCGATGAGGACGTCCTGCACGATATCCTCCGCCTCGGCGGTCGAGCGTCCGGCCCTTGCGAGGCCGGAACGGGCGAGGCTGCGCAGGAAGGGCGTCAACTCGCGGAGGAGCCGGCCATAGGCCGCCTCGTCTCCGCCAAGTCCCGCCCGCATCCAGGCACTCCAGTCGTCGTTCCGGTCTTTCAAATGCGGACCTATGGCCTTGCTACGGATGCGGAGTCGGCTTCGTTACGGGCGGGTGCCGGAAGGCCGCCGCCTGCCCGCGTGCACCCTAGCAGAAAGGAAGCGCCGGTCACCCGACGAACCATTGTCCAGCGACATCCCGTCTTCCTCCGCTGTCTTTGATGTTGACGTTTACGTAAACGTGAGTTAGACGAAGGGCGAATGCGAAGGGCCGGCCTGGAGGAAGCCATCCCGATGACGAGCAATGTCGAACACGACATCGTCCCGCGGGGTGGAACGACCCTGGCCGATCTCCTTGCGCGCACCGGCGCGCCGTCCGGCAAGGACGTCTTCACCATCCGCGAAATGACGCGGGAGTTCGGTGTCACCGCACGCGCCCTGCGATTCTACGAGGAGAAGGGTCTGCTCGCGCCCCAGCGCCAGGGCCAGGACCGCCTCTATTCCCGCCGCGACCGCTCGCGCCTGCGCCTCGTCCTGATGGGCAAGTGCGTCGGTTTCTCGCTGGAGGAGGTCAAGGCGATGCTCGACCTCTACGATCTCGGCGACGGCGGCGTCACACAGATGAAGGTTGCTCGCGGCAAGTATCGCGAGCAGGTCGGCCGGCTGCTGGCCCAGCGGCAGGACATCGACACCGCCATCCGCGAACTCGAGCGGGCCATCACAGTCATCGACGGACGCCTCGCCGGCATCGGCGCCTCGGCGTCCAGGGATTGAACCGCCGCCGGTCGCGGCGGCTCACGAAACCGGCGCCGCAACCGGCGCCACCTCCCGGAGGAGAAGATCATGCCGACCTACAAGGCGCCCATCGAAGACACGATGTTCGTGCTCTACGACGTCCTGAAGATGGACAATTACGGCAGCCTGCCGGGCTTTTCGGACGCGCCGCGCGACCTCGTGGAGGCCATCGTCAACGAGGGCGCCAAGTTCTGCGAGGAGGTGGTGCAGCCGCTCAACATCGTCGGCGACACCGAGGGCTGCCACCGCAACGAGGACGGTTCGGTCACCACGCCGAAGGGCTTCAAGCAGGCTTATCGCCAGTACTGCGAGGGCGGCTGGATGGGCCTCGCCTTCGACCCCGCCTATGGCGGCCAGGGCCTGCCGGCCACCGTCAATGCCGTGATCGGCGAGTTCCTGTCCTCGGCCAACCTCGCCTGGGGCATGTATCCGGGCCTGACCATGGGCGCCATGGCCGCCCTCCACGTCCACGCCAATGACGAGATCAAGCAGACCTACCTGCCGAAGATGACGTCCGGCGAGTGGACCGGCACCATGAACCTCACCGAGCCGCATTGCGGCACGGATCTCGGCATGCTGCGCACCAAGGCCGTGCCGAACGGCGACGGCTCCTACCGCATCTCCGGCCAGAAGATCTTCATCTCGGCCGGCGAGCACGACATGTCCGAGAACATCATCCACCTCGTCCTCGCCCGGATCGAGGGCGCACCGGCCGGCACCAAGGGCATCTCGCTCTTCGTCGTGCCGAAGTTCCTGCCCACCGCCGACAACAAGCCCGGCGCGCGCAACGGCGTCTCCTGCGGCAAGATCGAGGAGAAGATGGGCATCCACGGCAATGCCACCTGCGTCATGAACTACGACGAGGCCACCGGCTGGCTCGTCGGCCAGGAGAACAAGGGCCTCAACGCCATGTTCGTCATGATGAACGAGGCGCGCCTGTCGGTCGGCGTCCAGGGCTTGTCGCAGTCGGAGGTCGCCTACCAGAACGCGGTCGCCTATGCGAAGGACCGCCTGCAGGGCCGCTCGCTGTCGGGCCCGAAGGCGCCGGAGAAGGCCGCCGACCCGATCATCGTCCATCCCGACGTGCGCCGGACGCTGATGACGCTGCGCGCCGTCAACGAGGCCGGCCGCGCCCTCGTGCTTTGGACCGCGCTCATGGCCGATGTTTCGCATCGCTCCGAGGATGCCGCCGAGCGGCAGAAGGCGGAGGACCATCTCGGCCTGATGACGCCGATCATCAAGGGCGTGCTGACCGATCTCGGCTTCGACAATGCCGTGAAGGCGCAGCAGCTCTATGGCGGCCACGGCTACATCGACGAATGGGGCATGAGCCAGTTCGTCCGCGATGCCCGCATCACCATGATCTACGAGGGCGCCAACGGCATCCAGGCGCTCGACCTCGTGGGACGCAAGCTCGGCGCCAATGGCGGCCGTGCCGTGATGGCCTTCTTCAACGAGGTCGGCACCTTCTGCGCCCAGCACAAGGACGACGCCGCCGTCGGTGCCTTCGTCAAGTCGCTCGAGAAGGGCGCGAAGGATCTGCAGGCGGCCACCATGTGGTTCATGCAGAATGCCATGGCCAAGCCGGACAATGCCGGCGCAGGCTCCACCCCCTACATGCACATGTTCGGCCTCGTCGCCATGGGCCTGATGTGGGCGAAGATGGCCAAGGTTGCGGCCGAGAAGCTTGAGGCTGGCGCGGACGAGCGGTTGAGTGCCAAGCTCGCCGTGGCACGCTTCTTCTTCGAGCAGATGATGCCGGAGACCAGCGCCCATCTCGCCCGCATCCAGGCTGGCGCCGATTCGATGATGGCGCTTGCCGCCGACGCCTTCTGACGGGCGGAGCATTCTCAAGCGAAGCGGGGACCGGTTCGCGTGAAGAGAATGCGACCATAAACTCACTGGGAGCCGGCCCGCGCCGGCTCCCCCGTAAGGCCGTCTTCAGAGCCGCGACGCCCGGTGGTGTAACTGCACCTTCCGGGCCCGAAGCGGCCGAATGGAACATCCGGGAGAACGACATGAGCGCCCTCAACCTGCCGAAGCCCGCCTGGCGGACCGAAGAGCACGACATGCTGGCGGAGAGCGCCCGCGCCTTCCTCGCCAAGGAATTCGTGCCGAACCTCGACCGCTGGTCGGAAGAGGGCGTGATGGACCGCGACGCCTGGATCAAGGCGGCGGAGGCGGGCCTGCTCTCCGCCTCGATCCCGGAGGAATATGGCGGCGCCGGCGGCGACTACAGCCACGAGGCGGTCATCGCCCACGAGATCGCCATGGCCGGCGCGGATTCCTGGGGCTGGGCCATCCACGGACCCATCGTCGCCCCCTACATTCTCCACTACGGCACCGACGAGCAGAAGAAGACCTGGCTGCCGAAGATGGCGACCGGCGAACTCATCGCGGCGCTCGCCATGACCGAGCCCGGCGCCGGCTCCGACGTCCAGGGCATCCGCACCAAGGCCGAGCGCTCCGGCAACGGCTGGGTGCTCAACGGCTCCAAGACCTTCATCACCAACGGCCAGCACGCCAACATGGTGGTGGTCGCCGCCAAGACCGACCCGTCCGCCGGCGCGAAGGGAACCTCGCTCTTCGTCGTCGAGACGGAGAACGCGCCGGGCTTCCGCCGCGGCCGGAAGCTGAAGAAGCTCGGCCTCGACTGGGCCGACACGTCGGAACTCTTCTTCGACGACATGAAGCTGCCGGCGGAGGCGCTGCTGGGCCCGGAGCCGAACCAGGGCTTCTACCAGATGATGCGCGCCCTGCCGCAGGAGCGCCTGACGATCGCCGGTGCCGCCGTCGGCATGATGGAGCGGGCGCTGACGCTCACCATCGACTACGTCAAGGAGCGCGGCGCCTTCGGCAAGAAGGTCATCGACTTCCAGAACACCCAGTTCGAGCTCGCCGACATGAAGACCGAGGCGACCATGGCCAAGGTGTTCTACGAGACCTGCGTCGGCCTCCACATCGAGGGCAAGTGCGACACCGTCATGGCCTCCATGGCCAAGTACAAGCTCTCCGACCTGCAGAACACCATCGTCGACCGCTGCCTCCAGCTCTTCGGCGGCTACGGCTTCATGGACGAATATCCGATCTCGCGGATGTACCGGGACGCGCGCATCCAGCGCATCTACGGCGGCACCAACGAGATCATGAAGATTCTCATCGCGCGCTCGCTCTGATCGGCCAGCGCCACGCCATCCAACGGGGAGAGGAACCCGCCATGACCGACGTCTTCGTCTACGACCATGTCCGCACGCCGCGGGGCAAGGGCAAGTCCGACGGCTCCCTTCACGAGGTGACGGCGCTGGAGCTCTCCGCCCAGACCCTGCGTGCCATCAAGGCCCGCAACGGCCTCGACACCAGCCTCGTCGACGATGTCATCCTCGGCTGCGTCGATCCGGTCGGCGAGGCGGGCAGCGACATCGCCCGCGTCGCGGCCCTCAAGGCCGACTACGGCGACGTCGTCCCCGGCATCCAGATCAACCGCTTCTGCGCCTCCGGCCTCGATGCGGTGAACTTCGCCGCGGCGCAGGTCATGGCGGGCCAGCACGACCTCGTCATCGGCGGCGGTGTGGAGAGCATGTCGCGTGTCGGCATGGGCGCCTCGGGCGGCGCCTGGCCGGTCGACCCCTCCATCGCGGTGAAGAGCTACTTCATGCCGCAGGGCATCTCGGCCGACCTCATCGCCACCAAGTACGGCTTCTCGCGCGACGACGTCGACGCCTATTCGGTGGAGAGCCAGAAGCGCGCCGCCCGGTCCTGGGAGGAAGGCCGCTTCAAGAACTCGGTCATCCCGGTCAAGGACATGAACGGCCTGACCATCCTCGACCGCGACGAGCACATGCGCCCGTCGACGACCATGCAGTCGCTGGCGAGCCTCAACCCCTCCTTCGTCATGATGGGCGAGGCCGGCGGCTTCGACGCCGTGGCGATCCAGGCCCATCCCGAGCTCGAGGGCGTCAACCACGTCCACCATGCCGGCAATTCCTCCGGCATCGTTGATGGCGCCGCGGCCGTGCTGCTCGGCAATGCCGAGGCCGGCAAGGCGATCGGCGTCAAGCCGCGCGCCCGCATCCGCGCCTTCGCCAATATCGGCTCGGAGCCGGCGCTCATGCTCACCGGTCCGGTGGACGTTACGAAGAAGCTGCTCAAGAAGGCCGGCATGTCGATCGCCGACATCGACCTGTTCGAGCTCAACGAGGCCTTCGCCTCCGTCGTGCTGCGCTACATGCAGGCCTTCGACATCCCGCATGACAAGATCAACGTCTGTGGCGGCGCCATCGCGCTCGGCCATCCGCTCGGCGCCACCGGCGCCATGATCCTCGGCACGGTGCTCGACGAGCTGGAGCGCACCGGAAAATCCACCGCCCTCGTGACGCTGTGCATCGGCGCCGGCATGGGCACCGCGACGATCATCGAGCGCGTGTAAGGGGAGCGACACCAATGAACCTCAAGAACTTCACCTGGTCCGTCGACGCCGACGGCATCGCCCTCCTCACCTGGGACATGAGGGATAAGTCGATGAACGTCATCGACGAGTCCGTCGGCCATGACCTCAACACGGCGGTGGACGCTGCCGTCGCCGATCCGGCGGTCAAGGGCGTCGTCGTCACCTCCGGCAAGGACACCTTCTCCGGCGGCGCCGACCTCACCATGCTCGAGCGCCTCGGCCAGACCTTCAAGGACGCCATCAAGGCCAAGGGCCCCGAGGCGGCCATGGCCGACTTCTTCGAGCAGAGCCGCGCCTATTCGCTGGTGCTGCGCAAGCTGGAGACCTGCGGCAAGCCCTTCGTCTGCGCCATCAACGGCATGTGCCTCGGCGGCGCCTTCGAGATCGCGCTCGCCTGCCATGCCCGCGTCGCCTCGGACAACCCGAAGCTGCGCGTCGGCCTGCCCGAGGTGAAGGTCGGGCTCTTCCCCGGCGCCGGCGGCACCCAGCGCGTGCCGCGCATGGCCGACATCCAGTCGTCGCTGCAGATGTTGCTGAAGGGTGACCAGCTGAAGGCTGACCGCGCCAAGGCGATGAACCTGATCGACGAGGTCGTTCCCGCCGACAAGCTGATCGAGGCCGCCAAGGCCAGGCTCAAGGCCGGCGTCGACCCGGTGAAGCCCTGGGACAAGCCGAAGTTCAAGCTGCCCTCGGGACCGGTCTATTCGGCCGGCGGCATGATGGTCTGGCCCCCAGCCAACGCCATCTACCGCAAGGAGACCTACGACAACTACCCCGGCGCCCGCGCCATCATGAGCGCCGTCTATGAGGGTCTGCTGGTGCCGATGGACACGGCTCTCAGGATCGAGTCGCGCTACTTCGCCTCGGTGCTCCGCACCCCGCAGGCGCAGGCGATGATCCGCTCGCTCTTCGTCTCAATGGGGGCGCTCGGCAAGGGCCTGCGCCGTCCGGCCGGCGTTCCGGCGAGCCAGCTCAAGACCGTCGGCGTCATCGGTGCCGGCTTCATGGGCGCGGGCATCGCCTATGTCACCGCGCAGGCGGGCATGGACGTGGTGCTCATCGACCGCGACGTCGAGGCGGCGGAGAAGGGCAAGGCCTATACCCACAAGCTGATGACCGACCAGGTCAACAAGGGCCGCGCCACATCCGCCCAGCGCGAGGCGCTGCTCGCCAAGATCAGGACGAGCGCCGACTACGCCGACCTGAAGGACGTCGACCTCGTCATCGAGGCGGTGTTCGAGGATCCGGCGGTGAAGGCCGACGTGATCAAGAAGGCGGAGGCCGCGATCCGTCCGGACGTCGTCTTCGCGTCGAATACCTCGACCCTGCCGATCACCGGCCTAGCGCAGAACTCGGTCCGCCCGGACCAGTTCATCGGCATCCACTTCTTCTCGCCTGTCGACAAGATGATGCTGGTCGAGATCATCATGGCGCAGAAGACCGGCGACAAGGCGCTCGCGGTCGCCTTCGACTACGTCAAGGCGATCAAGAAGACGCCGATCGTCGTCAACGACACCCGCGGCTTCTATGTGAACCGCTGCGTCGGCAACTACATCAAGGAAGCCCATCTGATGGTGATGGAGGGCGTGCCCGCCGTGATGATCGACAACCTCGCCAAGCAGGCAGGCATGCCGGTCGGCCCGCTCACCCTGAACGACGAGGTCGCCATCGACCTCGGCCTGAAGATCCTCAAGGCCACCAAGGCACAGGTCGGTGCCCAGGCCGTCGACCCGCAGCAGGAGAAGCTGCTGACCTTCCTCGTCGAGAAGGAGGGCCGCATCGGCAAGAAGGCCAAGAAGGGCTTCTACGAGTATCTCGACAACGGCAAGAAGACGATCTGGCCGGGCCTCAAGGCCTTCGTCGGCATGCAGCAGGACCCGGACGCGATCGACAAGCAGGAGATCATCGACCGGATGCTGATCACGACGGCACTGGAGGCCTCGCGCTGCGTCGAGGAAGGCGTGGTGACCGATCCCCGCGAGGCGGATGTCGGCTCGATCCTCGGCTTCGGCTTCGCACCCTGGTCGGGCGGCACGCTCAGCTACATCGACATGATCGGCACGAAGGCCTTCGTGAAGAAGTGCGACGCGCTCGCCGCCAAATACGGCGACCGCTTCGCGCCCAACAAGCTGCTGCGCGAGATGGCCGAGAAGGGCGAGACCTTCTACGGCCGCATGGCCGGGCAGAAGGCTGCGGCCTGAGGCTGGCACCGACCAACCGACGACAGCGACGGGCGGCCTTCGGGTCGCCCGTCTTCATGTCCACCATGCCAAATCGGTGGAAAGCCGCCCATCCGCGACCTTTGGCGCACAGGCCGTCGGCTTTCATGGCGTTGCACCATGAGAATACGTGTGCTACCGGACAGCCGACTTCGGGGGGGAGTCACGCTGGTGGCGTTTCCCCGGTCACGAATTTCCCAGTCGAGACAACGGTTTGCGACTGCCGGGCGAAAGCGGGGCAGCCAGTGGAACCGGAAGGGCTCGACGCCTGAAACGCGAGAGACGCGGTGGCTGGCGAAGACAAGACCGTTTCCGGCATGGCGGGGCGCTACGCCCTGGCCCTTTTCGAGCTGGCGAACGAGGCGGGGCAGCTGGACCAGGTCCAGGCCGATCTCGCCCGCTTCACCGCGATGCTCGATGGTTCCGATGATCTGAAGCGGCTGGTGAAGAGCCCCGTCTTCTCCTCGGACGACCAGGCCAAGGCCATCGCCGCGATCCTCGACAAGGCCGGCGTGTCCGGCATGGCCGCCAACCTGATCAAGGTGGTGGCGACCAACCGCCGCCTTTTCGCGGTGGAAAGCATCATCCGCGGCTTCAACGCCCTGGTGGCGAAGGCCCGCGGCGAGATCACCGCCGAGGTGACCGTCGCCGAGGCGCTGTCGCCCGCCCAGTCCTCCTCGCTGTCGGCCGCCCTGAAGGACGTGCTCGGCAAGGAACCGAAGATCGACGTGAAGGTGGACCCGGCCATTGTCGGCGGGCTGATCGTGAAGGTCGGCTCGCGCATGGTCGACACGTCCCTTCGCACCAAGCTCAACTCGATTAGAACCGCCATGAAAGAGGTCGGCTGATGGACATCCGCGCCGCTGAAATCTCTGCGATCCTCAAGGACCAGATCAAGAACTTCGGTCAGGAGGCCGCGGTCTCCGAGGTCGGTCAGGTGCTCTCCGTCGGTGACGGCATCGCCCGCGTCTACGGTCTCGACAACGTCCAGGCGGGCGAGATGGTCGAGTTCGACAACGGCATCCGCGGCATGGCCCTGAACCTCGAGACCGACAATGTCGGTATCGTGATCTTCGGCGCCGACCGCGACATCAAGGAAGGCGACACCGTCAAGCGCACCGGCGCCATCGTCGACGTTCCCGTCGGCAAGGGCCTGCTCGGCCGCGTCGTCGACGCCCTCGGCAACCCGATCGACGGCAAGGGCCCGATCGAGTCCACCGAGCGCCGCCGCGTCGACGTGAAGGCCCCCGGCATCATTCCGCGCAAGTCGGTGCACGAGCCGATGGCCACCGGCCTGAAGTCGATCGACGCGCTGATCCCGATCGGCCGCGGCCAGCGCGAGCTGATCATCGGCGACCGCCAGACCGGCAAGACCGCCATCGCCCTCGACACGATCCTCAACCAGAAGCCGCTGAACGTGGCCGGCGCCGACGAGCAGCAGAAGCTCTACTGCGTCTACGTCGCCATCGGCCAGAAGCGCTCCACGGTCGCCCAGTTCGTGAAGGCGCTCGAGGAGAACGGTGCGCTCGAGTACTCGATCGTCATCGCCGCCACCGCCTCGGATCCGGCGCCGATGCAGTTCCTGGCGCCCTTCTCGGGCTGCGCCATGGGCGAGTTCTTCCGCGACAACGGCATGCACGCCGTCATCATCTACGACGACCTCTCCAAGCAGGCCGTCGCCTATCGCCAGATGTCGCTGCTGCTGCGCCGCCCGCCGGGCCGCGAGGCCTATCCGGGCGACGTGTTCTATCTCCACTCCCGCCTGCTCGAGCGCGCGGCGAAGATGGGTGACGACGCCGGCAAGGGCTCGCTGACCGCGCTTCCGGTCATCGAGACGCAGGCCAACGACGTGTCGGCCTACATCCCGACCAACGTCATCTCGATCACCGACGGCCAGATCTTCCTGGAGACCGACCTGTTCTTCCAGGGCATCCGCCCCGCCGTGAACGTCGGCCTCTCGGTGTCGCGCGTCGGCTCCTCGGCGCAGACCAAGGCGATGAAGAAGGTCGCCGGCAAGATCAAGGGCGAGCTCGCCCAGTATCGCGAGATGGCCGCCTTCGCCCAGTTCGGCTCGGACCTCGACGCGACGACGCAGCGCCTGCTCAACCGCGGCGCCCGCCTGACCGAGCTCCTGAAGCAGAACCAGTACTCGCCGCTGAAGATGGAAGAGCAGGTTGCGGTCATCTGGGCCGGCACCAACGGCTACCTCGACAAGCTGCCGCTCAACCGCGTCAAGGCGTTCGAGGAGGGTCTGCTCGGCAAGCTGCGCTCGGAAGGCACGATCCTCGAGGCGATCCGCTCGTCCAAGGACCTGTCCGACGACACCGCGGCGAAGCTGAAGGCCACCGTCGAGGGCTTCGCGGCTGCGTTCGGCTGAGGCGCCGGGCGATGAGCTACGTCGGCGACAGCCTGGGCCCGGGCGAGACCATCGTCCATGAGGCGACGATCCACTGGGTCGTCTATCTCTGGCCCATCGTCGCCGTCCTCGCCGGTCTCGCCGCCGCGGTCCTCGTCTGGCCCTATGGGCTGGCGGTTCTCGCCACGGCAAGCCTCTGGCTGCTGGTCGCCTGGTTCATGAGCCGGACGACCGAGCTGGCGGTGACGTCGCGCAAGGTGGTGGCAAAGTGGGGCTTCATCGCCCGCTCCACCATCGAGCAGCGGCTCGAGAAGGTCGATTCGGTATCGGTCGACCAGACATTCCTCGGGCGCGTTCTCAACTTCGGGAACGTGACCGTGCATGGGACGGGCATCAACGCCACGCCCATCAAGATGATTGCGGATCCGCTGGCCTTCCGCCGCAAGGTGGAACAGGCCATCGAAGCCAGAAGGGACGTCGGCTGATGCCGAGCTTGAAGGATCTGAGGAACCGCATCGCCTCCGTGAAGGCGACGCAGAAGATCACCAAGGCCATGCAGATGGTGGCCGCGGCGAAGCTGAAGCGCGCCCAGTCGGCGGCCGAGGCGGCGCGCCCCTATGCCGAGAAGATGGAAGCGGTGCTGGCCAACCTGACCGGCGCCGTCACCGGCTCGGACGCTCCGGTGCTGCTCAGCGGCACCGGCAAGGACCAGACGCATCTCCTCATCGTCGCCACTGCCGAGCGCGGCCTGTGCGGCGCCTTCAACACCTCCATCGTGCGCCTCGCCCGCGAGCGGGCCCTGGCCCTGCAGGCCGAGGGCAAGACGGTCAAGTTCTTCTGCGTCGGACGCAAGGGCTACGACCTGATCCGCCGCCAGTTCGAGAAGCAGATCGTCGGCTACATCGAGTTCCGCGCGGTGAAGAACCTCTCCTACGCCCAGGCCGAGGAGGTCAGCGCGCAGGTGCTGAAGCTCTTCGCCGAGGGCGAGTTCGACATCGCGACCCTGTTCTTCTCGCGGTTCAAGTCGGTGATCTCGCAGATCCCGACCGGCCAGCAGATCATCCCGGCCCAGGTCGCCGGCGAGGCTGCCAGCGGCGCCGAGAACGCCCCTTACGAGTTCGAGCCCGGCGAGGCCGAGATCCTCGCTGATCTGCTCCCCCGCAACGTGACCATCCAGATCTTCAAGGCGATCCTCGAGAACGCCGCGTCCGAGCAGGGCGCCCGCATGTCCTCCATGGACAGCGCGACGCGCAATGCCGGCGAGATGATCAAGAAGCAGACGCTCAAGTACAACCGCGCGCGTCAGGCGATGATCACCAAGGAACTCATCGAAATCATCTCGGGCGCCGAGGCGCTCTGAGCTTACGACATCATCAGAGGATCGTATCATGGCAAAGAATGCGACGAATGCGCCGGCAGGATCCGGCCGGATCAGCCAGGTCATCGGCGCCGTGGTCGACGTGCAGTTCGACGGCCACCTGCCGCAGATCCTGAACGCGCTCGAGACCAGCAACAACGGCAACCGCATGGTTCTCGAGGTCGCCCAGCACCTCGGAGAGAACACCGTGCGCTGCATCGCCATGGACACTTCCGAGGGCCTGGTCCGCGGCCAGACCGTGACCGACACCGGCCAGCCGATCGCCGTTCCGGTCGGTGACGAGACGCTCGGCCGCATCCTCAACGTCGTCGGCGAGCCGATCGACGAGGCCGGCCCGATGAAGACGACGCTCACCCGCGCCATCCACCAGCCGGCCCCGAGCTTCGCCGAGCAGTCGACGGAAGCGGAGATCCTCGTCACCGGCATCAAGGTCGTCGACCTCCTCGCCCCCTACGCCAAGGGCGGCAAGATCGGCCTGTTCGGCGGCGCCGGCGTCGGCAAGACCGTGCTCATCCAGGAGCTGATCAACAACGTCGCCAAGGCCCACGGCGGCTACTCGGTGTTCGCCGGCGTCGGCGAGCGCACCCGCGAGGGCAACGACCTCTATCACGAGTTCATCGAATCGGGCGTCAACAAGAAGGGCGGCGGCGAAGGCTCCAAGTGCGCCCTCGTGTTCGGCCAGATGAACGAGCCGCCCGGCGCCCGCGCCCGCGTCGCCCTCTCCGGCCTGACCATCGCCGAGCACTTCCGCGACCAGGGCCAGGACGTGCTGTTCTTCGTCGACAACATCTTCCGCTTCACCCAGGCGGGCTCCGAGGTGTCGGCGCTTCTCGGCCGCATCCCCTCGGCGGTGGGCTACCAGCCGACGCTGGCCACCGACATGGGCGCCCTGCAGGAGCGCATCACCACCACCCAGAAGGGCTCGATCACCTCGGTGCAGGCGATCTACGTGCCGGCCGACGACCTCACCGACCCGGCGCCGGCCACCTCCTTCGCCCACCTCGACGCGACGACCGTTCTCAACCGCTCGATCGCCGAGAAGGGCATCTATCCGGCCGTCGACCCGCTCGACTCGACCTCGCGCATGCTCGACCCCCGCGTCATCGGCGACGAGCACTATGCGGTGGCCCGCAAGGTCCAGCAGACCCTGCAGCGCTACAAGTCGCTGCAGGACATCATCGCCATTCTCGGCATGGACGAGCTGTCGGAAGAGGACAAGCTGACGGTGGCCCGCGCCCGCAAGATCGAGCGCTTCCTGTCGCAGCCCTTCTTCGTCGCCGAGGTCTTCACCGGCGCTCCCGGCAAGTTCGTCGACCTGAAGGACACCGTGAAGGGCTTCAGCGACCTCGTCGACGGCAAGTACGATCACCTCCCCGAGGCCGCCTTCTACATGGTCGGCACCATCGAGGAAGCCGTCGAGAAGGGCCGCAAGCTCGCTGCCGAAGCGGCCTGATCGGCCTCAGCCAGAAAGGATCGCACGACATGGCGACCTTCCATTTCGAACTGGTCTCGCCCGAGCGGCAGCTCTTCTCGGGAGCCGTCGAGCAGGTGGTGGTGCCGGGCTCGGAGGGTGACTTCGGCATTCTCGCCGGTCACGCGCCCTTCGTCTCGACGCTGCGCCCGGGCATCCTCACCATCCATGGCGACGGCCAGCCGAAGCGCCTCTATGTGCGCGGCGGCTTCGCCGAGGTCTCCTCGGGCGGGCTCACCATCCTCGCCGAGCGGGCCACGGCGGTCGAGGATCTCGATCCCGGCCAGATCGACAAGGAGATCAAGAACGCGGAAGAGGACCTGGCGGATGCCAGGGACGACGCCGCGCGGAGCAAGGCCTCCGAGCGCCTCGACCAGCTCAAGGGCGTCAAGGCGGCGCTGGCCACCGCCGGCTCGACGCACTGAGCCCTTCGGGCCCGGATCCGTTCCGGATGACCGCAAAGGCCGCCTCCGGGCGGCCTTTTCGCTTTTGGGGGTTGCCGGAGGCATGGCTGCCTCCGGCGGGCCTCGCGTCCGGTCTCTCGCAGGTGGCGCTTCTCGCCCCTCACAGGGGGCGATCACGCGTGCGGCGAACGCGCCCGGCCTCGTGGTCGGGGGAGACGGACATGCGATGCGGGAAGGATCGTCCGGGTCTGCGATCGGATCAGCAGGCGCAGGACCGGAACATGCCGCAACAGCTACCACACAGCGCAACGCTCGTCAAGGAAAAAAATCCAGCAATAGGACTGGCGGCGCGGCCTCTGCCGTCCTACCCCAGATCGCTCACCTTGATCCGCTTCACCCCGAGCGCCGCCATGTCGGCCCAGGCCTTGTCGAGCGAGCCGCCGAGGTCGATGGCGCGGCAGGCCTCCTCGACGACAAAGGTCTGCAGGCTGTTCTTGGCGGCGTCCTGCGCCGTCCAGTTGACGCAGAAATCGGTGGCAAGGCCCACCACGACGGCGCGGGTCACGCCGCGTTCCCTGAGGTAGCCGCCGAGCCCGGTCGCCGTCTTGCGGTCGGCCTCGAGGAAGCCCGAATAGCTGTCGACCTCCTTGCGGTAGCCCTTGCGGACGATGGTCTGGGCATGGGGGATGTCGAGCCCCTCGTGGAACTCGGCACCGGCCGAATCCCAGGTGCAGTGGTCGGGCCAGAGCACCTGCGGCCCATAGGGCATCTGCACCACCTCGAAGGGCTTCTTGCCGGCATGGCTGGAGGCGAAGGAGGAGTGGCCCTCGGGGTGCCAGTCCTGGGTCAGGACGACGTTCTGGAAGCGCTTGCCGATGGCGTTGCAGACGGCGACGACATCGTCGCCCTTCGGCACGGCCAGACGGCCGCCCGGGCAGAAATCGTTCTGCACGTCGACGACGATCAGGGCGGTCTGCTGGTCGATCACGGGCCTGTCCTGGGCCTGGACTCCACGTGAGGCCGTGGCGGTGAGAAGGGTGGCGCCGGCGATCATGGCCCGGCGGTCGAGGGAGAAGCGGTCGTTCATGGCGGCCTCCGCAGCGGGGGGAAGAGCGAAGGCTACGCCCCTCTGCGGATTGTGCGATGCGGAATAACCCCTACCCGCCTCCTCACACCGGGTGGGCGAAGGGCAGGAAGGTCTCCACCACCCGCTCGTAGACGCCGCGCTTGAACGGGATGATGAGCGCGGGCGTGGAGACGAGCGGCTCCCAGCGCCAGGCCTCGAACTCCGGCTTGTGGCCGCCACCGGGATGGGCGACGTCGATCTCGCTGTCGTCGCCCTCGAAGCGGAAGGCGAACCACTTCTGCGTCTGGCCGCGATAACGGCCCTTCCAGGCCTGGCCGGCGACGGCCTGCGGCAGGTCGTAGGCGAACCATTCCGGCGCCTCGGCCAGCAGCGACACCGAACGGACGTTGGTCTCCTCGAAGAGCTCCCGCCGGGCGCTGGCCAGCGGCTGCTCGCCCTCGTCGATGCCGCCCTGCGGCATCTGCCAGGCATGACCGGCATCGATATGCTCGGGGGCGGGACCCCTGCGCTTGCCGACGAAGACGAGCCCCTGCCGGTTGAACAGGGCGACGCCGACACAGGGGCGGTAGGGCAGGTCTTCGAAGCGCGTCATGGGGCTGGTCCGCGAATGGGGCATGCTAGCCGGCCGGCGGGCGTCGGGCGACCCCGGCCGAGACGGGCACGAGGATGAAGCCGCGGCTCTCCAGGGTGCGGGCCCAGCGCGCCACCCGGTCGATGGTCACCGGCAGGGCGGAGCCGATGCCGAGGGCGAAGCCGCGCTCGCGGGCCCTCGCCTCGAGCCGCGCCAGCTGTGCGTCGAGCTCGGCCGGCGTCGGCACGCGGTCGAGATGGACGTCGCCGCGCAGGTTTGGCTGCTGCAGGGCGGTCGCGATCTGCGGCACGAGGCTGCGGGCGCTGGTGCCGTCGTCGATCACCATCAGGCCGCGCTGGTGCGCCTCCCGCAGGATCGGAGTCGCCGCCGCCTCGGACGCCATGAACTTGCCGCCCATGAAGTTGACGATGCCGGCATAGCCCTGGAAGCGACCCATCGCCCAGTGCAGGTGCTCGGTGTTCTGGCGGCTGGAGAGCGTCGTCAGCAGGGTCTTCGGGCCGGGATCGTTCTCCGGATAGTCGAAGGGCTCCATCGGCACCTGCAGGAAGGCCTCGTGGCCCTCGGCCCGGGCCCGCGCCACGACGCGTTCCAGATCGCTGCCATAGGGGGCGAAGGCGAGAGAGATGGCGCCGGGCAGCTTGGCGAGCGCATCCGCGGTGCTCTGCTGGCTGATGCCGAGGCCGCCGATGAGGACGGCGATGCGCGGCGCCGAGGGGGCCGTGCCCGTCGGTACCCGGAAGGTGCGGGCATAGACGTCGCGCGGCTTGCTGCCGTCGGGAGCGACACGCGGCAGCATGCCATGGGGCGTGCGCTCGATGAGGCGTGGATCGAGCCCCGAGGCGTGCTCGGGCGGCGGCGTGGCGATGCGCACCGCCCGCGAGGTGCCGGACATGCCATCGATGATGTTGATGGTCGAGCCGCCCTCTCCGCTCGCCGGAGACGGCTGCGGTGCCGCGGGCGGCGGTGCCTGGACCACCGGCTCGGCGGTGCGCGGCGGCGGCATGGCGATGGCCGCGACGGCCCGGGGCTCGCCGCCGAGGGGGTTGTGGATGAGGGCGACGGCGCCGGCGAGCCCGACGATGAGCGTTCCGACCACGCCGGCAGCAATCGGCAGGAGCGGCAAGGCGGGGAACCGCCGCTTCCTGTCCTGCTGGGTTTCGACCCCGAGCGGGGCGTTGAGGTCGTCGGTCATGGCGCCTGCGCTGGCGCGGTTCGGATACCGCCCTCCTAGATCACGGGCGAACCCTTAATCCGCGGTTAACCAAACCGTCACAACCCCGGATGATCCGCGCAATTGTCGCGATTTTACCTCATCCGGCCGGCGTGCTAGGCAAAAGGCCCTTGGGAGGTCTCCATGTCCGCGCAACCCAGCCTCGCCGACGAAGCGGCCGGCACCGAAGCTGCGATGCTCGACATCGGGCGGCGGGCACGGGCAGCCGCGCGTCGTCTGGCGCTGGCGTCGACCGCCCAGAAAAACGCCGCGCTGACGGCCATGGCGCAGGCCATCCGGACCCGCTCCCGCGCCATCTGCGAGGCCAATGCCGAGGACATCGCCGAGGCTCGCCGCGAGGGCATGACTGCGGCCTTCATCGACCGCCTGGCGCTCGATTCCGCCCGTGTCGAGGCGATCGCCGCCGGCATCGAGATGGTGCGCGACCTCGCCGATCCCGTCGGCAAGGTCATGGAGGCCTGGGATCGGCCCAACGGCCTGCGCATCGAGCGGGTCCGCGTGCCGCTCGGCGTCATCGGCGTCATTTACGAGAGCCGCCCGAATGTAACGGCCGATGCTGCCGCGCTCTGCCTCAAGTCCGGCAATGCGGCGATCCTGCGCGGCGGCTCGGACAGCTTCCGCTCGTCGCGGGCGATCCATCAGGCCATCACCTCGGGCATCGAGGCCGCCGGACTGCCGTCCGCCGCCATCGCGCTCGTGCCGACACGCGACCGCGCCGCCGTCGGCCTCATGCTGCAGGGGCTCGGCGGCAGCATCGACGTCATCATCCCGCGCGGCGGCAAGAGCCTGGTCGCCCGTGTCCAGGACGAGGCGCGGGTGCCGGTCTTCGCCCATCTCGACGGCAACTGCCATGTCTATGTCCACGGTGCCGCGAGCCTCGCCATGGCCAGGGACATCGTGCTCAATGCCAAGATGCGGCGGACCAGCGTTTGCGGCGCGGCGGAGACGCTGCTGGTGGACGAGGCCTGTGCCGGCACGCATCTGCGCCCCCTGGTGGCGGCCCTGCTGGATGCCGGCTGCGAGGTGCGCGGCGACAGCCTCGCCCGCATTGTCGATCCGCGCGTCAAGCCGGCGAGCGAGGAGGACTGGGGCACCGAGTTCGGCGATGCGATCATCGCCGTGAAGGTGGTCAGCGGCCTCGGTGACGCCATCGCCCATGTCGAGCGTTACGGCTCGCACCATACCGATGCGATCGTCACCAACGACCAGGCAGCCGCCGACCGCTTCATGGCCGAGGTCGACAGCGCCATCGTGCTCCACAACGCCTCGACCCAGTTCGCCGACGGCGGCGAATTCGGCTTCGGCGCGGAGATCGGGATCGCCACCGGGCGGATGCACGCCCGCGGCCCGGTCGGCGTCGAACAGCTCACCTCCTTCAAGTACCGCGTGCGCGGCACGGGGCAGACGCGTCCGTGAGGCCCTATGGCAGTCGCATCGGCTCGCGCCGGCCGCGCGCCGGCGTCCGCCTCGTCATGCCGCACCATGCGCCGGGGATGAAGATCGGCCTGTTCGGCGGCTCCTTCAATCCGCCGCACGATGCTCACCGTCTGGTGGCGCTGACGGCGCTGAAGCGCCTCGGCCTCGATGCGGTCTGGTGGCTCGTCAGTCCGGGCAATCCGCTCAAGGTCGGCCGCGGTCTGGCGCCCCTCGACGAGCGCATCGCCGCGGCGCGGCGGCTCGCCCGCCATCCGGCGATCCATGTCACCGGCATCGAGGCGGCGCTCGGCACGCGCTACACCTTCGACACCATCGCCCAGCTCCGTGCCCGGTGTCGCGGCGTGCGCTTCGTCTGGATCATGGGCGCCGACAACCTCGCCCAGTTCCATCTCTGGCAGAACTGGCGCGGCATCGCGGCCATGCTGCCGCTGGCCGTCGTGGACCGGCCGGGCGCGAGCCTCAGGGCGTCATCCGGCGTCGCGGCGCAGACGCTCGGCCGCTACCGCATGGCCGAGAGCGACGGGCGGCTGCTCGCCGGAGCGCACCCGCCGGCCTGGATCTTCCTGCATGGACTGAAGTCGCCGCTGTCCTCGACGGCGCTGCGCGAGAAAATGCAAATTCGCTCAAATTGACTCGATTGGCTTAGCCGCGGTTCAAGACGGTCCGCCTAGTGTCCCCTGCAACAGCCACAGGGGCGGCGGAAAAGACATGAACGGCCTGATCTCCAAGAAGGCGGAGCAGTTGCTCTCGAGCGTCGACGTGCTGATCGTCGACGACAACCAGTTCATGCGCAAGGTTGTGCGCAACATCCTGACCAATATCGGCATCAAGACCGTGCACGAGGCCGCCGACGGCCTGGCCGGCCTCGAGCACATCCGCATCCATGCGCCGGACATCGTCATCCTCGACTGGGAGATGCCGATGCTGAACGGGGCGGAGATGCTCCGCATCGTCCGCAATCCCTCCTCCTTCCCGGTGCCGGACGTGCCGATCATCATGCTGACCTCGCATCTGGAGCGCTGGCGCGTGATGGAGGCGACGCGCCTCGGCGTGCACGAGTTCGTCGCCAAGCCGATCTCCGGCAAGGCGCTGCTGGAGCGGATCATCTCGATCATCGTCAAGCCGCGGCCGATGGTGCATCTCGACGGCTACTACGGCCCGGAGCCGCGCAAGCTGATGGTCGAGCCGCGCCTGCGCGCCCGCGCCCTGCAGGCGCCTGCCAACGTCGCCTGACGCCCGCTCCACCGCCGCGCGGGTGATCCGCGCGTCCGGGGCCTTGCATGGCCCCGCGTTCCGGGTTTCCCTGCTCCTTCGAACCGTTCGAAGGAGCCTGCCCATGACCACCGCCGCGACCCCACCGGCCCACCCTGCCGGCCTGTCGATGATCGAGAAGCGGCGCATCGAGGCGGAAATCCTCAAGCACGTCTACGACCAGCTCAAGGACAGCCACGGCATCGATGTGGCGCGTTCGACCATTGGCGAGGCGGTGCGGCGCTCGGCGCTGGAGCAGGCCTCGCGCTTCGCCGCCCAGTCTCCGAACGGCACCTCGCTGCAGGGCTTCATCGACATGCAGCCGCTATGGACGGCCGAGGGCGCGCTCACCGTCGAGGAGGTGGGCCGCAGCGAGAACAGCTACGCCTTCAACGTGGTCCGCTGCCGCTATTCGGAAATGTACAAGGCCATGGGCCTCGGCGAGATCGGCGCGCTGCTCTCCTGCCAGCGCGACGGCACCTTCTGCGAGGGCTACGACCCGAAGCTGAAGCTGGAGCGCACCCAGACCATCATGCAGGGCGCCTCGCACTGCGATTTCCGCTTCACCTACGAGGACGACAAGCCCGCGGCTTGATCCTGCTGCCGCGGGCCGGTGCTTTTGCTGTGGCGCCGGCCTCCCCGGCCGGGCGATAAGGGCCCATGGGTGCAGCGATTCACGCTCTGGATCAGCAGGACGGACAGGACGCGGGCCAGCCTCTGCGCGGCCGCGTCACCCGCATCGCCCTGTCCCGTTTCCGCAGCTACCGCGCCGTCACGGTGGAGCCGCAGGCCGGCCTCCTCGCGCTTGTGGGCCCGAACGGTGCCGGCAAGACCAATGTGCTCGAGGCGCTGTCATTTCTGACCCCCGGGCGCGGCCTCCGGCGCGCCACCCTGGCGGAGGCGGCCCTCGACCAGGGGGACGGCGGCTGGGCCGTGAGCGCGACGGTCGAGGGCCCCTACGGGGAGACGGTGCTCGGCACCGGCATCGACGGCGGCGACCCGGAGGCCCGTTCGCGGCAATGCCGGGTGGATCGCGTGCCGGTCGGTTCGGCGGCGGCCTTTGCCGATCATGTCCGGGTCATCTGGCTGACCCCCGCCATGGACGGACTCTTTCTGGGTTCGGCGGGCGAGCGTCGGCGCTTTCTCGATCGCCTGGTGCTCGCCGTCGACGCGGAGCACGGCACGCGGGTCAATGCGCTGGAGCGCGCGTTGCGTTCGCGCAACCGTCTCCTCGAGGAGATGGCGCCCGACCCGGCCTGGCTCGATGCCATCGAGCATGAAACGGCGGAACTGGCGGTCGCCGTCGCGGCGGCGCGGGCCGAGACCGTGCGCAGGCTGGCCGGACTGATCGAGGCGACGAAGGATCCGTCATCACCCTTTCCCTGGGCGCTGCTCGCGCTCGACGGCGCCATCGAGGTGGCGGTGCTCGAGCGGCCCGCCGTGACGGTGGAGGACGACTATCGGACCGCACTGCGCGAGAGCCGTCACCGCGACAGGGCCGCCGGCCGCACCACCCATGGGCCTCACCTCACCGATCTTCTGGCCGTGCACGGCCCGACGGGTGCGCCGGCCGAGCGCTGCTCCACGGGCCAGCAGAAGGCGCTGCTGATCGGCCTCGTCCTCGCCCATGCGCGGCTCGTCGCGGGCATGGCAGGTTTCACGCCGATCGTGCTGCTGGACGAGGTGGCTGCCCATCTCGATCCGGAGCGCCGTGCGGCGCTCTACGACGCGCTGGAGGCGCTGGGATCGCAGGTGTGGATGACCGGCGCCGACCCCCATGCCTTCGCGGCCCTCGGCCGGCGGGCCGACATCCTGCAGGTCACGCCGGGGTCCATCACGCGGGCCTGAGGAGCAGCCAGGCGCGGCTCGCTCAACGAAAATGCCCGCCACCAGGGCGGGCATCGTCGCGTCTGAGTCACAGAGGGCTCAATGGTTGGCGGCGGCCTCGTCGCGGCGCTTGCGCATGACGTAGCCGAGCGCCAGCACGATCAGGGCTCCGATCACCGCCGATCCGTAGTGGGCGAGGGCGACCGGTTTAAGCCCGGCCGGGTAGCTCTGGCTGACCTCGACAGGCGTCACGAGACCCGTGCCCCAGGCCATGAGCTGGCGCAGCACGACCGGATCGCTGAGCAGCATCTCGCCGGCGATCCAGCCGAGCAGGGCGGCGCCCGCCCAGACGAAGAGCGGATAGCGCTCGATGATGCCGAGGATCAGTGTCGAGCCGAAGATGATCAGCGGGATGGTCAGCGCCAGGCCGAAGATGAAGAGCCAGACATTGCCGTGCGAGGCGGCAGCGATGGCGATGACGTTGTCGAGGCTCATGACAGCGTCGGCGATGGCCACCGTGCGCACCGCCTTCCACAGATTGTCGCTCTCCTCGATGTTGCCGTGTCCGTCACCGCCTTCCTCGCCGACGATCAGCTTGGTGGCGATCCAGAAAAGGAGGATGCCGCCGACGAGCTTCAGGAAGGGAACGGCCAGCAGGTAGGTGATGATCAGCGCAAAAAGGATGCGCAGGCCCACCGCCGCGCCGGCGCCCAGCAGGATGCCCCATTTGCGCTGCTTCTCCGGCAGGCCGCGGCAGGCGAGGGCGATGACGACGGCGTTGTCGCCGGAGAGCAGGAGGTCGATCCAGATGATCTGGAGGAGCCCGATCCAGAATTGACTTTCCATGCCGCGTCCATCCCGTGAGACCGCCGGGGCGGCCGAGTGAAGGCGACATAGTACGTAAAAATGCCTGTGTCAGCAGGGGTACGGCGTTTTTCCACTCCGTCCGTCAGATTGCGGCCTCGCGACGTCCCCTGCGGATGAGATAGGCGGTGGCGATGACGAAGAGCGCGCCGACGAATTCGGCGGGCAGTTCGAAGCGATGCACGGCGTCGGTGCCGATGGCGTTCCGGATGATCGGGTCGTTCAGCATCATGTCGCCGGCAAGCCATCCCAGCAGCCCGGCGCCGGCCCAGATGAGAATGGGAAAGCGCTCCAGCATCTTCATGATCAGCGAGGCGCCAGCGACGATCAGCGGGATCGAGATGATGAGGCCGACGACCAGCATCGCCTTGCTGTCGCGGGCGACCGCGGCAATGGCCAGCACGTTGTCGAGGCTCATCACCGCATCGGCGATGGCGACCGTGCGCACGGCGTACCAGAGCTTGTCGGAGGCCTCGACATGGTCTCCCTCGTCACCCTCGTCGGTGACGAGCTTGATGGCGATCCAGAACAGCAGGACGCCGCCGGCGAGGCGCAGGAAGGGCAGGTCGAGCAGGCTTGCGACGAAGAGCGTGAAGACGACGCGCAGGAGGATCGCGACGCCGGCTCCGAGGACCATGCCGATGAGGCGCTGCCGCTCGGAAAGCCCCCGGCACGCCAGGGCAATGACGACAGCATTGTCTCCGGACAGAATGATGTTGATCCAGATGACCTGGAACAATCCGACCAGACTCAATGTCGACCAGTCCATCTTCGCCAGCTCCCCGCCAATTCCGGCGGGAAGCTAAGCGGAGAGGTCATGTCGATACATACGCAGTTTTTCCTAGAGTCTGCGTTTTCGCGCCGGATGACCCTAGTGCAAACTACCTACTCTAGTCGATAATACTTACGTGAATCAGGAAATGGCGTCGGCGATCGCCTTGCCGCAGGCCACAGTGTCGGCCGTGCCGCCGAGGTCGCGGGTGCGGTAGTCGGCCTTCGACAGCACCTCCTCGATGGCGCGGACGATGGCCGCCGCCGCCTCCGGTTCGCCGAGGTGGTCCAGCATCATCGCCGCCGACCAGATCTGGCCGACCGGGTTGGCGATACCCTTGCCGGCGATGTCCGGCGCCGAGCCGTGGACAGGCTCGAACAGCGAGGGGAACTTGCGGTCCGGGTTGATGTTGCCCGAGGGGGCGATGCCGATGGTGCCGGTGCAGGCGGGCCCGAGGTCCGAGAGGATGTCGCCGAAGAGGTTGGAGGCGACGACGACGTCGAAGCGGTCGGGGTTGAGCACGAAATGGGCGGTCAGGATGTCGATGTGGTACTGGTCCACGGCAATGGCGGGGTAGGACTTCTTCATCTCCGCAACGCGCTCGTCCCAGTAGGGCATCGAGATGGAGATTCCGTTCGACTTGGTGGCGCTGGTCAGCTTCTTGCGCGGCCGCTTCATCGCCAGTTCGAAGGCGTATTTCAGGATGCGGTCGACGCCGACGCGTGTCATCACCGTCTCCTGCAGCACGATCTCGCGGTCGGTGCCGGGAAACATGCGGCCGCCGACGGAGGAATATTCGCCCTCGGTGTTCTCGCGCACCACGAAGAAGTCGATGTCGCCCGGCTTGCGGTTGGCCAGCGGCGAGGGCACGCCGGGCATCAGCTTCACCGGGCGCAGGTTGACGTACTGGTCGAACTCGCGGCGCATCAGCAGCAGCGAGCCCCAGAGAGAGACGTGGTCGGCGATCTTGTCGGGCATGCCGACGGCGCCGAAGAAGATGGCGTCCGAGCCGCCGATCTTCGCCTTCCAGTCCTCCGGCATCATGCGGCCGTGCTTCTCGTAATAGTCCCAGGACGAGAAGTCGTGATGGTCGAGGTCGACGGAGAAGCGGTACTTGGCCGCCACGCGCTCCAGCACCCTGAGGCCTTCGGGCATGACCTCCTTGCCGATGCCGTCACCCGGGATGACGGCGAGCTTGTAGGTGTTGGAACGGGCCATGGGTATCCTCCGCGTGCTGCGGCGAGGTGATAGGCGCTCCCGGCGCAAGGCGCCAGAGGTCGGGCTTGCGGGCTTCTATTCGTTGTCGGCGTGAATGGCGGCGATCACGGCATCGGTCACCCGGCGGGTCGTCGCCTTGCCGCCGAGGTCCGGTGTATGCAGCTCGGGGTCGGCGGTGACGCGCTCGATGGCCCGCATCAGCCTGGCCGATGCAGCCGGCTCGCCGAGGTGATCGAGCATCATCGAAGACGACCAGAACGTGCCGATCGGATTGGCGACGCCCTTGCCCATGATGTCGAAGGCCGAGCCATGGATGGGCTCGAACATGGAGGGAAATTCGCGCTCGGGGTTGAGATTGGCAGTCGGGGCGATGCCGAGCGAGCCCGCGAGCGCCGCGGCGAGATCGGACAGGATGTCGGCGTGCAGGTTGGTGGCGACGACGGTGTCGATGGTCTCGGGCTTGAGCGTCATGCGCATGGTCATGGCATCGACGATCGCCTTGTCCCAGGTCACGTCCGGGAACTCCTTCGCGACCTCCACAGCGATCTCGTCCCACATCACCATGGCGTAGCGCTGGGCGTTCGACTTGGTGACGACGGTGAGCAGCTTGCGCGGCCGCGACTGCGCCAGGCGGAAGGCGAAGCGCATGATGCGGGTGACGCCGGCGCGGGTCATCATCGACACGTCGGTCGCCGCCTCGATCGGCAGGCCCTGGTGAACCCGGCCGCCGACGCCAGCATATTCGCCCTCGGAGTTCTCGCGGACGATCACCCAGTCGAGCTCCGGCCCCGAGACATGGCGCAGCGGCGAGGTGATGCCGGGCAGAATGCGGGTCGGTCGGACGTTGGCGTACTGGTCGAAGGGCTGGCAGATGGCCAGCCTCAGGCCCCAGAGCGTGATATGGTCGGGGATGTCGGGATGGCCGGCCGAGCCGAAGAGGATTGCGTCGTGCTTCCTGATCTGGGCGCGACCGTCCTCCGGCATCATGCGGCCATGCCGCTTGTAGTACTCGCCGCCCCAGTCGAAGTGGTCGAAGCCGAGGGCGAATCCGCCGTCTCGCGCCGCAAGCGCCTGGAGAACCTCCACGCCGGCGGTGATGACCTCCTGGCCGATGCCGTCTCCGGGGATGGCCGCGATGCGATAGGTCTTCATGGGAGTGCCTCTCTCGACTGGCTGTCCCAATGCCGCTCCGCAAGGCGCCTGTCAATAATCCATTGCAGCTTCCATGGAAGATGATATGGAAATGGCCCAGGAGCGATGACGATGGCGGCGGGCGGAACGGCAACGACGGCGGAAAGGCGGCCCTCGCTGGTCGACGATGCCTATGCGGCGATGAAGGAGGCCATCCGCGAGAGCACCTTTCCGCCGGGCTACCAGGCCTCGGCGCAGGAGATCGCGCTGCGGCTCGGCATGAGCCGCACGCCGGTGCACGAGGCTTCGCTGAAGCTCCAGGAGGAGGGCCTCGTCCGCATCGTGCCCAAGCGCGGCATCGTCATCTGCACGCTGGCCCCCGACGACATCCGCGAGATCTACGACGTGATCGTCGCCATCGAGGGGCGCGCGGCGGAACTCGTCGCGGCCCTGCCGGACGTTGACCGGCTGGCTATTGCCGACGACCTTGCCACCCTTACGGACGCGATGGAGGCGGCTCTCGCCACCGGCGATCTGATCGCCTGGGGGCGCGCCGATGCGGCCTTCCACCGGGCCCTGATCGAGGGCGCCCGCAACGGCCGCATTGTCCGCATCGTCCAGACCATCAACGACCAGGTGCACCGTGCGCGGATGCTGACGCTGCGCCTGCGCGGGGAGCTGCCCGAATCCATCGGCGAGCACCGCCGCATCGTCGCAGCCATTCGGACCGGTGACCCGGGCACCGCCCATGCTGCGGCGCGCGCTCACCGGCTGAGGACACAACGCGAACTCATCCCGCTGCTGGAGCATTGGGGGCTGAAGCACCTTTGACGGGATGTTCCCGCAAGACAGGCAGCCGCAGTCAATGCGGCGCAACCGGACCATGGAGGACATGATGAAACGCCTGATCGCCGGGCTTGCCGCCCTTGCCGCCCTTGCCGCCGCCCCGGCCGCGGCCCAGACCTATCCGACCCGCCAGATCACCATGATCGTGCCCTTTGCGGCAGGCGGCCCGACCGACATCATCGCCCGCATCATGGCCGATCACATGTCGCGCACGCTCGGCCAGACGATCGTCGTGGAGAACGCCGCAGGTGCAGGCGGCACCACCGCCTCGACCCGCGTGTCGCGCGCCACGCCCGATGGCTACACCATCATGATGGGCAACCTCGGCACCCATTCGGCTTCGGTCGGGCTCTATCCGAACCTCGCCTATGATCCGCGCACGGACTTCGAGCCGGTGATCAACGCCGCCGGCACGCCGATGCTGATCTCGGCCCACAAGGACTTCCCGGCCAATACCCTGCAGGAGATGATCGCGCTCATCCGCGCCAATCCGACCCGCTTCAACTACGGCCATGGCGGCGTCGGCTCGACCTCGCATCTGACCTGCGTCTTCTTCCACCACCTCGTCGGTGCGCCGGTGCAGCACGTGCCCTTCCGCGGCTCGGGCCCGGCGATGGCGGCCCTGCTCGGCAAGCAGCTCGACTATGTCTGCGACCAGACGGTCGGCATCGTGCCGCAGTTGCAGAACCTCAAGACCTTCGTGGTGGCGACGCCGGCCCGCCTGCCCACCGCGCCGGATGTGCCGACCAGTGCCGAGGGCGGTCTGCCGGCCTTCCAGGCGGTCGGCTGGAACGCCATCTTCGCGCCCAAGGGCACGCCGCGCGACATCGTCGACCGCCTGAATGCCGCCGGCCGCGCGGCGCTGGCCGACGAGGCGGTGCGCAAGCGCCTGCTGGAGCTCGGCTG